>JBCDFD010000008.1:0-30984 GCA_039178645.1 Pseudomonadota bacterium | reverse complement strand
GAAAAGATTGCCCGACATCCATGCTCTGCCACGAAGGCGATGTTCGACCGGTTGGCGAAAAAGTCCCCGGTGACCAAACAGCCCCAGCCGCGAAATTGACCCGCCCGCACTCGGTCGCCTAAAAGCTTGACCCGCGTCTCAAAACTGCGGCGGTTGTTGCCGAAGAAATTGTTGTCTGCCAGCGCAATGGCTTGACTGCGCCCCACGGCATCAAGCTGACGTTCAATCGCCGATGTTGGATAGGCGGTGTAGGCGCGCCCTTCGCCGGTTAACGTGCAGAAGGAACAAGCAAAGTTACAGTTTTTGGTTGTTTCAACATATGCCATGCCCAGTCGGGGTGCCGCCAGATCCTGGCGCGGCGCGCCGTCGGGGAGAACCGCATCCTCGCCAAACAAAGCCGCGCCAACTTCGGCGATTTCGTCCGCATCACCCGGACAGACGTAGTCGAACACCTCGTTGCAAATGGCGGGCAGTGCGCGCGCAATGTGCCCGCCGATGGCGGTGACGACCTTTGGATTTGCGTGGCGAAAGTAGGCCGACAGTTGGCGCGCCCGGTCGAAGGCCGCTGTCAGCCCAGTGAATACCACCAAGTCAGGCCAGGCAAACTTTTTGCGGTTGAGCAACATGCCTTGGAACACCTCATCCCAAACCTGCACATCGCAAAGATCTGGGTTGAAGTGGCCTGCGAGAAAATAAGGGGCCAGTGGCCTCGGAACGAACAGGCGCGTCGGCGTGGCCTCAAGCCATGGGTCGAAGTAGGCATTCACGATCAACACGCGCACTTTGCGTGAGGACGGTCGGTGTTGTCTTGCCCAACTCACAGGGATCGCGCGTCCTTTGGCATCGACCGCTGTGCAAAGCGGCGTCGGCATAAGCCTAGCGCGACCCAATCCAAGAGGCGACTGGTATTCGGCACTCGGGTTCGCGGGCTCGTGGTGGCAGCGGCCTCGGCTGGGGCTGAGCTTGCGCCCATTGACGCGCACTGGGTGGACAGCCCAACGCCCATGGGCTCATCGAATTGTCCTTGTGGCAAGCGGCAAAAGAGCTATTGCTGTGCCCGCGTTGGTGGGGGCAGCATGACGTCAATCCTGATTGTTACGGACACCTGGCTTCCGCAAATCAACGGCGTGGTGCGGACGTTGCAACACACCATTGCTTGCCTGGAAGAGGCTGGTATCAGCGTCAAACTGATCGAGCCAAGCCGTTTTCGGACGCTGCCCTGCCCCACCTATCCAGAGATACGGCTGTCCTTGACGACCCGACGCCGGGTGGCGGCGCTGATGGCTGACCTTGGCTGCGAACACGTCCATATCGCCACCGAAGGGCCCTTGGGGATGTGCGCGGCGGCGGCGATGCGCGCGAGAGGCCAACGATATTCAACCAGCTATCACACGCGCTTTCCCGAATACCTCGCGGCCCGTGCGCCCATTCCTTTGGGCCTGAGCTATGCCTGGTTGCGGCGGTTCCACAATCGCGCCTCCGCATGCATGGTGGCCACAAAGGGCATGAAAGACGCGCTGGAGGCTCGGGGGTTTTCCAACTTGCACCTGTGGCCGCGCGGCGTCGACACCTCGTTATTCGCGCCAAACCCCGACCCCGTGGACCCATATGCTCATTTGGAGCGCCCCATTTGGCTGTCGGTGGGCCGTGTGTCGGTTGAGAAATCACTGCCGTCCTTTTTGGATCTGGCCCTGCCCGGCTCCAAAGTTGTGATCGGGGACGGTCCGGCGCTGAAGACGCTGCGCGCGCAATATCCCGATGTGGCATTCTTGGGGGCCAAGACAGGTGCCGACCTCGCCGCGCACTATCGCGCTGCCGACGTTTTTGTCTTCCCGTCGCGCACCGACACATTTGGTCTTGTGATGCTGGAAGCACTGGCGTCCGGTGTGCCGGTGGCCACTTTTCCGGTCACAGGTCCCATAGATGTCATTCAAGATGGTGAAACAGGTATCCTGTCTGAGAACCTTGCCGAAGCGGCCATGGCGGCATTGAACCTGTCCCGCGCACGTTGCCGCCAGTTTGCTCTCACCCGGTCGTGGCAGTCGTGCACGGACGTTTTCATGGAAATTCTGTCAAAGAGTGAAGGCTTTGAACCTCCAAAGGTTCTGCGGGCGTGAGACTGTGAGGGTTCATCCGGCATCGTCACAAAACCATCTGTTCATGGTGGCGATGGCGGCAGGTTTGCGTAAGGTGCGGTTGGGCGCGTGGGTACTCCGCGCGGCGATGGGCCAGACGGGCGGACCGGTGCGGTGACACTACACATCAACAATCAAAGGGATCTGTCGCCTCAACTCGCGGACGTCGATCCCCAAACCAATATGGCAGATATCACGTTACTAGACCAAGCCGGATATCCTGTCCGTCGGGTGCCCGTCCCAATCAAACCACTGGCCGCGTATCTGCGGCGGTTGACTGTGGGCCAACTGGATATTGGTCTGCCCAACGAGACCACTCTGAGCGTCAAGGGACCCCGTCCAGGTCCGAAAGCTGACATGCAGGTCCACCGGTGGCGTATGCTTCCCCGTGCGGTCATTCGCGGCGATGTGGGTCTGGGCGAAGCGTTCATGGCCGGGGACTGGGACAGCCCCGATGTGTCGCAGCTGCTCCAATTCTTTGCCGCCAACACGTTGACGAATGGCGAACAATTCAAAGCGCGAGGTGTTGCCGGGTGGTTCCTGGCGGCACTGCAAAGGGTCCGAACCAATTCGCTGCGCCGCGCACCGAAAAACATTGCCGCCCACTATGACCTTGGCAACGCGTTCTATGGGGCGTGGTTGGACCCCTCAATGACCTATTCTGCGGGTCTCTATTTGGACGAAACCGATGACCTGGAACGCGCGCAGTACAACAAGAACAATGCCCTGATCGAAGCACTTGCCATTGGCCCGGATGACCATGTCCTTGAAATTGGCTGTGGGTGGGGCGGCTTTGCCTGTCAAGCTGCCAAACATACCGGATGCCGGGTGACAGCGATCACGTTGTCTCCAGCTCAACGAGACTTTGTTGAACAGCGCATCAAGGCCGAGGGGCTTTCGGACCGGGTGTCCGTTCGCGAAATGGACTATCGTTCGGTTGAGGGACAGTTCGACAAGATCGTGTCGATTGAGATGATCGAAGCGGTCGGCGAACGATTTTGGCCGATCTATTTTGAGAGAGTTGCCCATTTGCTGCGCCCTGGTGGGTTGTTTGGCTTGCAGGCAATCACCATCCGCGATGACGCCTTTGCGGAATACAGGAAAACCAGCGACTTCTTGCAGACCTACATTTTTCCCGGAGGCATGTTGTTGCCCGAAGCCGGTTTGCGAACACTGGCACGCCAGGCCGGGTTGGAGCCCGCGCCGCCCATGGTGTTTGGCGACGACTACGCGAAAACTCTCGTCGCGTGGAAATCCAGATTTGAAGCAGCTTGGCCAGAGATTGCGCCCATGGGGTTCGACGAACGGTTCCAACGGATGTGGATGTACTACTTCGCCACCTGTGAGGCGGGCTTTCGAAGTGGTCTCATAACCGTGTCCCAGACCGTTTTCCGTCCACACCCACCCAAACAAGCGCAGCGGCAATCCAACGCCAGACAATCACGTGATGGCTGAAGCCAATAACGACAAAGCGCGCAAAACCATCGCCGTTGTCGGGGCTGGCATTTCGGGCATGGGCGCAGCTCACTTTTTGGCCGCACACCATGATGTGACCCTGTTTGAGGCTGAAAACCGGCTTGGGGGCCACGCCAGGACGATCCACGCCGGGATACGGGGCGATCAGCCGGTCGACACCGGGTTCATCGTATTCAACCACGAAAACTACCCCAACCTCAGGCGTTTGTTTGCTGATCTGGATGTGCCAACCTCCAAAGCTGATATGAGCTTCTCGGTATCTTTGAATGCAGGTGAATTTGAATATGCGTTGAAAAGAGACCGCCCACTGAACGGGATTTTGGCTCAGCCAGCCAATGTGTTTAGGCCGAAGTATTTGCAGATGTTGCGCGACATCCTGCGATTCAATGCCCACGCCCGGGCGGCCAGTGCTGATCCCTCGCTGACGCTCGAAGACCTGATCGGGCGGTTGGGGCTTGGTCCTTGGATGCGCGACCGTTTCTTGGTGCCATTTGTGGGCGCCATATGGTCAGCGCCAGGTAGTGCCGCTGTGACGTTTCCCGCTAAAACGTTGGTTCAGTTTTTGGACAACCATGGATTGCTCACGCACAAGGAGCATCCGCAGTGGTATTCGGTGGACGGCGGGTCTGCGATCTACGTGGCAAAGCTCGCGTCGCAGATCAAACGAAACGGCGGGACCATCCGCACCGGGCGTGCGGTTGATCGTATTGAGCGCAAATGCAAAGGCGTGACGCTGTGGTGCCACGGTGATGAGCACCATTTTGATAAGGTTATCCTCGCCGTGCATTCGGATCAGGCGGCACGTATCCTGGCCGACCCGTCAGAGATCGAAGCCGCTGCTCTCAACGCCATCGCCTTCCGCCCCAATCGGGTTGTCTTGCACTCTGATGCTTCGTTGATGCCGCGGCGTCGGGCTTGTTGGGCGGCTTGGAACCATGTGGGGGCAACGGACGCTGGGCCAGACGATCCGGTCTCGGTGACCTATTGGATGAATGCCTTGCAAACCTCGATCCCCCAGGACGATCCGACTTTCGTGTCCCTGAACCCAACCCAACCCATCGATCCGGCGCTTGTCTATGATGAGCACGTGTTCCACCATCCGACCTACTCGCACAGTTCGCTGAACGCACGGGATCAACTAGCCACGCTGAATGGACAGCGGAATACGTGGTACTGTGGGGCCTGGATGGGCCATGGGTTCCACGAAGACGGCATCGCCAGTGCGCTGGATGTCGTCCGGGCTATCACCAAGGGCACCTGAAACCACACTCCACTTCGGCAAGGCCCGTCCGATCCTTGCCAGCTAACCCAAGCGGCAGTTAGACTGTGGCCAGTCCCAGTTCCCTTCGCCGCCGCAACCGGTCCACCCCCATGCAGACGCAAAAAAACAGCATTGACCGGCGCACAGGCGACACGCGCTTGGTGATCAAGATGATGTTGGCCATTTTCGTCTGCTTTGCGGCCAGCTTGGTGTTTGTGGCCGTGCTGACCTTTCTCAAGTTCGACCGGATCTATCTCGACACCTACGCCCAGCGGTATGACTCGGTGGCGCGCGAGGCACGGGATGTCATTGAACGCAGTCTCGGGCCGGGCATGTCGCTGGAAGGCAATATTGCGGGCAGTGTGGCAATCAACCGGCTGGCGGAACAGCAAAAGGGCGACGTCGCAATACTGCTGCAAAATTTGGGCGGCACAGTGATTGCCGATACGCCCGGCGCGCCTGAGATGAGGGGCACCGCATTGGCCCGGGTTGATACAGAGAACCCCAATGCCCTGGCTAGGACGATGTCCGCCGATCAGTTCACCACATCAGCCGCGATCCGAAACGATGGGGTATCGGTGGGTGTTGTGACGGTGGTCTTTGACGCTGCCCCCGCCCATGAGGCCTTGGCCGCTTTGCAGGCACGCATGCGCGCGGCTGCCATGGGTCTCTTTGCTGTTTTCGCACCGATTTTCGCCATTCTGGTGTTTGCCGCGATTTTTCCCAAGGAACGACTGTTCGCACGCGAAGCCGCAGCCATGCGGCGGATGGCCGACGGCGAACCGGCAAAGGACACCGGCCTGGTCTTCGGGGCCACAGAAGTGATTGCCGATCTCAACCGGCCTGACGGAGCGGCACAGTGATTTTGCGCGGCGCGTTTTTCCGGTGGGTCCTGGTGGCTGTGCCCGCTGCGCTGTTGCCCTTTGTTCTGTTCGGCCTTTTGTCGTTTTGGAGCTTCGAAGACGCCCTGTTGCCCCAGGTCGAAGCGCGCACACAGATCGCGTCCCAGGGTTTGGTGCGGCAATTGGAGTTCAACGCCCAGTTCTTTGGCAGCCTGGGCGATCTGCGCGAGGTTGGTGCCGCGCTCGACAGCACCCGTGCGGCTGCCGCCGACATTGCGTTCATCGCAGTGTATGACGAAGCAGAGAGTCTGGTCGCGATGTCCCCCGCGGGGTTTGTGTTGCCGGATCAGGTCGCGCCCTTCGGCAGCGATACCTCCATAGGATGGCGAGACACCCTGGCGGGTTTGATCGACAGGGTCCACCAAGCCGCCACCGGCATTCCGTTTTTCGACGAGGCGGACACAACCAGCTTCGTCGCGGGACGATACTTGGTCACCGAATTGACGGTCGGGACCGGTGATGTTGCCCTTGGCACGGTTATCGCTGGGACCGAACTGGCGCTCTTGCAAGATGTCCGCATGGATATTGCGCTGGAAACTTTGACCATTTTCGTGGCTGCACTGCTCATTGGGTTCGAGTTTGTCCTGTTGCTGATCCTGGTCAATCTGGTGCGCCCGCTTGAGATGCTACGGTTCCTGGATCAACGCCTGCGCGACCGCGACCTGCGGTTTGGTGTGGAAACCAACGGCGCGGGGAGCCTTGCTTCGCTGGTCGCCGAAACCAATCGTTTCATCAAGCACGCCAGCGACCGAGCCATCGCGCAGGGGTCTCTGATCTTCGCCACCGCCAAAGGGGGGCATCCGGCCACCGTCACCTACCCCGCGGCGCGCTACATTCGCCTGCCGCTATTTCTCTTCTTCTTGGGCGAGGCCCTGTTGCGGCCCGCACTCCCGATTTTTCTGGCTGAGCTGCCGTCGTCTTTGTCCATTGACGATCAAACATTGGCTGGCCTTGCCATGTCGATGTTCCTGCTCACCTCAATTTTTGGCGTGCTGCTGGGCGGCATCATGGCCGAAAGCACCGGGATCAAACGCACGGTTCTGATTGGGATGGGCGTGATCGCCTTGGGGACTGCGTTGCACGTGATGGTGCAGGATATCGTGAGCGCTGGCATCGCGCGTGGTGTGTCCGGGCTCGGCTACGGGCTAGCCTACGCGGCAGCGCAGCTTTTCGTAATGCGCCACACCGACAAGACCCGCCGGACCAGCGGGTTCTCTTTTTTCTTCGTTGTGGTGGTTGCCGCAGAGATTTCGGGCCCGGCAATCGGAGGCATTTTGACCGACCGGCTCGGAACCTCGATCCTGTTCATGACGGCGAGCGTGTCCATGGTTGCGGGCGCTTTGATCGCCGCTTGGATCCTTCCGTCGGCGTTGCCGAACCTGCCAGACACCGACACTCAGAAGCCAAAGCCGCTCAAACGGCGTGAGACCAACGCGCCTGTGGCGCTGCGCCAGAACGCACGTTTTGTGATGCTGGTCGGGTGCTTTTCCCTGCCCGGCAAAATGATGCTGAACGGCGCGCTGTTCTTGGCGGTGCCGCTTGCAATTGCCGACCTGGGCCTGAACGCCACCGAGATCGGTCGGCTTATGATGACATACGGGGTGGTCATTTTGATCGTCAGCCCGGTGTTGGCGCAACTGGCTGACCGTTTTGAAGCATATGCGTTTTACACATTTGGTGGCACGATCCTGGCCGCTGCGGCGCTGTTGCTGCCTGCGTTGATGCCTGGACTGTGGCCGCTTTATCTTTCGGTTGGATTGTTTGGACTGGGTCAAGCCATGTCTGTGCCTGCCCAAATGACATTGTTGCTTGGCTTGACGGAGCGGGAATGCAACCTTCTGGGGGCAGGGGTCGTCATGGGGCGATACCGGTTTTACGAACGGCTGGGATCGTTCTTGGGACCTGTCCTCGTCGGCGCTCTGTTGGCCGTTGGAACCCCCAATGAAGCCACCTTTGCCCTGGGCTTGATCGCCCTTTTGGTCGCAACCGTTGGCACTGTATTTTTTCTGGCGGTCGGAAGCCGCGACGAGGAGGACGCAATCGATGCGCTTTTGGTCAAAGGCTAAGCTTGTGTGGGTTTGGATGCTGTTGTGGCTGGCGGGGCCCGCCATGGCACAGGACGAAAAACATGTCTTCATGGTTCTGTGGCGCGGTGAGACCGAAGTAGAGGCGGGGTTCTTTGACTATTTTGCGGAAAATGAACGTGCGATCCGCTTCACCGTAACCTCGCTTGGCCGCGATAGGGGGGCCTTGCCCGCCATCCTTGAACAGATCGAGGCTGAAGATCCCGATCTTGTCTACACATGGGGGACGTCCACGACGCTTGGATTGGCGGGCCAGGATCCGGCCCTTGCCCCGGACGCGACGGCCTATCCTCCGGTGATCATGGACCGACCCATCGTGTTCACGATGGTATCGCAACCGATACGGTCGCACATCGTCCCTGGGTTTGAACCAACGGGACGCAACCTGACGGGTGTGAGTCACATCGTGCCCATCGAAACTCAGTTGCAAGCGATGCAGGCCTACATGCCAGTGGATCGCTTGGCTGCGATCTATTCGCCGACCGAACCCAATGCAGTGCTTGCCGTCGATAGCCTTGCCGCGGCGGCTGAACCTCAGGGGATCCGGTTAGAACGGTTGCCAGTGCCCCTAGACGCAGAGGGTCAGCCGATGGCGTCAGCGTTACCGGACCTCGTGGAGGAGGCCGCTCGCTTTGGGCCGCAGTTTCTCTACCTGGGACCGGATTCATTTTTGGGCGAACACGCGCAAGCCATCACAGACGCCGCCAACGCCGCGCGCTTGCCCACGTTCACATCCACCGAACGGCTGCTCACCGGGTCCGATGCGCTCTATGGACTGGTGGCACCCTATGCCGAGGTCGGGCGGCTCACCGCCAAAAAAGTTGATCAAATCCTGTTCGAAGGCGCCGATCCCGGCGCTGTCCCTGTGGAGACATTGCAAAGGTTTTCCTACCAAGTCAGGTTGGATGTCGCGCGCGATCTGGGGGTGCCACCGGCGATGTCACTTTTGACCTATGCGGAAATCATCGGGGATAACTAGAGGAATGCTGGCCTCCGCGCTTGCCGATCTCATTGCGCGGCATCCCAATGATGACAAGACGGTGTTGTCCTTGGCTCGCGAAGGCGACGACCCGCTACTTGCCCAACTAAATGCCACAGTGACCGATGCCGCGTGGACGCCCGATTTGATGATGCGTCAGGACGTGAGTTTCTTTCAGTCCATCCGCAAGTCGGGCGGGGCCGCCTTGGTCATGCGCGATCAGAATGAAGTCTGCGGATACTCCGTGGCGGTGCCAGCTGGGCCAGACATGCCACCATTTCTTGGCGACAACGCCCAACGGATCGGTCTTTTGTTTGGGACTGTGGTGGCGGAACCCTACCGCAGTCGGGGTTGGCAAAGGACCTTTGTCAAACTGCGGCTAGAAGCGTTTTCGATCTTCGGGATCCACACCTGTCAGGCGGTGGTTGCGCCAGCCAACCAATGGTCTTTGGGCAATCTCCTGTCCGAAGGCTTTGTTGTCATCGGGTACGAAGGTCAGCGCACCGGGGGTCCGCGTTTCGTGGTGCAGCGCGGTCTCGATCCCTTACCGGGCGGGTCTGATGAGGTGACCGTTTTACCGCTCCCACCCCATGGTGACGTGTCGGCCCACACACGGCTTTTGGACAGCGGGCATATGGGCTTCGCAGTGCAGCACGACGGTCAGCTTGGGCTTGGATACCACCGCGCGGCATCCGAGGCGAACAGATGAGACGCGTATCGCTGGGCGCGCGGATTGCCGTCATCGCGGTGGTGTCTATTGCGGCCCTTGCGACCGTTCTTGTCACCGTGTCCGAGATCAAAGCGCGGTTGCAGGCAAATCGGTTCGCGGTCGAGCAACTGGCATCTGACGCCGATCTGTTCGAAACAATCCGGGATCTGGATGCCTCGATCATGCGCCGGATCGCGGCGCAGCTGGCGCGGGATCCGGCGACGGACAATGCGCTGGTGGCACAAGTTCAGAACCAACTTGTGAGCGAGCGGCTGGATCGCATTCGAACGCGCTTGGGCGTGCCCGTGTCCGCCTTTGTCTTGGACGCCGATGGCACGCCGATTGTGCAATCCGGCACGATCCGTCCCGCGTCGGAAACCTTTGAGCTGCTGGTGGGGCTGGTGGCGCAGCGCGATAACCCTGAAACGATTGCGCCTCTGCCATCGGGTGGGTTCGCGCTTGTGGTGGCGGACGAAGTCCGGCGCGGCGACCGGATCACCGGCTATGTCGTGCTGGCATCCGATTTCGGTGGTCGCCTCCAAACCTTCTTCCGAAGCGTGGAGGCCTTGGCCTTGGTCACCCCCGAAGGCGCACTGATGCTTTCGGGGTCACAACAGAGCATTGCAGCACAGGTCCAGGACACCTGCTGTTCGGGCGCTCAACGAGCCACGACCACAGGAACCTTGAACAGCCGCAGCTTTGTGACAGTGCTGCCGATTGTCGACGCGCTGGAACGGCCCATTGGCGAATTGGTTGCAGCCCGCGACGTCACCAACCGCAGCCGGGGGGAGCTTTTGGTCAATGGCCTTGCAGCCTTGACCATCATTCTGGGTGTGCTGCTGGCCGTTGGGTTTCTGTTGCGTGCCGTGCGGCTGTCGTTTCGGCCTCTCAACGCCGCTATCCGTGTCCTTGAAACCATGTTGCACGGGGACCTTTCCGTCAGGCTGCGCCCGATCACAGCGACGCGGGAAATTGGTGCATTGGTGGAAGCTGTGGAAAAGCTCCGTGAAGGTGAAGAGGCGCGGTCACGGTTGATGGTGCTCAACACCCAACTGGCGGCCGCCCGCAACATACAGCAATCTCTGTTGCCGGACCCGGCCTATCAAACAGACGGGCTGTCGATCTATGGGTCCATGGTGCCTGCCGAGGAAGTGTCCGGCGATTTCTTCGATATTTTCGAGATCGACAGTGGCGAAGTCTACGTCTTGATCGGCGATGTGGCCGGCAAAGGAATAGCGGCGGCGATGTTTGCCGCCCGTGCCAGCGAAGTGATCCGCACCTTGGCGCACCAAGGCGGCACCATAGATGCGGTCGTTGCCGCGGCCAATGCCGAGCTTTGTGCCCGCAACCCCGAAGGGCTCTTTGTATCGGTTTTCGTTGCAATGCTGTCGCCGCGCACCGGACACGTGCGGTATGTGAACGCTGGTCACTGTCCGCCCTTCGTCGAAACTCAGCCTGGCGCTTTGCGCGTACTCGAACCGGATGGGAACATTGTTTTGGGGATCATGCCGCAAGCGGTGTACAAAACCGGGACGTTGCAGATGAACGCCGGTGAACGGGTTCTAATCTACAGCGACGGGTTTGACGAAAGCCAAAACCGTGACGGCGCGTTCTTGGGCGAAGAAAAGGCACTGCATGTGTTTGGCACGACGACCGGATTGGTGCCCGAGGCCACCGTTGGTGCCGTGATGGGAGCCATTCGCGACTTTGCCGACGGTGCGTCACAATCCGATGACATAACGCTGCTAGCGTTCCAACGCACCGAACCCACGAACTCTCATACATCGCCCGCACATTGATCTGCGCGCGTCATTCAACCTGGCAAACAGGAGCACACAATGGAAATTGAGCAGACTGAAACGGAAACTGGCGTTCTGGTCGTCAACTTGGACGGACGATTGGATGTCGCCGGTGCGGCGACGGCAGACATGCCCTTTAGTGTCATCGCAGGAAGCTACGAAAAGGTGGTTGTCGATCTACAGAAGGTCGAGTTTATCGCCTCCATTGGCATCCGCGTTCTGATACAATGTGCTCGACGACTGGCGCAGAAGGGCGGCGGCATGGTGCTGTTGGCTCCGCAAGAGACGGTGGAGCGCGTGTTGACGACAACCGGGATCGACCAGCTCATGCCAATCGTCGCAACGGCTGACGAGGCGCACGCCCGGTTTGCGTGAAATGGCGTTGGAGAAACGCCTTCAACCCACTGCGGACCTTCAAGGTATTGCTGACTCGGTGGGGCTGCTGCGTGCGATGGCAGCCCAAGCTGAGCTTGCCGAAGAACAGATCACCTTTGCAGCCCTATGTCTGGAAGAGGCCCTCACAAACGTCGTGATGCACGGCGTGGCCGATTGTGATGTCCCAAGTATCGCGGTGACACTCACATTCCTTGAAAACACGGTTTCCATGGAACTCAGCGACAATGGGGTTCCATTCGACCCAACAGCGTTTTCTCCGGCGGAAACTCCGCAAGATCTTCTAACCGCAGGGGTCGGCGGGTTTGGCATACGTTTGATCCAGGAATATGCGGACACCATGACCTATGAACGCATCGGGGATCGCAACATCCTGAAGCTAACGTGCCGGTTGCCCGAGGCTAAGGAACCGCCCGGGTAGCTACCGTGCCGGGCGGCTTTAAGGCCTGATCCTCCAAAGCGTGCCCATGTAGGCCAAGCCCCCCGATCAGTGCACATTTCAGTTTCGGTTCTTACTCGCTTCAGGCCGCCTGAGGCCAGATTCCACTAGGCCAGCGAACTCAGGCCTTTAACTTCCGCAGCCGTGGGTTGGACACTTCATCCAGACCGATATTGATCAAAAGCAATCCAATGAACATCACCGCCAAGAGCGCTGTGGGCACGCCCCACCACCACCACAGGTTCTGGATCAACGCGCCCGAATTGATCGCCTCATAGATGGTGCGGCCCAGGGTTGGGATTCGCTGCGGACCGAGGCCCAAAACCTCCAATCCCACTGCTGTCACGATCGACGTGGTCACGTTGGCGATGAATGACCCGAACAGGTAAGGGACCAAGTTGGGCATCATTTCCCGAAACATGATGTGCATCGTGGACGCCCCGGACAGCCGCGCCATCTGCACATATCCCGATTGTCTCATCGACAGCACTTGAGCGCGGATCAGCCGGGTGGGCGATTGCCAGACAAAGCCCGCGATCAGAATGGCCATCATGGTGAGGCTCACGTCACCAAAGGCCGATTGGAAAACCACCAGGATCAGCAGCGGCGGAATGGTGATCATCACGTCCGACAGCACTCGGATCACATCGTCCGTGCGCCCGCCCACAAACCCGCTGGTGAAGCCCAGGAAAATCCCGATGGACATCCCGATGAGTGAGGCCAGCAGCCCCACCATCAGGGAATTGGGTGCCCCCACGATGATGAGTGCGAGCATGTCACGGCCCGATCCTTCGGTTCCCAAGGGATGGGCAAACGTGCCGCCTTGGCCGCGGAGGTTTTCAAAACCGGGCGGTGGGAGCTTGGGCATGGCCGAGCCCACATAGACCATTTCAGGGTCCCAGAAGACCCGGCCCAAAAGCCCGATCAGGACAATGGCGATAAGCAACCCTGCACCCCAAAAAAGCTTCGGGTTGAGCCAGGGATTGTTGAACCGCGCCAAACGGCGGGCTGCGCGGCGGTCTTCGGCTTTGGTAGTGTCCGTGTCTGTGGTTTTGCTGGTGAGGTCGGCCATCTCACCCCCTACCGTGTCGGATACGGGGGTCGATCAGTGGGTAGACCAAGTCTACAAGGAAGACGCTCAGCGCCGTCATCAAAATGATGACGTAACTGACCCCTTGGATGACCGGGAAATCCTGGTCGAGGATTGCATCGTATAGGAGCTTGCCCATGCCGTTGTAGGCGAAGATCCGTTCCACCAGAACTTGGCCCGCCACCAGAAGACCGATCTTCAGCGCGAAGGCGGTGATCTGTGGCAGGATCGCGTTGCGGATCATGTAGCGATAAAGGATGTAGCGCGGACGCAGGCCCTTGGCCTTGGCAAGCGTCACGTAATCCTCGCCCTGGACGGTGATCATCAGACCGCGCATCCCCAGCGACCAAAACCCAAAAGTCACAATCACAATCGCCAGCGCGGGCAGCGTGCCGTGGTGCAAGATAGACAGGGCAAAATCCCAGGACCAACCCGGCTCCACCGTGATCCCATAGGCTCCGGTGAGCGGGAACCACTGGAGCTTGGCTGCGAAGATATACATCAACAGCAGTCCCGACAGGATTGGCGGGATGGAGGTGAACACCATCGCAGCCGGGATTGCGATTTTCACTAAGTTTGGGCTTTCTTCCCAAACCATCAGCGCGCCCAGAAGGTTGCCGATCACAAAGGTGATGATCAGCGACAGGATCATGAGGCCCAGCGTCCAAGGCAGGGCTTGGGCGATGAGGCTCGACACTGGCGTCGGGAAACTTGCCGTTGAAAGTCCGAAGTCGAGCGTGACGATATTCCAGAGGTATTTCAGGTATTGCACCAAAAGTGGGTCATCGAGGCCGAAGTTGGCCCGCAGTTGTTCAAGGATAGCATCCGACCCGGCGACGCTGCCTGCTCCGGCGGCCATGCGGCCCAGCATGATCTCTGCCGGGTCCACGGGAGACAGGCGTGGAATAATCCAGATCAGCGTTGCGGCAATGAAGATCGTCAGCAACAGCGTAATCAAGCGATTGATCAGATAGTCACGCGGAATGGCACCCATGGGCCGGTCCTCTATGTGTGGAGCTGATGGGCGCTGGTCTGAATGACCAGGCGCGGTGGGTTGAAACCCACCTTACCCGAGCGGCGACGGCGGGACAGAGTCTGCCCCACCGCCGTCAGTTCAGCCGGCTTTTTCCAGATTGTGGATGATCTGGTGCGTGTGGTTCCACCAGAAGAACGGGTGGTTGTAGTAGTTGTCCGCCGTGGGCCAGCCGGTCCAGTAGGTGGTGTTCAAGGGCAAAAGCTTGAAGGATTGCACCAGCGGAATGAACGGCATTTCTGCGTCCAGGTGTTCGTAAGCCGCGGCCACAAGACCGGGGATGCTCGCATCACCCAAAGGCAGCGCGGCGATTTCATCTACGATGGCGCTGTAGGCTTCGGCGGCTGGACCATCCCAACGGGCGGTGTTGTTGAACCCTGGGGACCGTTCGCCCACGGGCACCACGTCCTTGACGGTGTAGCGACCCATGGAGGCCCAGGGTTCATTCACTGACCCACAAGACAGCCAGGAGTAGCTCATCTCATAGGCACCGAACGGGAGAACCTCCCCCCAGAACACGCCGTTCTCGACAGGCACGGCGCTGGCCTGGATGCCGGCGCGGTTGAGCTGTTCCACGATCACGTCGATGGTGCGGGTGTATTCGGTCGAGGCCGAGTTGACGTGGATTTTCACGGCCAGAGGATCGTCGCCTTTGGCGTAGACCCCGTCCGATCCCATGATGTATCCCGCCGCTTCGATCAGGTCTTTGCCCGCATCCACATCGGCCCGCGCGGCCAGACCGTAGCCAGCGCCGACCACAGCGTCGATGAACGGCGCCATGGAGCCATACTGGGCAAACATGGTCTGCGAGGGCACGGTGGCACCTTCGGCGGCGATGTTCACGATCTGCGTGCGGTCGATGATATGCGCCACAGCTTTGCGCAGGTTTGGATCGGTCCAGGGCTCAACGGTGGTGTTGATTTCCAACTGGCGCGCGCACGGATCGGACGCCGCGTAGGGATAGCCGTCATGCCAAGCAATGACGTTGCCGTTCTGCAGCGAGATCGCTTCGAACGTGCCCACCGACACGTTCTGTGCGGCATCAAGCTGGTTGGTCAGCATCAACTGTGCGCGACTTTCTTCGCCGCCGGATTCCAGGAAAATCACCCGAAGTGGCTCTGGCAGGTCCATGAAGCCGGACTTTGCGCCCCACCAATCATCGTTGCGGTCCCAGATGGCCCGGTTGGTGGTCGCCGAGGTGAAGGTATAGGGGCCTGTGCCAATGGGCGGGTTGAACGCGAAGGTGGCCGGGTCTTGTCCGTTCCAGATGTGTTCCGGCATGATCAAAAAGGACCCGAAAATCCGCACTCCAAAGTTTTCCACCATGAAACGGGGGTTTGGATTGCTCAGAGTGAACTTGACCGTAAGGTCATCGACCTTTTCGACGCTGGCCACTTGCGCGCGCACTGTGGCGGCCTCGCGGGATGAAATCTCGGTGTTGGTCATGGCCATGTCTACGGTGAACAGCACATCGTCGGCGTTGAAGGCTTCGCCGTCCGACCATTCCACGCCATCCCGCAACGAGATGGTGAATTCGGTGCTTTCGTCGTTCTGCGTGAAGCCTGTGGCCAACCATGGGTCCAACTCGCCGGTGCCGTAGTTCAGAATGAACAGCGGTTCCCACATGGTCTGATGCGCGCCGTGCATCCGTTTGGTGCCCGGTGTGAACCAGTTGAAATTGTCTGGGTCCTTGATGGTCCGATCGAGGTCAAAGATCACGGTGTCTTCGCGCGCCACCTCTTGGGCGTGAGCAACGCCCAATCCAGCAGCCAATGCGAGCGCGGACGCAAAAGCGAGTCCTTTGGTCAAAGGCATGAACAGTCTCCCCTGTCATATGTCAGCCTGGTTTGTCAGGTCTTGTGTCAGGGAAGATGGTAGCGTGGAGTTTGCCGTCCGGCTACCTTTTATAGTCCAAAACCAACACTCTAGTGGTCTCAGGCAGGTCGCCTTTGGTCAGGGAAACGGTGTGGTTGCAGGCAAAGTCGATCTGGTCGTCCTTAAAGTGTGCCAGAAAGCTTTCGATCCACATGGTGTTGCGCGGGCGATAGGTCAGCGTGCGAAAATGCATGGGGATGATGAGTTTCGGTCGGACGCGGTGGATCATTTCCATCAGGTCCGGCAACTCGATGGTCAGGTAACCACCGGCCAAGGCGAACAGCACATCCACATCCTGGAAGAAATCTTGCTGCGCTTGGGTCAACGGGTTGCCCACGTCGCCCATATGGGCGAACCGGATCCCATCCATGGTCCACCGATACATCCCGTTTTGACCTGGAACTTCATGTTCGGGATGGTGGTCCCATTCGGCGGCCTCGATGGCGGTTATGGTGAACCCGAGCGCTTCGGTCTGCCCACCGCTTTGCGCCACCGTGAGCGCGTTCACCACCTGGGGATCGCCACCGATGAGGTCGGCCCGGCAGTGCGCGCTGTCATCATCCGATGAGATCATCACCAGGTCAGCGGTGTCGGTGATCGGGGCATAGCCGACGCCTTCGGGTGTGTAGGGATCCGTGATCACATGGACACCATCATCGGATGCGAGCCCAAAGGCGGCGTGCCCGTACCACGTGATCTGCATCAGTTGTTCCCCACCACATGCGGGCTGGTGGTGCTGGCGATGTCGTCGGTTTGCGGTCGGGGGTGTGTGGTCCAATGGCCCGGATGTCCCCGGCATAAGATCGCCTCCACCCCGGTGGCCCAGGTTGGGTCGGTGATCTGAACCTCCGGTGGACAGTATCGCATGGTGAACCCACACCGTCGCCGGTCCGATGTGTTGGCCAGTGACCCATGCACCAGCATGTCGGCATGCAGCGATATCTGCCCAGCCTTCAACGAATTGCTGAACGGTTGCCCTAGGCTGTCCGGGTTTGCCGTACCCTTGTGGAACACCGCGCCATCGTCCCGGTCCGACGTGGGCAAAATTCCCTTGTCGTGCGTTCCGGGGATGAACCGCATGGCTGAATTTGCTTCGTCGGCATCATCAATCGCCAGCCAAACTGTAACCGTGCTTGCGGGGCTCAACGCCCAGAAACTGGCGTCCTGGTGCCACGGCACTCGCTTGGGATCCTTGGGTGCTTTGGACAGGATCGCGGTGGCCCAACAAAGGATGTTGGCCCCAAGCAGGTCTTCCACATGGTCCAAAATTCGGGCGTCTGTGGCAATGTCGTACAGGCCGCGCAAACGGGCCTGATAACAGTTGATGCCATAGGCCCCACGGTCGCCCATCGTGTCCATCAATCCGTTCAGATACCCCCGGATCTCGGCAATTTCATTAGTGTCAAAAATATCAAAGGGCTGGCAGAAACCATCCCGATTGTAAGTGACGATATCCTGGTGGGTGAGCCTGCTTGGCTCTGAGTTCTGGACCGGATGGAAAGATAGGTCTTGCGTGGGCACATCCATGGGGACACCTCCGTTGCTCAACCATACCTAGAATTGTCGCGGGGAAAACTCGGAAAACGAGTGCCTTTCGACGCAGGCGGTTTAGGCGGCAATACGATTGTCGCTGGCAAGACCCAGGATGGTCCGCGCCTGCATCGGTGTCGCCACGGGCCGTCCATATTGCTCGCAAAGATCCACGGTCCGGCGCACCAAGGCCGCGTTTGACGGGGCGAGCGTGGTCTTATCCAGCCGCAGATTGTCCTCCAATCCCGTGCGTGTATGGCCGCCAGAGGCGATACACCATTCGTTCATGGTCAATTGGCCAGCCCCGATGCCCGCGCCGCACCAGGGTGCGTCGGGCATCAACCGAGTGACGGTGTCTACGTAAAAGTCGAACACGTGGCGGTCCAGTGGCATGGCGTTCTGCACGCCCATGACAAACTGCACGTATGGCGTGCGCGGCAATCGACCGTCGCGGCGCATCTTGGCGGCTTGGAACAGGTGGCTGAGGTCAAAACATTCGATTTCGGGCAACACCCCGTACCGGGCCATCTCCGCCGCCAGCCAGTCCACCAAGTGTGGCGGGTTTTCGTAGACGCGGCTGGGGAAGTTGTTGGATCCCACGGTCAACGACGCCATGTCTGGGCGTAGGCTCAGCATCCCTCCGCGTTCTCTGCCTGCACCCGAGCGCCCGCCGGTGGAGGTTTGGAAAATCATGCCAGGGCAGTGTTTGGCCAAACCCTCTTGCAATGCCGCAAATTTCTCTGGGTCCGAGCTTGGGCTCCCGTCTGCGTTGCGCACGTGGGCATGGCAAATGGTGGCCCCGGCCTCAAACGCTTCGTGCGTGCTTTCGATTTGTTCAGCGATGGAGATCGGCACCGCTGGGTTGTGCGATTTTTGCGCCACTGACCCTGTGATCGCGACCGTGATAATGCAGGGGTGTCCCATGCCCAATCAATCCTCTCATCTCCTCCATGGGTGGGGGTCGCCTGTGCTATCGGGCACCGGGCGATGCTCCACCCATGCGAACAGATAGGTGATTAGCTGGGGACGCCCATGGCCACGGTCAGAGTTCCGCCAGTTTCGGCATATCCGTCCGCGGGCGGGTCCTGGGACACCACAACGCCCAAATAGTCCTCTGCCGGTTCCAACGGCGCATCGCCGTTTTCGGCATCCAGAAACCGTAAGGTGAACCCGAGCACATCCGCCACGGTACGAACTGCTGCCAGATTACGCCCGGTGAGGTCGGGCACGCGACGGATGTTTTCTGCACCTTGGGGGGCTGGGACCGGCACGATCTTGAAGCTCACTTTGGCGCGCAGGTCGGACTGGAAGTTGAACCGGTTGGCATAGCCGCCGTCCACGGGCGTGGCGTAGACCCGTGTTTTGGCCAGTCTTTGCGTATTCACGGTCCCCAGTTGGACCGAGCCGAACCGAGAGCTGACGGCAGACGGCACCACCGGCTGGGCCGGTTTTGGGGCTGCGGGAGCCTCAGTCGTGGTCTGCCCCATGCGCAGTGCCACGGTGATTTCGCCGGTGGTTTCAGGCAGGGCGTAGAATGTTGGACGATACCCGATGGCGCGCATGGCCTCGACCATCTCGCTGCCACCTTCGGAATACAGGTCTAAGGTCGCTTGCAGTGAACCCGCATCCAGCGCCGCCTGGGCCTCTGCCACGCTTTCGCCCACCGATGAGATCAAGTCGCCGATGGGCGCGGCGGTGACGTCGGAGGCCAGATCAGAGATGGACTTGGGCATGGGGAACTCTCCTATGCGTCAGAGGGGGAAGGTGTCACCGTGGGTGCATGAAACACAACCATGACGGTGCTGCCTTTGGCGGCGGTGGCTTCAGCTTCTGGGTATTGCTTAAACGCTTGGCCGGCTGAGACTTTGTCAGCGTCGGTGGCGCGACCTGTGGCGGCCTCCATCTGGGCACCAAGGCTGCGCAGGACTTGCCGGGCAGCGGTGACTGTGAGCCCTTTGAGGTTGGGGACGCGCAGCATGTTGTCATCCACCGGTGTGGAGGACGCCGTGCTCGGCAAATACTCTACCGAGATATCCGACAAGGCATTGGCCGTAGCCGCATCCTTCAGTGCATCGGCATTGGCCAAGTTCAACTTGCCGCCGTCCCCGGTCACCAACGCCTTAAGGTTCACTTGCATCCGCGCGAGCTTGTAGTTGCCGGGGACCTGGGATTGGTCGGCGATGGCCAGCCCATTGAGCAGCTGCGACTGGACAGTGTTCAGTTCCACCTCGCGGCTACGTTCGGCCTCCAACGATGATTTGCGGGTTTCGGCATCAGCCAGTTGAGTTTCTAGCGCCTTGATCTTCTCCTGGGCACTTTCCAACTCCGCCTCCAGCATCGCGCGGTCCGAGTCCGACCCTTTGAACCGAGATGACACTGTGTCCAACTGACCGTTGAGCGTTTCAATCTGCCGCCGCTGGGCGCTGTTCTCAGATTCAAGCTGGGCCTGCTGTTCTTGGACCTGCTTCCACTTTGATCCAAGCTCGTCCAACTCCCGTTCCCGCGCGCGCAGGTCCGAGGTGAGCTGACTGTTGTCCGACTTTGTGCGGTTCAACTCGCCCAATAGCGTCGTGATCTCCACCGTTTTGGCGGTGATCACTTGGTCCTTGAGGATGAGCGAACTGGATACAACCTCGCGGTCCTTTTCCGAGAATGTCGCCATGGTCTTGTCATCGCCGGTGTCGATCACAGTCATCCGGTCCGACAATGCGCCAGTGGCAATGACCGTGTCCGTCCCAACCCCAGTGCCCACACGGCCAGCGGGTTGCTTCATCACGGCGGCGATTTCTTTGACAGGAACGCCGTCGATATTGGGCAGGGCGGTGAGCACCCGCTGCAAGCCCTGGGTTTCTTTGGCGATGGGGTTAATGACGAATTCCTGGCCTTTCATAAACTCGACCGCGCCGAAGTCGTAGACGAGATATGGGCCGCCATCCATTTCGGCGAGGCCGAACAGCACCCCCTCGCCGACAATCAGTTCGGGCTCGTTTCCCAGAACCACGCGCAAGGCCGGCGGATACTCAAGCTTCGCATCCATCTGCGCGAACCCGATGCCGCCGCGGTCGGTTTCCATTTCCAGAAGCGGAACCCACGCCTGTTTGCGCACTTGGTACATTTGCACTGCAAGAACGGTGCCGGTGATGGGACGTTCTCCGCTGTCGAGCAGTTGGATACGGACGAAGAGACCAGCCAGTTCGGGATCCATCAGCGCCTCCTCACACTGTCAGAGCCGCGTTCACGGACACTTGGCCGAGCGTGGCGGTGATCATGTAAATTGTGCCCTTCTTGGGACCTGGTGGCAAAGTGACGGTCACCTGGGCCTGTCCGTTCTCGTCGGTCGCCACTTCGGCGGTGCTGAACGAAGGCGGGTTGGCCTGTTTGGGTTGAGAATTGCTGGGCGACAGGGCTGCGGAGACTTCCCAGTCGACATTCAATTCAATCACACGGTTGGCCATGATCTCGCCCGCGGTGTTGGCCGCTTGGATCGCCAGTGTTCGTGTCCGTGCGGGACCACCCGGCGCGGTGTTTTCCACCATGGTGATCACGGGCACGGGCAACCCTTCGCCTGCGGGCACCGCCACCAGACGGCCTTTGATGCGCGAACTGATCTCTGCTCCTGCGCGGGTCGGATCCTGGCTGGCCACATTGGTGGGCAACAGCGTTTTGACCTTCAGCCGCCGCCCAAGGTCCACCGCTGTGAGCGGGCGCAGGGTCATCAACGGATTGGCCATGGGACTCTCGGCGCTTTCGCCGGTGTCCACGTTTTCGATGTCCATATCCACGGCAATTTCAAAATCCACGTAGGGCAAGTGATAGCTGGGCATGGGACGGCCAAAGGCATCCACAGGCGGCAAATCGCTGAGCGACTCCTGCGCCTCGCGCACCCCATCGGCGATGCCGGCCAATAACTCTTCAATCGAACCGGCGGCGAACCGCCCCGCACCACTCATCGACCTTTACCCTCTTCGGCTTTCTTTTGTTTCGCTTTTTTCTGAGCCCTTTGGCGGCGCTGTTCGTCCATGGCCTCTTCGCGCTCGCGGGCTTTGCGGTTTTGCATCGCCCGTTCATGGAGCCGTGTGCGGCGGCGTTCAAGGTCGAACGGGTCCTGTTCCACTTGCACAAGGCGGCGGGCGCGTTCTTCGAACTCTTCGCGAGGGTCCTTGGGTGTTGTGGCCTTGCGGGTGCGTTCCTTGAACATGCCTTCGGGCGTCTTGGCGGCGAAGAGCTTGTCCATGGGGTTCGACATGGCCTTGGGCTTGCGGATGGCTTCTTCGGCCTGGCGCGCTTTGCGGATGGGGCCGTCCATGGTTTTGTCGGCCCGCTCCAATGCGCCGCGCATGGGCGCCATGGCGTCTTTGAGCGCTTTGCGGTCGGCCTCGCTTGCCCCCTCGGCGGCGAGCTTGCGGTCGGCATCATCCATCTGACGGGTCAGGTCGCGGCCTTTGTCGCGGACGCTTTCGGCCATGGACCGCAGCGATTGCAGCTTACCCACTGCGCGGTCGCGGCGGGCATCCAAGCTGTCTTGGTCAGTGTCGGTTTGGCTGGTCCGGGGGCGTCCGTCGAGCCCAGATATGCCACGTGCACCTGCGTCACGTTCGGTGGGCAAAAGCCCCATGCGATCCAAGAGTCCCGAGCGAGGGGTGGACTGTCCTAAATCCGAAGGCTGGCGGAAACGGTCGCGGATCCTGTCGGTGGTGGCCCGTTGGGAAATCATCTGGTCTAGGGCAGACCGTCGATTGTCTTCGCGGTCCGCTTCCCACGCGTTGTGGGCGCGCCGTCGGGTGTCGATGCCTTCCACTGGAAAGCGACGGCTGTCCCGGTCTGATCCAGAACCTTGGGTGCCGCCAGTGAGCACTGCCATGCGGTTTTCCAGCGCTTTGCGTTCGGCGGTCAGCTTGGCCAGTTGCGGGTTTTGGGCGGCCACCGTCTCTGCCGTGGGCATTTGTGGCATCCGAGGTTTGGCTGGTTCGGGACCGGCCACGGGGCTCCCCGGCTGTGCCCCGCCTTTGTTAAGTTTGGATCGCCACCCACGCCCCGCCATTGTCGCCTCAGTTGCCGTCGTCGTCGGCTGGCGTGATCAACGCGCGGATGCGTTCTTCCAAGATCGCGGGCGCGGGCACTGGCACCAGCTTGGTGCGCACCATCGAACTGGCCTCTGCGCTGTACTGGTATTTGGAAGAGAAGCTGGCCGACACCGAGGTGGCCTTCACAGCCCCCGCGGCGAAGAACGGCAGCGCCACACCACCACCTTTCACCGTCGTGCTTTTGCGCGACCGAGACGTGGTGCGTTCGGTCGACATGGTCACCGACATCTTCAATTCGATGACCGTATCCACGAACTGATAGAAGGTCGGGGTGAAGCCCAATTCCAGCAGACTGTACTCGTTGCCGTCGGCAAACTTGACCAGGTATGGGCGTTCGACCTCCTGGTTGTTGTTGGCTTTCTTTTCCTCTGCGGCGTCTTCCTCGGTGATCGCATAGCCCGCCATGAGCCGTGCGATTTTGACCGACACCAAGTCCAGTTCCAATTGCGCCTCGGCGATGCCGACCCCCAGATTGCGGATAATCTGAGGGAAAGGGGCCGCCAGGAGGTCCTGACCAACGCTCATGGATTAGACTTCCGTTTGATGCCCTTCTTCTCCGACTTGGGGTTGTTGTTGATGTCCGTTGGCAGTTCCTTGGCGCTGTTGGGCGCGTCGGCCTGGAAGGCTTCGGCCAACCGTTCGCGCCGGGCCCGTTCCTGGTCCATCACCGCGCGGATGCGTTCTTCGAGGATCGGGGGCGGCGGCACAGGGCTGAGTTTGGTGCGTAAGAGCGAGGCGCCTTCGGCGGAATAGCTATACCGACTGGAGTAGGCCGCATCCACTTGGCTGGTCTGCACTGAGGAACTGCGCGACCCTGACCCACTACCCGACCGCGACCCACCGAAGATTTTACCGATGATACCGCCGTCTTTGCGGGAATAACTGTAGGCGTAAGCGCTTTGCTTGTCCTCGGTGCTGCGGGTGGATCCGTAGTTGTATTCCGAAGACCGAGTGATCTTGATGGCGATCTTCACCTCAATGATCGTATCGATGAATTGATAGAACGTGGGTGTGAACCCCAGCTCCAACATCGACACGCGTGTGGGGATGCGAACCTCGTCCTCTTCGCCAATTTCGTCTTTCTCGACGGCGTCGCGTAGGCCCTCGTAATATTCCTTGAGGAAGTTTGCCTCGCCCTTGTCGATGGCACCGGAATAGGCATCATCTGCGGCCAGAGTGATCAGCGCCGCCTTGGCAGGCATGTATTCATGCCCGAAGAACACCCGACTGTCGTCGAAGGTGATGTTGCCTTCTTGGTCGACGATGGTTTTCAGACCACCCATCATCTCGGCCACTTCCACCGCGTTTTCGTCCAGTTTGTACTGGGCTTCGGCGATGGCGAAAGCCATGTCCCGGATCATGTCCCCCATGGGGACGTTCAATAGCTCTTGTCCTATGGCCATTTTGGCCCTCCTCCCTTTGGGGGTTTACGTGTCAGCAAGGTTGTCTTTGAGGATTTGCAGAAATTGCTCGGGTGGTGGCAGGGCGACCAACCTGGCCGCGATGGATGACGTGCCTTCGGAGGACACTGAAAACTTGCGGCTGTAGCTCACGTCCACCGAGGCTGCGAACATCACCGGCCCAAAACCGCCCCCGGCAGAGACGCCAACAGACACGCCAAACTCGGTGCTCTCCATCATGGAAAAGCTGAGTTTGCTTTCCACAGTGGCTTCGGTGAACGCGTAAAACGTCGGCTGGAACCCTAGCGAGATCAGGTTGTATTCCTCACCACCCACATCCACTTTGGAGGCTGCCATCGCTTGCGCCATGGCCACCGAGTTTTCGTCCAGGGCCGCTTGGGCACGGGCAATGGAAATTCCCAACTGCTCGATGATGATCGGCAGTGGTGCGGAAACCAGAGCCCGTGTGACGCCTTCAACGGCGGACATCTTAGTCGTCCTCGCTGTCGGTCAGGAACTCTTTCATGGTGGCCAGGAACTCGGGCGGTGCGGGCACCGACACCAGCCGCGCCGATATGGCGGAATTTCCGGTCACGTTCATCTCAAACTGCCGACCGTAGCGCACATCCAGGCTTGCCCCGACGGCTACCGTCCGATTGCCGCTGCGCGACGTGGTTTCGCGGTTGGATGAACTGCGCGAGAACTGCGTTGTCACGCTTACGCTTTGACTGCCGGACAGTTGGATGGACGTGTTGGTGGTCGTCACCAGCGTCAGCTCGAAATCATCGCCTTCGTTCATCAAGCTCACGCGGCGACCAACCCGGGAGGCAGACACTTTCAGGCCAGCGTTGGCGTTCACGTCACTGTTGAAATTGGCCGCAAAGGCGTCCACGCTGTCGGCTTCGGCGCCCCCTTGGATGGCATCGCCGCGCAACGGAATGGCGGTGTTCTTGATCGTGACCGCCTGGCCGCCCAAGTCCTGAGCCGCGTTGTTCGATGGCCGAAACAGCGACACCCAGCCGTTGTCACCGGTGTCTTTGTTGCCGGTTTGGTCGGGCACCGGTGTGCCTTTGAGTTGCTTGTTCCCTTCGGCCTTCACATAGATGTAGTGCACGTTTTCGGGGAATTTGAGCAAGACAACGCGCTTTGTTGGGTCTTTCGAATTGTCGTCAGGCCCGCCCCACGCCGTTTCACCGGTTCCCGTGGCACTGCCCAACTGCGATGGGTTGACCCCCCGGTCGACCAGTTCGCGGATCACGTTTTCGGCCCGGTTCACCGACAGCTTCTGGTTATAGCTGTCTTTGCCCGAACGGTCGGTGCGGCCTTCCACAACCACCGTGATGCCGCTGTCTTTCAAAAACTCAGCCGCATTGGTCAGCAACTCGTCGTTATCGACACCTTCGGCTGTCTTCTCCGCCACCGTCGCGACGTCGTGGTCGAACAGGCAGACACCCATGGAGAAGTCTTTGTGAAAGTTGGTGGCGCTATAGCCGTTCTTGGCGTTGATTTCCGATGTGACGCTGGCCGCGTGCGTGGGGATGTCCCCCGCAGCGCCTGTGGCCTTAATGTTGCCGTGCAGGTCGTATTCAATCGGTTGCGCCGCTGCCTTGCTCACCCGGATCACGCCGCGGTGAAAACCACCGCCCAGGAACACCACCGCATTGGATTCGCATTTCAAAGCACGGCCGGGGGCGTTCGAGGTCGGGTTCACGGGGGTCCGATTGGATTTGACCAATGTCGTGCCCGCGGTGCCTTTTTCCTGCAAGGATTTGGCCAGTGCCCTGATCCGCGCTTCGGGGTCAGCGCCCGCCAATTGGTTCGCTTGCCCGTTGACGCTGAGCGCTCCAACCGCTTTGCTGTCCACCTTCACTTTGGCCTCGCGGCTCGCTGCCGCCGTTGCGCTCCCAGATGAAGAACTGCTGGACTGATTGTCTGTGTTTCCGGTGTCAGACGAGGTGTCGCTGAAATTGCCCTCGATGCCGAAATTGACGCCAAAGTCCTTCTCAACCCGTAGGCTGAGGTTCATGGAACATGAGATGTCGGCGTGCTGGAAATGGTAGAAAGCTGGCATCAGCCCCATGTCCAAAAGCGTCTTACCCCCCAGGCCGGGCACGGGCTTGATAAACGCGTCCAACTGTTCGACCGAATTGATATCCAGCGCCTTTTGCGCTTCGGCCACCGAGAGACCCAAGGATTTGATGAAATCCGCCACACTGGCGTCGGCCAAGACCTGACCGGGGGTGAGACCATCATAATCCGCCATTGCCGTTGTCCCTTCCTTTGTCCTTAGGACCAGACCGACCGGTTGGCGGCCCGGTCAAATCTCTCTAAGCGCGCAAGGCGGCGGCTGGATCCACCGCAGCTCTGGGCAGGGGCCGCGCTATGGCGCGGTTGATCTTGTCCGCCCGCACCACGAATGTGCCGTGCCGCCGTTGGCTTTCGGTTACACGGCCCGCATCCACCGCGTAGCCCCGAGCCAACCAACCGTTCAGTTCGTCCGCCAAGGGCAGAGCGCCTTTGCCCGCAATCTCAACGGCTTCGCTCAGGTGTTCTTTTGCCGCCGCGGCGTCACCACGTTTCAGAGCAAGTGCTCCGCGCTGTTCTAGAATGCTGCCATGGTCGCGGCGTTGGATGGACAGTTGGACGTTGGCCTCGCGATAATGCGCATCTGCGCGGGCGAGGAATTCGTCCACCTCGTCGTAGGACCCAAGCAATTCCAGGCTTTCCATCACACACTGGGTATAGTGCCGGAAAAACACCTCCGGTGCGCCTGCTGCGACGGCCATGCGTAGGGCTTCGCGATAGTGGCGCAGAGCCTCTGGATGGTTGCCCTCGACCGCATGGATTTTCCCTTGTTCAGCGATGGAGAGGTGCAAGTGATGCTGGGCGGCGTCTTTCGGTTTGGCGGTGGCTGTCTCGTTCATTGCGCCACCTCCAGGCTGACGGCTGCGCCTGCCTCCTGCAACACCAGCTCAGCAAAGCGGGCTTGCAGTTCGGTCAATGGTGGACTGGTCCAGGGCAGGTCCGGCGCCGTGCCGTCACCCATCCCGATGGATTGTAGCGCTTCGCCCAACACTTTGGGATGACTGGCGTGCGCAACCGATATGGAAACACTTTGGAACGTGATCGGATCCGCCATCACCCCCAAACCAGCCGCGGCATAGGCCATCACAGCGGCGCGCGCCTGCTCGCCGGTCAAACCTTCTTCCAAGGCAACCGGAATGGCACCAACCACGTCATCGATAATGTCGGCGGGAACGCCTGCTTGGTTTTCCAATGCACTCCTGGCCGCAGTGCTGTCCGTCCACTCGGTCAACAGCACATCAAAACGCAGAAACGCCATATCGACGATCCGCAAACCGGCGGGACCATGTCGGCGCCAAAGACGTTCGGCATCTGCCCATTCAAGCGTGCCGGGCGAGTCTAGACTGCGTCCCATGCCTTCCAAATCTCGCCCCAGAGATTGCCTGTGCAGGTCGGAAAGATCGTCGAAAATCAAACCATATTGCGCCTCGGATTTCTCCGACGCCATGATTTCCACGCCGGGACGCTCCAACCGTTTGCGCAGCGCTTCGACCGTCGGTTCGCTTACGCCACCCAAAATCACGCCCGGCGGCGTGCAGAGCATGGCAATGGCTTGGGCCGGGGATGCGCCAAGAAACTCCGCCAAGTCCACCGCGACTTCAGGCAGTTTCGAAGCATCCTCGAAATAGACGCCCAAATCGTATGTGGCTTCGGATTTCACGGGCGCAGGTGCATCTGCGTCTAGCACCAAGGTCTCAAGTCCCAGTGCCGCCAGCAATTCTTGCATTTGGTCAGCTATGGGCGCGGCAAGCCCATCGGCCACAAGCGAGGGCGCTTTGTACAAACATTGCGCCGCAGCTTCGGGCGCAATTCCCAATCCTTTTGAAATGGCTCCGGCGGCGGCTGCATTTGCCGCGCCAATGGACGTCACGTACAATCTAAAGACACCACTGGTGGCGCTGACACTGTCCTTCATGTCACGTACCGCGGTTTCTACCGCAGCCTCCCGAATTAAAGAGTCCGAGTTTTGTCGGTTGTCGTTGGGGTAACCATTCCACACCAACTTGCTAATGGGAAATAGTTTATTTGCGAATCTTAACGGAAGTGGGGAATTCCTGACGCTATGAGCTAACTTCCGCCGATGGCTTTCATGCCAAATCCTTTTGAATGGCAGTGCTTTTGGAGTTCCTGGATTATTTTGCAGTTGCAGCAAAATGATTGATTATGGCCTGGGAATTGAAGCGGATCAGGTCTCTTTTAGACATAGGGACTTTGACGGATACTCTGTCCATGATTAGCAGACACGGATGGCCAAGTAACTGAAAATATTGATCTCTACAACCTAGAGCCAATCTTTTTGATGGACTTGATCCAATAAATGAGTCGCTTGGCCCTATTTCAGCAGCCTTTTCAAGCGATTTTGTCGATCAATGAATTTCCTTTGCTTGGTTATTTGTATTGGAGCAAATCGACCAATGTCCTGTTTGTCGAAGGTGGTCGCAATACTCCTGCCAGCCACGCCAGCCAGTTTTTCTAGACCCGAATTGCTAAATGGACTCGTTTCCCCAAGAAACAGACGTGGCTATTGGTTTCCTGTTGCTGTTGCAATCGACATACCTAAAGCGCCGATCAATTCCAGTTTAGGATTGCTTCAAATGTACCAAAGGGGTCCTAGCGACGCTAGAACCCCTTTGGGTCCACCCAAACACACCCCTGCCCGAGTTGGCAGGTTTATGAATAACTGGTTTTACTGTTCAAACCAAGCGCTAAGCCCCTAAAGCCCAATGGGTTTTCTTAGGCTCTTCTTAAATCGGCCTGGCTTTTCAATGGCCGTGGCTCGGCAACCGTTCCACAATTCGGACGATGCCGAGTCCCAAGGCCAGCCCCAAAGCCGCTGCGATGGTCGCCTCCACCAGCCATGTGAGCAGGCCCTCAACGGGCGGAATAAGGTGCCCGATCGCGTGACCTATACCATGCACTATGTGTGCGGGACCCGCCCAGCCAAGCTCCTCAGCGCCATGCAGGAGGATACCGCCACCAACCCAAAGCATGGCGACCATGCCGATCTTCGACAGCAGCCACAGCACCACAGGCATGGCCTTCACCAACCCACGGCCGACCGCGGGGAGCAAGGCGCCCTCCTTCGCCGATAGCGCCAGACCAAAGTCGTCCGCTTTCACGATCAAGGCCACGGCGCCATAAACAGCGACCGTGATCGCAAGGCCGACCACAAACAGGACAAACCCCTGTTCCAAGATAGGAGAACCCTCGGGCAGAGTTGCCAAAGCGATAGCCATAATCTCAGCCGACAGGATCATGTCTGTGCGGATGGCACTTTTCACTCGGGTTTCTTCCAGGCTGATTACACCATCTTTTCCAACGACATAATCCTCTTCTTCCGTGGCTGGCGCATGGGGATGAACCAGTTCCAGCACCTTCTCCGCGCCTTCGAAACACAAGAAGAGCCCGCCCGCCATGAGCAGGGGTGTGATTGCCCAAGGGGCGAAGAAACTGAGGATCAGAGCCGCAGGAAGAAGGATCACCAGCTTGTTGAATAAGGACCCTTTGGCGATCCGCAGAACGATCGGGATTTCGCGGCCTGGGTCAAAACCCATGACGTAGCGAGGAGTCACCGCCGCATCGTCGATGACCACACCCGCCGCCTTGGTGCCCGCTTTGGCGGACATGGCCACCACGTCGTCCACCGACGCCGATGCGGTTTTGGCGATCAAGGCCACGTCATCCAATAGGGCGAGTAAACCAGAACTCATGACATCTCCCATCCGCTGGTACGAGACCGCAATAACTCAGCTGCTTTTAGAACTGTCGTCGAAAAGGTGCCACCCGGACGCCAGCGCGATCTACACTTCCGAGCGCTTTGGTTCCAATTCATTGAAATTCTTCGCTCTTCATGTGGCCATCAAGGTTAATTGCGTCTGTTTCGTGTAAATTGCGTGGGATTGAGGGGCACTGGTGCGCAAATTGAAGATCTGCGAGCCATGTCATGTGAATGGCTTCAAGTATACCGGCTGTCTGTGACGTCGCTGCTTTCTGGAATTCGTGGTTGCCAACTTGCCCGTATTCTAGCGCATTGCAACTTTTCCGGGGAACACAAGTTAGAAGCTTCTTTTGAAGAGCAGCACAAAAAAAATTAGGCCACCGAAATTGGTGGCCTGAGGTTTCTTCGACTCTCAGCGTTCAAAGACGCAGGAAAAACCTAACCGATTAGTAGCGGTAGTGTTCTGGTTTGAACGGGCCTTCGACAGTGACGCCAATGTATTCGGCCTGATCTTGGGCCAACTCCGTCAGCTTTGCGCCCACTTTCGCCAGGTGCAGCCGCGCGACTTTCTCGTCCAAGTGCTTGGGCAGGACATAGACTTCGTTATTGTATTCGTCGCCCTTGGTCCAAAGCTCAATCTGCGCCAGCACTTGGTTGGTGAAAGACGCGGACATCACAAAGGACGGGTGACCTGTGGCGTTTCCGAGGTTCAGGAGACGGCCTTGGGACAGCAGGATCATGCGGTTGCCCGATGGCATTTCCACCATGTCGACCTGGTCTTTGATGTTGGTCCACTTGTGGTTTTTCAGCGCCGCCACTTGGATTTCATTGTCGAAGTGACCGATGTTGCCGACGATCGCCATGTCTTTCATTTCGCGCATGTGCTCGATGCGAATGACGTCCTTGTTGCCGGTGGTGGTGATGAAGATGTCAGCCTTGTCGACCACATCTTCCATGGTGACCACCTCAAAGCCGTCCATAGCCGCTTGCAG
>JBCDFD010000007.1:0-31403 GCA_039178645.1 Pseudomonadota bacterium | reverse complement strand
CGGGAAGCGAACCTGTTTCGCCGTTCAAAATATCCAGGCGTTCCAATGCGTTGGCGATCTGCCAAGACGTGGCACCTTCGGCTACGGTCACACGCACACCGCCGAAGCCATCATCCAGAAATTCCTGATACACGGCGGGCCGCGGGTCTTCGGGCAAAAACTCAGCGGTTACTTCAAACCGGCCCGTGGCGGGATTGATTTCGCGCACTTGGATTTCTGCCAACGTCACACCGATGCGATAATTTACATCCGCGCCGCAGGTGCTTTGCCCTGAAGCAGACAGCAGCAATGATATCTGTTCCATGGACGCCCCGGCAGGCACCAGGAAGTTTCCTGCCTTAAGCCGTTGGGAACGTTCGGTATAATCGGAACCCACCCGAAACAGCCGAGCGTCGGTGATAGCACCCCGTTCAGCCAATTGTTCGGAAATACCGGTCATATTAGCTCCGCGCGGAACCGACACGCAGATGGTTTCCGCCAGCGGTCCAGGCGTCACCCAGGTGCGTTGCCCCCAATAGATGACGCCGCCCGAAATGACCAAAATCACGATCAGCAGCGTCAGAAAGTTTGACGCCAGTGATTTCCACATCAGCCCGAAACCTGTCCCAACACCAGTGACGCATTAGTGCCGCCGAAGCCGAAGGAATTGGAAAGCGCGACTTTGATTTCCCGCTCTTCCTTGGCGTTAGCCGCTAGGCTCAGTTTGGTATCCACCGCGGGTGTTTCAAGGTTGATGGTCGGCGGAGCGACTTGATCGCGTATGGCTAGAACCGAAAAAATCGCTTCAACCGCGCCCGCCGCGCCGAGCAAGTGGCCGATGGATGATTTGGTTGAGGACATGGTGGCTTTGCTGGCCGCATCGCCGAGCAGGGCTTCCACGGCCCCTAACTCGATGGTGTCCGCCATGGTCGATGTGCCGTGGGCGTTGATGTAATCCACATCCGCCGGTTCCAGCCCGGCACGTTTGATTGCAGCGGTCATGGAGCGTTTCCCGCCGTCGCCGTCTTCGGATGGGGCGGTGATATGGTAGGCGTCGCCAGACAGCCCGTAGCCCAGCACCTCGGCGTAAATCTTTGCACCCCGCGCGAGGGCGTGGTCGTAGTCTTCCAGCACGACGATACCTGCGCCTTCACCCATGACAAAGCCATCGCGATCGGCATCATAGGGACGACTGGCCCGTTCCGGTTCATTGCCGCGCTTTGTGCTCAGTGCCTTACACGCATTGAAGCCAGCGATGCCAATTTCACAGATGGCAGCTTCCGCGCCGCCGGCCACCATCACATCGGCATCACCCACTTGGATCAAGCGCGCAGCGTCCCCGATGGCGTGCGCCCCCGTGGAACAGGCCGTTACAACCGAATGGTTGGGGCCTTTGAACCCATATCGGATCGACACTTGGCCAGAGATCAAGTTGATCAGCGAGCCAGGGATAAAGAAGGGCGACACCCGACGCGGCCCGCGGTCGCGCAGCAGCAGAGCCGTATCCGCAATCGACGACAGACCGCCAATTCCAGAGCCGATCAGTACGCCGGTGCGTTCCTGCTGTTCGGGCGTTTCCGCCACCCAGCCACTGTCAGCCACAGCTTGGGCCGCCGCCGAAATGCCAAAAAGGATAAAGTCATCCACTTTACGGCGCTCTTTCGGCGCCATCCAGTCGTCAGCATTGAAAGTGCCATCGGTGCCATCACCCAGCGGGACTTCGCAGGCGTAGGTGGTCGCCAAGTGCCCTGCATCGAACCGCGAAATCGTGCCTGCGCCCGACTGCCCAGCCAGCAGCCTCGACCAGGTTTCTTCGATACCGCAGGCCAGTGGCGACACCATGCCCAATCCAGTGACGACTACCCGACGCATGTTCTGCCCTCGTTCTTTCCAATTTCTTCCGCCTGATAGCCCGATGCGCCCAGGCGGGCAAGCGCCAGCGCCGCCGAGGTCATGCCGGGGCGATCTTGCCACATGGGGCACGCACAGGCGTGGGCCGAAACAAAAAGGCACCCCGCAGGGTGCCATTTCGATCAAAGCGTGAGGCTGACTTAGGCCTGTTGCTTCTCGATGAAGCCAACGGCATCGCCGAAGGTTTGAATGCCTTCCGCGGCATCATCTGGGATTTCGATCCCAAACTCTTCTTCGAACCGCATCACCAGTTCCACCGTGTCCAAGCTGTCGGCACCGAGATCATCGATGAAAGACGCGCCTTCGACGACTTTGTCTTCATCCACGCCCAGTTGTTCCACTACGATCTTTTTCACGCGATCGATGGTGTCGCTCATATCCGTTCCTCACACTTCCTAGGGGCCTCGCCCGAATTCTGTCCCAGGCCACAGGCCCATTCATTATTCCAGTGCCATAGGGGCTCCGGTTTCCTCGCGGCGCGGACTGCACCAAGGGTGTGCGCGGGCGATTCACGCGCGCTCATAGCACAGCCATTTGTGTGTGCAAACGCATTCCCCTGACGCAGAAAAGCGCCGCGTCGCAGCAATCAGAGCATCGCCATGCCGCCGTTCACATGCAGGGTTGCACCGGTGACATAGCCCGCCTCGGGACTTGCCAGGAACAGCACCGCAGCCGCGATTTCGTCGGGTTTGCCCATGCGACCGGATGGGATCTGGCCGAGGATAGCCTCCTTCTGCTGGTCGTTGAGCTTGTCGGTCATGGCGGTTTCGATGAACCCAGGCGCAACCGCGTTCACGGTGATCCCTCGGCTTGCGACCTCATAGGCCAGCGATTTGCCCATGCCGATGACGCCGGCTTTGGACGCCGCATAGTTGCCCTGCCCCGGATTTCCCGTGGCTCCGACCACAGACGATACGTTGATGATCCGCCCCCAGCGAGCCTTCATCATGCCGCGCAGAACACCTTTGCACAGCCGCATTGTGGATGTGAGGTTCACCTCAATCACACTGGCCCATTCGTCATCGGACATGCGCATGAACAGGTTGTCCCGAGTGATGCCGGCATTGTTGACCAGAATATCCACGGACCCCATGGCCTCCACCGCCTGCTTGGGCAGGGCCGTGACCGCCTCCGCATCGCTGAGGTTGCAGAGCAACACATGAGCCCTTTCCCCAAGCTCAGCCGCCAAAGCCTCCAATGGCTCCACCCGTGTGCCAGACAGCCCAACGGTGGCTCCTGCACCATGGAGCGCGCGCGCAACATCGGCCCCGATCCCGCCAGACGCACCGGTCACCAACGCGACCTTGCCAGTTAAATCAAACATCCCTGTCTCCTCTTTGCTCGGACCCGTTCCGGACCTTCAGCTCGTGTCACAGCCACCCTGGACGGCGGGGCCAAACCCTTACAGGTCTGGCTCCCGTGCGCCTGCTTAGGTGAGCCAAAGGCGAACCGCCACCCTGTCCAACTTCGTGCCGCCTCAGGACCCCACCGGACGGTCGGGCCAGACACCAGCATGACGTGCCCCGCCCCACGGGGCGGGGCTCATTATAATAGCGGTCCGTCACCCCGCGACAGCGGCGGTCACATCGTCTGGGGCGCCCAAGGCTTTCGTGGCCACCGCACGGTCGATACGACGGACCATACCGATGAGCGCTTTGCCCGCGCCCAATTCCCAGATTTGATCCACGCCCTGGCCCGCCATCCAGGCCACGGATTCACGCCAGCGCACCGCGCCGGTGATTTGCGTGATCAGCTGCGCACGGATGGTTTCGGGGTCCGACGTCGCCTCGGCCGTGACATTCTGGACGACCGGCACCGTCGGCGCGCTGATGTCCACCTCCGCCAGCTTTTCCGCCATGGCATCGGCGGCGGGTTGCATCAGCGCGCAATGGAACGGTGCACTCACCGGCAGCATAACCGCGCGCTTGGCGCCTTTGGCCTTGGCAATCTCCACGGCCCGTTCCACGGCGGCCTTGTGACCCGACACCACCACTTGGGCCGGGTCGTTGTCATTGGCCGCTTGGCACACCTCACCTTGAGTAGCTTCCTCGGCCACCGCTGTGACCGCATCATAATCAAGACCCAACAGCGCCGCCATGGCCCCTACGCCCACCGGGACCGCCGCTTGCATGGCCTCCCCACGGGCACGCAACAGCCGGGCCGTGTCCGCGACACTCAAAGCTTTCGCGGCGGCCAAAGCGGAATATTCACCCAAAGAGTGACCCGCCACGTAGGACCCGGTCGTGAGGTCCACGCCCTCGGCCTCCAACGCCCGGACCACAGCCAGTGAACAGGCCATCAGCGCGGGTTGGGCGTTTTGGGTCAGTGTGAGCGTCTCGATCTCGCCGTCCCAAATCAGCGCCGACAGTTTTTCCCCAAGTGCCTCGTCAACCTCGTCAAATACAGCCTGTGCTGACGGATAGGCGGCGGCCAGTGCCTGGCCCATCCCGATGGTCTGAGCCCCTTGGCCCGGAAAAACATAGGCGCGACCCATGGCTGTCTCCTCTTCGTGCTGGGACGGTCCCGTGCCGTCCGCGGTGCGTGGGCCGCTCGCTTAACCAATGGGGCGAGGTTGTGCAAACGCCGCCCATTGACGCGCCTTTGCTGTGCAAAAAGACCAGATTGCGCAGAGATGGAGGCCGTTATGTGCGCAGATGCGCGTTTGTTTACCTCGGATGTGTGATAGCTAAGGGTCAGCTAACGCACTCCCTGGAGTATACCCCCATGTCCGACACAGCCACCATTCAAACCGGTAGCCTTTATAACTCTGCAACAAACTACGGCGGTATCGCCAAAGGGTTCCACTGGGCCACTGCCCTTTTGATCCTCACGGCCATTCCCTTGGGTGTGGTGGCCTACAATTGGCCCTATGAAACCTCGGCGCAACTGGCTGTGAAAGCCACACTGTTTTCCATGCACAAAACCGTGGGCGTCGCGGCCTTTTTCGTGGCCCTCGGGCGCATCCTTTGGGCGCTGACCCAGCCGAAGCCCTGCCTGTTGCACCCGAACCGAAAGCTAGAAACCTTCGCCGCTGAAACGGTGCACTGGCTGCTCTATGCCTCGCTGGTGCTGGTGCCGCTCTCGGGATGGATCCACCACGCCGCGTCCGAAGGCTTCGCGCCGATCTGGTGGCCTTTGGGACAGTCTCTGCCGCTGGTGCCCAAGAGCCCCGCTGTGTCGGACGTGTTCGGTGGCATGCACTTTGTGTTCACGAAAATCCTGGCCGTGTCGCTGGTCCTGCACATCGCCGGTGCCATTAAACATGCGGTCATCGACAAGGACGCGACCCTGGCGCGGATGCTGCCCCTACGTCACCCCGACGTCACAATCACAGACACGCCCCACCGCAATACACCGGTCTACGCCGCCTTGGGCGTCTGGGCGCTGGCCATTGCTTTGGGCACCAGTATAGGCCTAAGCCGATCCCACGGTGGCGTGGCGGTAGAGGCCGTGGCCCTGGAAGCGGCACCGAGCGATTGGGTGGTCGAAGACGGAAGCCTCGGCATCTCGGTGGTAAACTTTGGGTCAAGCGTTCCAGGCGAGTTCGCCGACTGGACCGCCGCGATCACTTTCGATCCTGAGGCCGACGGCCCCGAAGTGGGGTCCGTGGATGTCCAAATCGCCATCGGCAGCCTCACGGTGGGCACGGTGACCGGCGATGCCTTGGGCGCGGAGTTTCTGGATGCGGCGGGTTTTCCAACGGCATCGTTTACGGCGGTGCTAACCAAGGACGGAGATGCCTACCTGGCGGTCGGTGACCTGACCATCAAGGGCGCCACTGCGCCACTGAGCCTGCCGTTCACTCTGACCTTGGAGGGCGACAGGGCCACCATGGCCGGGAAAGTGACCCTGGACCGGCGCGACTTCGGCGTTGGCGTCACATCCTACAACGATGAAGCATCGGTCGGGTTTGGCGTGGAGGTGGACGTGGCCCTGACAGCCGTACGCCAAACGGACAAGTGAAACGAGCGGCCCTGAAAAAAAGGCCGCGCGCCTCGAGGGGCGCGCGACGTCATTCTTGGTTTGGAACCTGCCAACGCCGACGTTTAAGCAAACGCAACACGCTGCGGCGGCGGATCACTCTTCTTCGAGTGCTTCCACGGCCTTTTGCAGAGCTTCCTTGTCGGTCTCGGTTTCCGTGACCTGAGCCAGTTCAAAGATGAAATCCACAACCTTGTCTTCGAAGATCGGCGCGCGCAACTGCTGTTGCAGCCCAGCGTTCTGTTGGATCATTTCAAAGAACTGCCGTTCCTGACCTGGGTACTGACGGGCCTGGGCCATGACCGCCTGTTGCATTTCGCCGTCAGTCACTTCGATTTCGTTCTTGCGGCCAAGCTCCGCGAGCAAAAGCCCCAGGCGAACCCGACGCTCGGCGAGCTTCATGTGTTCGTCGGTGGGTTCCACATCGGGATGATCGTGGCCTTCGATCTCGGGGTTTTCTTCGTGCCACAGTTGGTGGGCGATCTGCTTGGCCTCGGCATCCACCAGAGCGGTTGGCAGAGCAAAGCTGACAGCCCCGTCCAATTTATCCAACAGCGCGCGTTTCATCACTTGCCGCGCGGCCCCGGCAAACTCAGCCTCCAAACGTGTGGAAACTTGAGTTTTCAGATCATCCAGGCTTTCGGCCCCAAAGTTCTTGGCAAGATCGTCGTCAATCTCCGCCGCGGCAGGGGCTTCGATGGCTTTTATGGTGCAGTCGAACACGGCCTCTTTGCCCGCCAAGTGCGCGGCCTGGTAGTCTTCGGGGAAGCTCACGGTCACAGCGCGTTCGTCGCCGGATTTGACGCCGACCAATTGTTCTTCGAACCCGGGGATGAATTGACCGGACCCCAGTTCCAGCGGGAAATCATCACCGGAACCGCCTTCAAAGGCCTCGTCGTCAATTTTGCCCACGAAGTTCATGGTGACCCGGTCGCCATTTTCGGCCTCGGCCCCATCATCTTTGGCGGACCAGTTTTTCGCGTTCTCGGCGAGGTTTTTCAGGGCCTCGTCCATGTCTTCGTCCGACGCTTTCACCACCAGCTTTTCAAGCTCAATGGTGCTGCCGTCGAAATCTGGAATCTCTGGCAGAGCCTCATAGGACAGCGACACCTCGACATCGTCGCCTTCTTTCCAGTTCTCGTTGGTCATTTTGACCTCGGGCTGGAGCGCCGGGCGGTCACCGCTGTCCTCAAAATGCTTGGACATGGCGCCGTCGATGCTTTCCTGCATCGCTTCCCCCAACAGACGCGGGCCAAACTGTTTCTTCAACAGAGGCAGAGGCACCTTGCCCTTGCGGAACCCTTTCATCTCAATCTCGGGCTGCGCTTCGGTCAGCTTTTCCATCACCTTTTCGTCCAGCTCAGCGGCGGTCAGGGTGATCTGGTAGCCGCGCTTCAGACCGTCGTTCAGCGTCTCGGTGACCTGCATTTGGGGTTCCTCTTTGGGCGTCGTCGGATGAGTTGGCGCGGTGTATGGGACCGCCCCAGACGATGCAAGCCCTGCTGGCATGGCGGATGCGCGGCGTAACGCGGGTCAATCCAGTGGAAACGGCAAGAGATCAGAGGATAGCACCGGAGCCGTTCGGCGCTCTAGCGCGTGGTGCCCCACTGTCACTTGGTGAGGATCAGCTTCCCCGCGCGCGTGATACGCAGCGTGTAGATCTGGCCGTCCAGATGAATGTGCGCCAACTGCTCGCCTTGGGTGAGAACGCGGGCATCGTATATCGGCGTTGTGGCACCTGGATCGTCGGCGGCTTGCTTTGGCGGTTGGCCCGGCACCATGGCAGTCATCGGAAGCTCCAGATTTCGATATTGCGGGTGCAGTCAACCCCGTTAATGCACGAGACTGACAGAATTGCTCAGAAATACAAGTCTGACAAATAAACTCAGAGAAACGAAGCGCATCAAATTCGGTGGAGGAATTGGCAAAAGCCTTCACTTTTGTGGCCATTGGTTCCGATCGACATGCAAAATCGATGATGGGTATCGGCCTATGCGCGATACCAAACCACTTTCGCCACAGAGCAAAAATTTGCTAAATCAGTGGGTTAATCTTGGGCGCGTTAATTATTTGGTAATCATTTGCACAACGGTCGGACTGAAGAGCGTGCGAATTGCACGATATCCCCGCATGTGCTGGAATTTTGATCAGACTAAGAACCTTGACGCTTCGACGCCCGGTCTTGCGGTATTTCAATACTTCTTTGGAACGTAGAGTTCCGGCGGCAGGACCGCGCGTTCATAGTCTTGCTTATAGACTCGCTCCGGCAATGCGATGTCCTCATGGGTGACCGGTTCGTAGGGGATCAAGCTGAGCAAGTGATCTATGCAGTTCAGCCGTGCCCGTTTCTTGTCATTGCCCTCGACAATGTACCAGGGCGCTTCTTTGATGTTGGTGCGGGCGAACGTGTCTTCCTTGGCTTTGGTGTAGTCCTCCCACCGCACGCGGCTTTGCAGATCCATGGGCGACAGTTTCCACTGTTTGAGCGGATCATGGATGCGCATGAGGAAGCGCATCTGTTGTTCTTCATCGGTGATGGAAAACCAGTATTTCACCAGTCGAATGCCAGAGCGGACCAACATGCGTTCAAATTCCGGCACGTCGTTGAAGAACTGTTCCACCTGATCTTCGTCAGCGAAGCCCATCACCCGTTCCACGCCCGAACGATTGTACCAGGACCGGTCGAACAGCACGATTTCACCGGCGGCGGGCAAATGTGGGACAAACCGCTGGAAATACCACTGGGTCTTTTCGCGATCCGTTGGCGCAGGCAGGGCCACAACGCGGCACACCCGCGGGTTCAGCCGCTGGGTGATGCGTTTGATCACGCCGCCCTTCCCCGCTGAGTCGCGGCCTTCGAACACCACCACGATCTTCTCACCCGTATGCTGCACCCAGTCTTGCAGCTTGATCAGTTCCGATTGCAGGTGCAGCAGCTTCTGAAAATAGTCCTTCCGCTCCAAGCTCGGCGGATGCGCCTTGCGGTAAATCTTGCGGATTTCCATGGACAGCGCCGGTTCGGACAATTCCAGTTCGTAGTCTTCGTCCAACGTGTCAGCCAGCTCCGCCGCCAGCCAATCCATCTGTTCGCCGTATTTGTCGTCCATGGTCGCGCCCGCCTAAGGTCCGTTTTGTCCTCACCCTATAGCAAGGCACGCACGACGGTTTTGTGAAGCCCCCATGGGCTGCCACACCTGCGACTCATGGCCAATTTGGGAGATTTGAGCTTACGCCGCACGCCAGTCGAAGAAATCCGCGGAGGCACGGGACAGCAGACGTTGGGCCAATTCGGTGCCGAGCACAGCCCCGTCCGTCACCGGACCGCGGATGTCGTCGGCAATGGATTCGGAGCCATCAGGACGGAGAATTTCGCCGCGCAGCCACAATTGGTCGCTGTCAAACATGGCCAGACCCGCAATGGGGGTTTCACAGGACCCGTCTAAAGTCGCCAGGTAGGCGCGCTCGGCCGCCAAACGTTGACCCGTTGGGCCATCATGAATTGCAGCCAACATTTCAGCGGTGCGATCATCTCTGGCGCGGCGTTCGATGCCGATGGCCCCTTGGGCGACGGCGGGCAGCATGTCTTCGGGTTCAATGGCGGTGCGGGGCACGTCGTCCATGGCCAAACGATTCAGACCGGCCATGGCCAGGAACGTGGCCTGCGCAACGCCCGCGGCCAATTTCTTCATGCGAGTCTGAACGTTGCCGCGGAACTCCACGAGCGTCAGGTCGGGCCTGCGATTGGCCAATTGTGCGCGGCGGCGCAGTGACGATGACCCCACCACAGCCCCCTGTGGCAAATCGGCAATCGCCGCGATGCCCGGCGACACAAAGGCGTCTCGCACGTCTTCGCGGGGCAAATAGGTGTCCAGGAGCAGACCGTCCGGCTGATCCACCGGCATGTCCTTCATGGAATGCACCGCGATGTCGATACCGCCCTGCAAAAGCGCGTCTTCGATTTCGCGGGTGAACAGCCCCTTGCCGCCCAATTCCTTCAACGGCTTATCTGCGTCGATGAGAAACTTGTCGTCGCCGGTGGTTTTGATCACCACAATCTCGAACGCCTCCTCGGGCAGATCGAACGCCTTCGACAGACGGCTGCGGGTTTCGTAGGCTTGTGCCAGCGCCAATGGTGAACCACGGGTGCCGATTTTCAGCGGATCAGTCGGGGAAGGCAGAGCGAGAGTCATATCTGAGGTTGTACTAGTGTCTAGTTTAGTTGACAATGGGCCACATGCAGCAGATGGACATATCGCAGTCCAATGCAACACAAAAGACATGACCAAGGAGGGCACCATGGCCAAGAATAAATTGCTCCTGCGCAGCCTGGCGGGCGAGACGCTTCCGGTGCCTCCCATTTGGATGATGCGGCAAGCCGGGCGCTATTTGCCGGAATACCGGGCCACGCGGGCCGAAGCAGGTGACTTCCTGTCGCTGTGCTACACGTCCGAACTGGCCGCCGAAGTCACGTTGCAGCCGATCCGCCGCTATGGGTTCGACGCGGCAATCCTGTTTGCCGACATTTTGCTGGTGCCCGATGCGCTCGGGGCGGATGTGCAATTCGTCAAAGGCGAAGGCCCGCAATTGTCGACCATCCAGTCCGATGCGGACCTGAATGTCCTAGGGGATGCCGACAGCATCCATGACCACCTAGCTCCGGTCTATGAAACCGTGCGCATTCTGTCCCGTGAGTTGCCGCCCGAGACGACATTAATCGGCTTTGCTGGCGCGCCCTGGACTGTGGCGACCTATATGGTGGCCGGGCACGGCACGCCGGACCAAGGCCCCGCACACAAAATGATCCGCGAAAACCGGGCGTTATTCCAAGGGATCATCGACAAGCTCACCGACGCCACCATTGCCTACCTGCTCAAACAGATTGAGGCCGGTGCCGAGGTGATCAAACTGTTCGACAGTTGGGCGGGATCGCTGAAGGGCGAGGATTTCAACGCCTTTTCCTTGGAGCCCTGCAAGAAAATCACAGCGGCCCTGAGGGCGGCTCATCCAGACGTGCCGATCATCGTGTTCCCACGGGGCGCGGGCGAACGGGCCAAAGGCTACGTCAAAGCCGTGGGTGCCCAGTGCATCGCCATAGATGAGACATTGGACACGGCATGGGCGGTGCAAAACCTACAGTCGGAAACCTGCGTTCAAGGCCAGTTGAAATCGAGCCACATGGTCACCGGCGGCGACGCGCTGATCAGCGAAGTGCGCCGCATCCGGGATGCATTCCGCAATGGGCCACACATTTTCAACCTGGGCCACGGGATCACGCCCGATGCCGACCCTGAAAATGTGACTTTGATGATCGAGACCCTGCGGGAAACCGTTCCGGCCTAAAACCTCAAGCACCTATGCAGAAACGAAAAAACGCGCCGGGATGCCCTGGCGCGTTTAGTCTTGTCGGTGGGTGGGTAACGTTTGAGAGCGAGGGCCTTAGCCCTCGGCGCGGTCTCCCAGGCCCGGTTGGGGCGTGCTGTCACCGGATTCGTCGTCGTCCATGGCAGCGGAGCCGATGTCGTCGAACAATTCGGCGATCTCAAACTCCGCAGCCGCTTCGGCTTCTGCCGCCAGTTCTTGGATCGACTTGCCTTCGGCTTGCAACTCGGCCTCTTCTTGGGACCGGGCCACGTTCAGCGCAATGTCCACTTCGACCTCAGGGTGCAGGATCACGTGCACAGTGTGCAGACCCAATTCCTTGATCGGCTTGGCCAGACGCACTTGCTTGCGGTCGAGCGAAAACCCATTCTCGGTGGCAGCGTCCGCTGCGTCCCGTGGGCTCACCGACCCATAAAGAGCGCCAGCTTCGGATGCCGAACGGATGACGATGAACTGCTGACCATCCAAGCGAGATGCCAAATCTTCGGCTTCTTTCTTGGTTTCCAGGTTGCGGGCTTCGAGCTGCGCTTTCTGCTCTTCAAACCCTGCAATGTTCGCAGCGTTGGCGCGCAGCGCTTTGCCGGTGGGCAGCAGGAAGTTACGGGCATAGCCGTCTTTGACAGACACCACATCGCCCATCTGACCCAGCTTGGCCACGCGTTGGAGAAGGATAACGTCCATGGATCGGTCTCCTTATTTCACAGCGTAGGGCAAAAGCGCCAGGAAGCGCGCCCTCTTGATCGCACGCGCCAGTTCCCGCTGTTTCTTGGCGGACACGGCGGTGATGCGCGATGGCACGATTTTACCACGCTCAGAGATGTAGCGTTGCAACAGACGGGTGTCTTTGTAGTCGATCTTCGGTGCGTTTTGACCGGAGAACGGGCAGACTTTCCGACGGCGGAAGAATGGTTTGTTAGCCATGTGTCAGGTCCCTTCTCTTAGCGGTCGTCGCGGCGCGGACGGTCGTCGCGGCCCCGGCGGTCGCCACGGTCACGGTCGTCTCGCTTTTGCATTTGCACGGATGGGCCTTCCTCATGCTCATCCACACGGATGGTCATGACGCGCATCACATCATCATGCAGACGCATCAGGCGTTCCATTTCCTGCACAGCCGGTGCAGGCGCGTTGGTTTTCAGCAGCGCGTAGTGGCCCTTGCGGTTCTTGTTGATTTTGTAGGCCATGGTCTTCACGCCCCAGTATTCGCTTTCGACCACGGACCCGCCGTTGTCTGCCAATACTGTGGAGAAGTGTTCGACCAGCCCTTCGGCCTGCGCGTTGGACAGGTCCTGACGCGAGATAAAGACATGCTCATAGAGCGGCATGCGGTCTCCAGTTCTTTTCCAAGGCGCGTTTCATAGGGACGACTGAAATCTCCGCCCCGTCCCACGAGAGCCCGCGCCGATCATCGGTTTTGCGAAGATGGGCGGCTTATACAGATCTGGCCAACTGGTGCAAGACTGGCTGCTGGGGGCGACTGCGTTCCCGTGAGGCCGGTCGAATTGGCCACAAAACTCACAGTATGCCAAGTGACGGGCATGGTTCTGTGCATTTTTACACAGGACCCCCTGAACCCTTTTTGAATGGAAATTCGACGCCAGAGACCGAATTAAAGGAACACCAACATATTCATCCGCTTCGGAGACTGATCAATGAAAAAGTTCCTGCTTGCCACCGCGCTGACCCTGACCACGGCCACCGGTGCCTTCGCCGCCGACAAATACATGCTGGACGCCAGCCATAGCCAGATCGTGTTCAGCTATGACCACCTGGGCTATTCCACCACCTACGGCATGTTCTCTGGCTTTGAAGGCGAGATCATGTTTGACGCCGAAAACCCCGCCGCCTCCACCGTGTCGGTGTCCATGCCAGTGATGTCCATGTTCACCGGCTGGGAAAAGCGCGACGCGCAATTCATGTCCGCTGACTTCTTTGGGGTGGACGACGACACCGCGTTGGTGAGCTTCACCTCCACCTCCATCGAAGTGACCGGCGACAACACCGCGTTGATCACCGGCGATCTGGACATCAACGGCACCACCAAGTCCGTGGTTCTGGACGCCACGCTGAACAAAGCGGCCGAGCACCCGATGGCAAAAGTCGACTGGCTGGGTTTTGACGCCACCACCACGTTGCTGCGCAGCGACTTTGGCGTGGGCAACTTTGCGCCATTCGTCGGCGACGAGGTGAACGTGATCATCTCCATCGAAGCTCAAAAAGCTGGCGCATAATCACCAGCCGATGGTGCCGCCGGGGGCATTCCTCCTATCCCTGGCGGCGCACCAGACGCGGCACCCAATAGGGCACCGTATCCCGGTAGGCGCGGAACCGATCGCCATAGATGGCGGTGAACCGACGTTCCTTCAACATGGGCGCGAAGATACAGTAGGCGGTGTAGGCCGTGGCCAGCACCATTTGGTCCAACGTCCATATGGGCATGGTCCACAGCGTCAGCGCAAAACTCACATAGATTGGCTGGCGGACCACGCGGAACAGCCCGCGCGTGGGCATGTCGGGGAACACAGGTCGCGTGCCATTGGCCAAGGACATCCAGCCGAGCGCGCCGGACTGTAGTTCCGGGCCGGCGTCGAACGATGCTTTGGTCAGCAATCCCCAGCTGAGCAAAAACAGCCCGCTCATCATCCAGAATATCGCACCCTCTGCCTGCCAGACCACGACGCCAGACGGCGTCCACAGTGTGAAGAGCAGTAGCAATTGCAGCGACGCGATGGTGGCGTAGGTCGTGGTGGCCAGTGTCTGTCCGTGGGGGGCTGGGGCCAATTTGGCCAGCCATCCCCTACCCCGCTTGGTCAGCAACAGCGAATGGCCCAGCGGAAACTGGATCAACAGGATCGCGTTGGTGAGGACCGCCCAGGGCCACGGGATAGTGCCCCAGGTGAGGCTCAGCCCGGTATAGAGGCCAAAAACCATGGCCAGCCCTGCAAGGCCAAAGATACCGTGGCAGGCGAGACCGTAAAGGAGCGCGAGCCGCGTTTCAGGCCGCGCCATGTCGAGGTTCAAATTCAACTGCATGGGCGACAGATAGCGCGGCCATCTGTGGGTCCAGCCCTAGCGGAGCAATGGGAGCACAGACAGGATCAGGAGCGCAGCCATGGTCCAGTTGAACCGGCGCAGCCAAACCGGATCGCTGAGCCAACGGCGCACTTGCTGACCCAGAACCACCCAAGTGGACACCGAGGGCAAGTTGATTGCACCGAAAATGACAGCGACCAAAACCACCGCCCAGAACTCTTGGCTCGGGGCGTAGGCCCCCAAGGCGGTGAGCGCCATGGCCCAGGCTTTGGGGTTCACCCATTGGAATGCCGCCGCTTGCCAAAATGTCATGGGCCGCGCAGTGGCCGCGGCCTCCCCCGGTGCAGCGGCATGGGCGATTTTCCATGCAAGCCACAGCAGATATCCGATACACGCCATTTGAAGGCCGATGCGTGTGATCGGGAAACGGTCGAAAATCTGCTCCAGCCCCAGACCCACCAGGATGACCATGACCATGAACCCCAAGGCCACGCCCAGCATGTGAGGCACCGTGCGCAAAAAGCCAAAGTTAGCCCCTGACGCCATCAACATCAGATTGTTCGGGCCCGGCGTGAGAGACGACACCAAGGCAAAGGCCGCCAGCGCGAGAAGTAGGTCGTATGTCATGGGTGCTCTCCAGTGATCTCGCAACATTCCACCAATTGCAGCGCAAGGTGCTTGCGTTCTGCGCGCTTGGATGGGAAATTTCCGCAGGAGGTTGCGCTATGGATGCCGTTGACGAGAAAATATTGCGCGAACTGTCAAAAGAAGGCCGATTATCGAACGCAGGGTTGGCGGATCGCGTGGGCCTGTCCGCCTCTGCTTGCCTGCGCCGCGTGCAAGAGTTGGAACGGCGAAAGGTGATCACGGGCTACCGCGCCACGCTTGACCGCGCGGCCTTGGGCACGGGCTTCACCGCCTATGTCACGGTGGGGTTGTCGGACCATTCCAAACCGGCCCAAGAGGCGTTCGAACGGGCGGTGTCACGGCTTGCGGACGTGCGGGAATGCCACAACATCACAGGCGACCGCGAGTACCTTCTGCGCGTGGAAACGTCGGATTTGGAAAGCTACAAACGGTTCCACACTGATCACTTGGGCATGATCCCCGGCGTGGCTGCGATCACCACCATGGTCGTCATGGGGTCGCCAAAGGATGAACGGGCCTGAAGCACCGCGGGTTTATCGGGCCAGAAAGTCACCGGAAAGCACCCGCGCCGACTGCGAAATTGGCCCGTGGTAGGTGTAAACCCAAGCCTTCGCGGCGCCGGTTTCGGTTAGCACCTGATGCAAGTCACGCCTGAAATCCCCACGTTTGGGGCGCTTCGGATCATAGCGTTCGAAGACATCCAAAGCGGTCAGTAGATTGCCCCGTGCAGGCAGCGCAAACAGATCCCCGCGCACTTGATCGGTGGGATCATCGCTCAGGATAACGCCGGGAAACCAATGGATGCGGTACAGCCGCGCCTGGAGCCACGCGGGGCCGAGCGGTTTGGCCTCTCGCAGCAGGCGTTGCGCCGCGCGGTTGTTGTGCGCGCCAGGTCGCAGTGTTCCGTAAACGAAAACCGGATGGGTGGTCACACCAAATGCGCCGCCGCGCGGCAGGCGCTCAAGCTGCGCCACTGGCGGCCTGTCACTGTGTCGAAGTTTTCAGGCGAAAGCCATGTCTCAAACCCGGCTTTGATCGCAGGCCATTCGTGGTCCATGATCGAAAACCAAGCGGTGTCGCGGTTGCGCCCCTTAGTGACACGGGCCTGGCGGAAGGTGCCTTCGTAGGTGAAGCCCAACCGCTCCGCCGCGCGCCGTGATGGGGCATTCAGCGCGTCGCATTTCCATTCATAGCGACGATAGCCCAGCGTCTCGAAAACGTAGCGCATCAAGAGCCACATGGCCTCGGTCGCAGCGGTGGTGCTCTGCAACGCTTTGCTCAGCAGGATCCAACCGATCTCCACCACGCCATGTTCGGGGTCGTGGCGCAGCAGTGTATAGAACCCCAAAGGCGCCCCCGTTTCCGCATCCAAGAGCGTGAAAAACATCGGGTCCGCGCTCGCCGCCGCCCAGTCGCAAAACCGTTCCATGGCGGCCACGTCCATGGGCGGTCCGTCTGGCATATAGGTCCAGAGCGGCGCACGGTCAGACCCGCCCACGCGATCAAACAGACCTTGGGCATGGTGGGGCGACATGGGCACCACCCAAATGTGCTGCCCCTTCAGCGTGACGCGCTCGGGCGCGGGCCGCGGCAAGTCCAAGCTGACCGGCATCCCAATGGGCTGCCCGTATGCGTTCAGCTCTTCGGTCACGTCAGATCCATTTGGCCAGCGGAGGCAAGCTCATGAGAACAGCGTTGGCATCATGGCCGGTTTCCAGGCCAAACTTGGTGCCCCGGTCATAGACCAAGTTGTATTCGGCGTAGAGTCCTCGGTGGACCAGTTGTTTTTCCTTGTCCCCGTCCGTCCACGGTGTGTTCCGGCGAGTTTCTGTCACCGGCAAGAAGGCTGGCAGGAACGCCGACCCCACATCCTTTGTGAGTGAAAAGTCACGCGCCCAATCGCCTGTGTTCAGGTCGTCATAGAAAATCCCGCCAACCCCACGGGCGCGGCCCCGGTGCGGCACGAAGAAATACTCGTCGGCCCATTCTTTGTACTTCGGATAAATTTCTTCCCCATGGGGGGCGCAGGCGTCTTCGAGCACTTTGTGGAATGCCGCGGTGTCTTCGTCATATTCGATGCAGGGGTTCAGGTCCGACCCGCCGCCAAACCACCAGGCCTTGGGCGTCCAGAACATGCGCGTGTTCATATGCACCGCAGCGGCGTGGGGGTTTTGCATGTGCGCCACCAGGCTGATGCCCGAGGCCCAAAAACTGGGGTCGTCGGACAGATCCAGGTCCTTGCGGGCCGCCATGGCCATCTGCGCCCGCTCGCCAAGCTTGCCGTAGACCGTGGACACGTTCACGCCCACTTTTTCGAACACGCGTCCGCCCCGCATCACCGACATGAGCCCCCCGCCCGCGTCCGATCCATCGTCGGATTGGCGGGTGGTCTCGCTCACCTCGAACCGACCGGCTGGCAGATGCGCTGTGGGGCCTTTGGTCTGGCTGTCCTCCAGCGCCTCAAACGCGGCCACGATGCGATCCCGCAGGGTGCGAAACCAAGCGGAGGCTTCGGCTTTCTCAGTGGTGAATGCTGCGGTGGCGGTCATGGTCGTGTCTCCTGGTCTTTCAAATTCGCCCTAGCAAAGCATGGGGCAACGGACCAGAGGCAAGCCCCTCAGGTTGAGCGTACCATGCCGCTCTGCTACCAAAGGTCCAAAGCTAGACCGGTATTTGAAACCAACAGCATCCCCGCAAGACAATGCCCAACCGCTCAGCAGTCAATTTATCGCACCCCTGTCACAGAGAGGTTACGGGACGCCGCGGTTTCAAACCCTTACCGTCATGCCGCCAGGCGACGCGCCCAGCAAAGTGACCAGCCAAGTGATAGTTTCGTTGTGACCCCATTCAGAGGGACCGATATGACAGTCATGTTGAACTTGATACCACAGCCGCGCAGCTTGATTGTGTTGGCCTGTTTGGCCCTGGCCGCCTGTGGCACGCCGCAACAGCAATGCGAACGCCAAGTGACCCGCGAAAGTCGGACCTTGGATAAGCTGATTGTGGAAACCGAAGAGAACATCGAACGCGGGTTCCGCTATGTCTACGAGTACGATCGCAACTACTACGGCTATCGGTTCTGTGGAGGGCGGTCTTATTACGGCAGTATCTGTTACGGAGGCTACGGCCCTGACCGCACCCGCCGGGAAGAGGCCATCGATCCGGTGAGCGAGCAGCGCAAGCTGGAGTCGCTCAGGTCAAAGCGGTCGGAGCTTGCGTTGCAAAGCTGCGTGGGGCCAGCAGTCTGATCTGAGACCCCTCAATGGGCTGGCGCGTTCACTGGGTCGAGCAAGGTCCGCCCACCATCCACAGTCAAAATCTGCCCGGTCATGAAACCGGAGCCGTCCGAGGACAGGAACTGCACGGTCTCGGCAACCTCCTTGGGGCTGGCGATCCGTTGCAGAGGCGTGTGATCGAGGATGTTCTGGCGGTAATCCGTGTTGTCCTTCAGCGTCTCTTTGAGGCTGTGGGACATCACCGACCCGAAAGCCACCGCGTTCACACGAATCCGGTGGCTGGCGAGCGATACAGCGAGGGACCGCGTCAACTGATCCAGCGCCGCAGTGGACACAGAAAACGCCAGCAGTTCTGGATGGGTACGCCGCGCTGCGATGGACGAAAAGTTGATGATCGACCCGGCGGGTGAATCCTGGTCTTCATCCTCTTCGGACTGAGCAATCATCCGCTTGGCCGCCACTTGGCTCAGCCGCAAACTGGTCATCAGGTTCTGTTCGATAAGTTTCGAAACCGTGTCATCCACCGAGTCGAGAGGATCGGCGGACAGCACTTGCCGCGAGGCGTTCACCAACACATCCAAACGGTCGTAAGCGTCAATGGTGGCCGACATCAGGTTTGCCAGTGTGAGCCGTTCGCGCAGGTCGCCCGCGAACCACTGCGCGCGGTCTTTGTCCGGCAAGGCCTCGAACTCGTCGGTCAAATGGGCTTCGTCCATGTCGACCATCATGACGTTGGCGCCCGCCTCCAGCATGTGACGCGCCACGGCGAGCCCCACCCCATTGGCAGCACCGGTGACAATGGCGGTTTTGCCTTCGATGGAAAATGTCATGGGCGTCTCCCTTTGGGCGCGGTGGCGCGGAGTACTTTGTATCCTTGGCCCGCGGCGATTTCTTTCACCGATGCGAAGTGACTGTCGAGACAGGCCTCGTAAGGCAAATGGCGGTTGGCCACCAACCATAGAACTCCAGAACGTTTGAGCGATTGGGCGGCGGTGGCGATGAAATCGCGGCTCAACCCAAGGTCCACGTCGCGGCCCGCATGAAACGGTGGGTTCATCACCACAAAATCAAGCGGCTCTGGTGGTATCCATGCGGTGACATCGGCCCAATGGAAATGTGCTCGGCTGTCGTCCACATTGGCGTTTGCCGCATCCAGCGCGATGCGGTCGTCTTCGACCAGATGGAGTTCGGCAACACCAGCGGAGCCCAGAACGTATTTGCTCAGATACCCCCAGCCTGCCCCAAGGTCCGCCCCTGGCCCGGTCAGGTCGTCCGGCAGATGCTGGGTGAGATACTTGGACCCGGGATCAATGCCATCGGCAGAAAAAACACCGGGTCCGGTGCGAAAACCGTCCACTTCAGGCCATGTCGCGGGAAGCGCCCGCCAGTCTGCAAACAGGTCTGGATCGGCATGCATCCAAAACAACCGGCCATGGGACTTTGAGAAACTGTCGAGCACGGGCGCGTGCTCATCACATTCGCGGCGCAGGCTCTCCACCCCGTCGGTTTTCTGGCCGTCGACCAACACCAACCCACCGGGTTTGGCCCAATGCATGGCCTGGCCAATGCGCATTTTGTTGGCGGCGCGGGCTCGCCCCAGACAGACCACCGCCACGTCGTAGAGTTGCGACGGATCATTGGTGTGTGACAAAAATCCGGCCCTGTCCATGGTCCCATGCCGTGTGGCTGAGCGGGTCAGGGTGTGGGTTGCATTTGGATCAAGTTCTGGGATCAACGGCGGCTCCGCCGGATCAATCATCAACCACGTGGCACTTTCGGGCACAGACACAGCACCCATGTCCACGGCTTGGCTCAGGCGTTTCCACATGGTCGGAGGCGGCGCTGCGCCGCTATTCCTTTTCCATTGTGCATTGCAATGGATGCTGGTGGCGGCGGGCGAAGTCCATCACCTGGCCCACCTTGGTTTCCGCCACTTCAAACGAAAACACACCCACCACGGCCAAGCCTTTTTTATGCACCGTCAGCATCAACTCGAACGCTTGGCTGTGGCTCATGCCGAAAAAACGTTCCAACACATGCACCACGAATTCCATGGGCGTGTAATCATCGTTCAGGATCATGACCTTATAGAGAGGTGGACGCTGAGTTCGCGTGCGCGTCTTCGTGAGAAGACCCGCGTCGCTGTCACCTTTATCGTCTTTGTCGGACAGGGTCGGTTCAATTTTTGACACCAAAGCGCTCCGCGGCTCTTCACATTTTTCCGGGTGCCCCACAATATACGTGCACCCGTTCAAAGGAAAAGGGGCAAGCGCGCGGCATGCGGCACCACCCCGGCAATCGCGCGAGAAACTTTCATCAAATGGTCAATAAATTCACAACAGTCGCCTTCGATGCGGATGATACGCTTTGGCACAATGAGCAGTTTTTCAAGCTGACCGAGGCCCGCTTTGCTGAATTGCTAAGCGATTATGCCGAAGCCGACCATTTGGCGGAGCGGTTGCTGGAGGCAGAGCGGCGCAACCTGGGCCACTATGGATTCGGCATCAAAGGCTTTATGCTGTCGATGATCGAAACCGCGCTCGATGTGACGGACCAACGGGTGCCAGGCCGCGTGATCCAGGAAATCATCGAGGCCGGGCAAGACATGCTGTCCCACCCCATCGACCTTTTGCCCCATGCCCGCGACGCCGTGGAGGCCGCAGCCGCCGACCATAGAGTGATGCTGATCACCAAAGGTGATCTGTTGGACCAGGAACGCAAGCTTGCCCAATCGGGGTTGGGCGATCTGTTCGACACGGTCGAAATCGTCAGCGACAAGAGCGAACCGGTTTACGCTGACATTTTCAAACGGCACGGCACGGACGCAGAAAGTGCTGTCATGGTGGGCAATTCGTTGAAATCCGACGTTCTGCCAGTGATCGGCATCGGCGGTTGGGGCGTGTTTGTGCCGTACCACCTGTCTTGGGCGCTGGAGCATGCGGAAGCTCCAGAGGATCATCCGCGGTACAGGGAACTCACCCACTTAGGTCACTTGGGTGATGTGCTCGCACCACAACCGGCGTCCTAGATATGGCCTCGGGCTAGACGCACGCCTCAATATCAAGCGGTTGCGGCAGCGACAGGCCAAACCCCTTCCCCAAGCCATTATTTTTCCTGACATATTCTGTGGGTTGTGGTATCCGTACCACACGAGGCAGAGGCTGACCGAAAAATCGGCAGCCGCACATAAAGGCAGGTGGCGTCATGAAACGTCTTGGGCAGCGGCCGTCATGGGCCGTGGTTTTGACCTATGTTCTTACATTGTTGTTTACGGGTTTGGCCGTGCCGGCGGTTGCGGCTCCGCAATATGCGGCGGTGGTGATGGACGCCCGGACCGGTAAGATTTTGCATTCCCGGAATTCAAACACACGGCTCCATCCCGCGTCGCTCACCAAAATGATGACGCTCTATGTGGCGTTCCAAGCGGTGGAAAACGGTGAGATTTCGCTGGACACGCCTGTTTTGGTGTCTCGTAACGCCGCGAGTGAGCCGCCCTCGAAGCTCTACCTGAAAGCTGGGCAACGGATCAAACTGCGGTATCTGATCCGCGGTGCAGCCGTCCGGTCCGCCAACGATGCCGCCACCGCCATTGCCGAAGCGATCTCGGGATCAGAGGCCGCGTTCACAGCTCGCATGACCCGCACCGCGCGAGCCATGGGGATGTCGAACACCACCTTCCGGAATGCGCATGGGCTGACCCAGTCGGGCCACCTGTCCACCGCACGGGATATGACCATCCTGGGGCGGCACCTGTTCTATGACTATCCTGAATACTACAACCTGTTCTCTCGCCGCTCGACCCATGCGGGCGTGGCGACGGTGAACAACACCAACAATCGCTTGTTGTCCGCCTATCGCGGGGCCGATGGGATCAAGACGGGTTACACGCGCGCGGCCGGGTCCAACCTCGTGGCCTCTGCCGAGCGTGGGGGTGTGCGGATCATCGTCACTCACTTTGGCGGTCGGTCTTCAGCGGCGCGCAATGCACGGGTGATCGAGCTGTTGGACATGGGCTTTGCCCGTGCGCCCAAACGGGCCGCCACGCGGAAGCCATCACCACCAAGCTATTTTGCCTCGATCTCTGGCGGCGTGGCCGTTGCACGCAGCCCAATCCCACAACGCAAGCCTGCCATTCCACTGGATTTGGCCTCCCTCTATGTGGCCGCAGAACCCAAAGCGGTCAGTGATGATGAAGCAACGGACGCGCTGGCAGCGCAGATCACCGAAGGTGCGGCGACTGAAGGAACTGCCCAGATCGCAGACGCAATTGGCGGAGTGTCCGAGGACGCGCTCGCCGCGGCCATAGCTGCCGCCACAACTGTGGAGACGGACTCAGCCCCAAGGGCATCGGCACCTGAAGCCACCATGCTTCAGTCCATAGAAGACACACTGGCCGCGCTGCCGCCTGTGGTCGCCGATGTCCCTCCGGTTGGTGCTGATGCCGAGCCTAGCGAAACGCAAGCCGTTGCCGCCGCCCTGCCCGTTCAACCCGCCATCGTGATCCCGAAACGCAAACCGGCCCGCGTGGTGTTCTCAACGGCGTCCAGCGTGGTCACGTCGGAAACCCGCAGGGAGCAGGTGGTGATCTCAACCAAGTCGCCCAATGCAGGGGGCTGGGGCGTGCGCGTGGGCAAATTCCCAACCCGCTGGCATGCTGAGCGCGTGATGTTGCAAACGGCGTTGAAAGAAACCGACCTGCTGCAAAGCACCGAACAGCGTGTGGTCCAGCAATCCCAAGGGTTTGAGGTTCAGTTCGTGGGCCTGTCCGAGCAAGCCGCTCAACTGACCTGTCGCAGACTGGGCACCAGCGACCACGGCTGCGATCCGTTCAGCCTCTGAAGTCTCGGTCATCCAGGCTAGACAAAGGCTTTTGCGTTCGAACGACGTGAGAGGCCGCCCAAAAGGTGTGCGAAGTGCGGCCTTTGCGCGGTTTCCACCGGTCACCATCGGCTCCATAAGGCGGTATGGAAATCGCAACGCTCCTGCACATCCTGTTGGTTCCCGACACCGCGGTCGCGGCGGTTCTGGTGGCCGCATGGGTCATCACCGGTTGGCTTGTGGAACGGCCCCCGGCCAAGCACCCCTCGGTGGCATCGCTCATGGCGGACCATCGTCGCAACTGGATGGTCAACCATCTCACACGGGACCCACGGGTGACCGACGCGCTTCTGTTGGGCAGTCTGCGCGAGGGCACAGCGTTTTTTGCGTCCGCATGTCTGATCGCTCTGGGCGGTGGTTTGGCGCTCATTGGCAACACCGAAAGGCTGGACCGTGTGGCCGAGGAGCTGATGCTGGCCCCAACCCCAGCCATCCTGTGGGAGATCAAAATCTTGCTGCCACTCCTCTTCATCACCAATGCATTTCTCAAATTCGTCTGGGCCAACCGCGTGTTTGGCTATTGCTGCGTGATGATGGGGGCCATCCCAAATGATCCCAACGCACCGGAGGCCACCAGCCGGGCCGAAACCGCCGCCGAATTGAATATAGAGGCTGCGAAAGCGTTCAACCGAGGGCTGCGGTCGGTCTACTTCGCGTTGGGCGCTTTGGGGTGGCTCTTTGGCCCAATTGGGCTCGCGGTCACCACCGGGCTCACGATCCTCACCGTTTGGCAGCGGGAGTTTAATTCGCGGTCCCGCCGGGTCCTCATTCGCGCTCAGCGCGGCGAACCCATCGTGCGAAAGTAAAAGCGCCCCGGGCTGATCCCGAGGCGCTGTGGCACGTGAGCCCATGATCTTGGCTATTCCTCTCACCGCAGGCGCATTCGCGGCAGAGTTCAGGCCCACACCCCCATGGGGTCACGCGGGTCAGTCCCACACTGGGTCGAGCGATCCAGCGCGGTTACGTTTTGTCATGCGGTGTGCAGCGTTCGCGGCGCAAAGTGCCGTGTCAGCCAAGACCGCATCCGTTTTCAGTTAACGGGAGTTGCGTCCACTGTGGCGTGGGGCAGACCGCGCGAAATTTCGATCCGGCGCGGTTTCAACGCGTCCGGCACTTCGCGGACGAGGTCGATGTGCAGCATGCCATTCTCGGTGGCGGCACCCGTCACACGCACGTGGTCGGCCAAATGGAACCGGCGCTCAAACGCGCGGGTGGCAATACCACGGTGCAGATAGGTAGATTCACCATCGGCCTCACTCTTGCGACCGGTCACGACGAGCGCATGTTCTTTCACTTCGACGTTGAGGTCATCATCCGAAAAGCCGGCCACAGCGATGGAAATGCGATAGGCATCATCGGCGGTTTTTTCGATGTTGTAAGGCGGGTAAGACGGCTGCGGCACATCGGTGGACAACACACGGTCCATCATGTCAGCTATTTGGTCAAAACCAACGGTGGCCCGGTAAAGCGGGGCCATATCAAAAGTACGCATAGGAGACATCCTCTCTTGAGCGATATCGGGTTACCCTTCCCCCATGGGACAGGGCGGTTACGGTGGGACCCAAGCTTGGCATCCCAACACGACTCACATGGGAAAGGCTCGGGCGGGTTTCAACCCTTCGGTATATTTGGAAGCCTTGCGCGCAGCAGGTCCAAGCGCAATTCGTCGATCCCCACCACAATGGCGCTGCCGTAGTTGTCGCCGCCGGTGCTGACTGTCTCGGTCATCACTCTGCGCGCAACGATGGCCGCCACGCGGAATTGTCCGCGCTGATTTTCCACCAGAACCGGTGAGCCCGACATGCCCCCCACCGCTTCACAATTGGTGACATAAATGCGTTCCGTTCCACGCACGGCGCGACATCCATCCTGCCGCGACAGCCCATCAGCGGCGTCATATCCAAAGGACATGGTCGTCAGCCGACGTCTTGCCATGTCGTCAATTTCTACGACCGGTATGGGCGCAATGACCGACGGATCAATGGGTTCGGTGAGACGCAGCAGCGCTATGTCCACCGCAGGCGATCCTGACTGCATATACTGGAACCCCAATGAAAAGCTGTCGATGCCCCGGCGCATCGGCGAAAACCCATCACGCCATTGGGCGTAGAATTTCAGAACGCCCGGATCAGATCGCCATTTCTTGGTATTGTCAGCCACACAATGCGCCGCTGTGAGAACAAGCTCGGGCGTCACCAGAACAGCCGTGCAGTGGTTTCCCCCATTCAACCGACGTAGCTGGCCCACAGCGCCGAAGTCAGCCTGTTCTTCGGCCGACATCATCACACGCGCCGAAATCAACCCGTCATCCAAAGACGCCTGAGATTTCTTCGGAACCGACTGGCCGATGGCATTGCTGACAAACAGCAAAGCAATGGCCAAGCAGGCCCAGCCTTTCAGGCGGCGAAACTTGCCAGTTTGGCTGGCCTTGGTCCGCCCGTGGCCCAGTCGAGCAATTCGACCGTATGCACCACTGGCACGTCGGCTTTTGCTCCGATCTGTTTGAGGCATCCTATGTTTCCAGCCGCAATCACATGTGGCGCGAGGTCGGTGAGCGTTGCCACTTTACGCGACTGTAACTTCGCGCTTATCTCCGGTTGCATCAAGTTGTAAGTGCCCGCCGATCCGCAACATAAATGCGCATCCACCGGCTCCACGACCCGAAACCCCACGGCTTCGAGCAGCAATTGCGGCCCCAGGCGGAGCTTTTGCCCATGCTGCAAGGAACATGCCGCGTGGTAGGCCACCCGGCGGAAATCAGCCTCAACGGGCTGGGCCGCAGACCTCAAATCCAGGTCCGCCAACACTTCGGTTATGTCTTTGGCAATGGCCGAAACGCGTTTGGCGTCCTCGGCCAACTCTGTTGAGCGCATCATATGGCCGTAGTCCTTGACCGTGGTGCCACACCCAGAGGTGTTAATGACAATGGCGTCCAGGCCGTCGCCATCCATCTCACGGACCCAAGCCTTTATGTTGGTGGCCGCGGCGGCATGGGATTGGTCCTCCTTGCCCATGTGATGGACAAGCGCGCCGCAACACCCCATCCCCTCCGCCACCACAACGTCGCAACCCAGCCGTGTGAGCAGGCGAATTGTGGCCGCATTGATATCGCCATCCAGCGCCTTTTGGGCACAGCCGGTCATGAGAGCCACGCGCTTTCGCCGCGGGGCTGAGGTCACATGCACCTGAGGATCATCATGCCGCGCAGGCGGCGAAAGCGGTGCATTGGCCATGTCCAGCATGGCACGCAGACGTTTATCGGGCACCCATCGCCGGAACGGACGCGCCAATTTGGCGAGAACCATCGCCGCGCGGAACCGTCCGGGGTATGGCAACACCCGCGCCAGGACCCATCTGAGCAGGCGATCATCCCACGGCCGGTCGTAGGTTTTCTCAATATAGGCCCGCGCCTCATCCACCAGATGCATGTAGTGCACACCTGACGGGCACGTGGTCATGCAAGCCAGGCAAGACAGGCAGCGATCCACATGGGTCACTGTCTTCTCATCCGCAGGGCGCCCGTTTTCGAGCATATCCTTGATCAGGTAAATCCGCCCCCGCGGGCTGTCCAATTCATCGCCAAGCACGGCATAGGTCGGGCACGTGGCCGTGCAAAACCCGCAATGCACGCATTTGCGCAGGACCGCATTGGCCCGCTCCATGCCCGGATCGGCCAGTTGTTCCATGGTGAAATTGGTCTGCATTGGACGCCCCTTCGCTACGGTCCAGGCATGGTCTTGGTCGTGGTCTGGCTCCCGTCAGCCCATCAACCCTGCATTCAGAATGTGGCGCGGATCGAACTTGGTGCGTAGCCCTTGGGTGAGCTTCGCCACTGGTGCAGCCTCCGGGTGAAACGCGGGATAGCGCTGGCGGCTGCGTTCACTGCCGCGCACCAATGTGGCGTGGCCCGCCATACCTGCCATGGCCGCGCGCACGTCTTGGCCAGCTTCCGTGCGCAGCCAAACCAGCCCACCACCCCAGTCGAACCGCACATCCGCGCCTTCCACTCGCGCCGCCAATTCCGGCCCATCGGTGGGCTTCACGGACACGCGCCATACTTCGCCCGGCGTTTCCGCCCAGTCGGTGACATCACTAAGGGCTGTCCAAATGGCGGCCACCGTATCCGGGTCACGCTCCACGGTCACATCACTATGGGCGCCGAGAATGTCGCTCAATTGGGCAGTGCGGTGCTCCACCGACCCGGCGAACCCTTCCACTCGAACCAGTGTACGCGTCCCCCAGTGCGCCGCGCCCGACACTTCGAACGGAGAGGTCAGCGCCGCCGCCAGCGCCTTAACCGCACTCGCAGGATCCAATCCTTCCAGGCTCAAGGTCGCCGCAGCCTCAGGCGCAGGCAACAGCTTGAAGCTGACCTCGGTAAGCACACCCAGGGTCCCATGGCTGCCCGCCATGAGCTTGACCAAATCGTAGCCCGTGACGTTCTTCATCACTCGACCACCGTTGCTCACGCATTCACCGTGACCGTCCACGAACCGCACTCCGATGAGACTATCGCGGCACGCGCCCGCTTGAATGCGCCGGGGTCCCGACACATTGGCGGCCACCATGCCCCCCAAAGTTGGCGTGCCCGTGGTCCCCAGCAAGGCACGGTGATCCATCGGTTCAAACGGCAACCGTTGACCGGCCTCCGCCAAAGCAGCTTCCACCTCAGCCACCGGCGTTCCGGCAGCGGCCACCAATGTCAGCGCGCCCGGCTCATACAGTCGAATGCCCGTCAGCGCCTCGGTGCTCAGCACTTCGCCCAGAGCCGCCATGCCGCGCGTCCCGCCGCCACGGATCGACAATGGACCCTTTGCGTCCCGGACCATGCTGGCCAATTCAGCTTCGCTCTCAGGTCTCAACACGCCTTCGCTCCTACAGTGTTCCGAAAATACTCTCGGGGGTGAATGGGAGCCTCCGGGCTCCCAGAGGGGGCAAACAGCCCCCTACTCCGCCGCTTCCAACAGCGCCCTTCGGGAAGCGGAGACATGCAGCGGGAACACCTTGGCCGGGTTCAATAGCCAAGCCGGATCAAAAACATCCTTCACCCGCATCTGCGCTTCCATATCCTGGGACGTGAACTGCGCATCCATCAGATCGCGTTTTTCCACGCCAACTCCGTGTTCTCCGGTCAGGCACCCGCCAACGTCCACACAGAGTTTTAGAATATCGGCGCCGAAGGCTTCACAGAGTTCCAGATCCCCAGGCTTGTTGGCATCAAACAGGATGAGCGGGTGCATGTTGCCGTCGCCCGCGTGGAACACATTGGCGACCTCCAACCCATAGTCCTGGCTCATTTCGCCGATCCGGCGCAACACGTAGGGCAGTTGATCGATGGGGATGGTCCCGTCCAGGCACATGTAATCGTTGATTTGCCCCATGGCCCCAAAAGCCGACTTGCGGCCCAACCAGATGGCCGCGCTTTCGGTGGCGCTTTGGCTCTCGCGCAAAGCGACCGGGCTATGCCGCTCAGCGATGGATCGGATCAATCCCAACTGGTGGTCAATCTCTGGATCGGACCCTTCGACCTCCACGATCAGGAGCGCCTCGCAATCGGGGTAGCCTGCGTTGGCGTGGGCCTCGCAGGCGCGGATACATGGGCGGTCCATGAATTCGATGGCCACCGGCAGGATGCCCGCTTCGATGATGTCGCGCACGCAGGCCCCGGCCACTTCGGAACTGTCAAACCCCATGAGGATTGGCCGCGCACCTTCGGGTTTGGGTAGGATCCGCAAGGTCGCCTCAGTGACAACGCCCAATTGGCCCTCGGAGCCGCACACGACACCCAACAGGTCCAAGCCACCGGCATCCAAATGCGCACCACCCAATTCCATCACAGTGCCGTCCATGAGCACCATGGTCACGCCCGCGAGGTTGTTGGTGGTCACACCATATTTCAAACAATGCGCACCGCCGGAATTCATGGCGATGTTGCCCGCAATGGCGCAGGCCAACTGTGACGATGGATCGGGCGCGTAGAAAAACCCGTCTTTCTCCACGGCCCCTGAAACGCTGAGGTTGGTCCGCCCGGACTGCACACGGATCACGCGGTTATCGTAATCCACCTCCAGCACATCGCGAAGCCGGGCCACTCCGAGGATCACGCTATCCGCCGTCGGCAAGGCCCCTCCGGCCAGCGACGTCCCAGACCCACGCGGGACAACCGGCACGCCCATTTCGTGGCAGACGCGTAGGACCGCCGACACTTCTTCGGTGGATCGCGGCAGGACGGCCGCCAGCGGTGGGCAGGTGTAGGCCGTCAGACCATCACATTCATAAGCTCGGGTTTCCGTGGGATCGCTGATAACGGCATCGGACGGGAGCACAGCGTGCAAGCGCGCCACCACCTCGGCTTTGCGAGACAAAACATGCGCGCTCGGTGTGGGCATTTCCATGGCAGTCCTCCCAATGACCTCCAATTTGGTAAAAACATATAACCAATTTTGCCGCAGGCAAGCATTTTGTTTGTGAGTGATATCAAGCACCAAGACTGACGCAACGTAAACGAAGTTACTTCGAGACGCCTGTCAATCAGGGTGGCACCGTAACCAGAGCTCAGGTGCGGTTATGATACCGTCAGAGGTCCGTGCCAGGGCGCGCCGCAACGGAAAGCACGTCCAACGCATACTGGGCCACCGATCGGAAACACACCAGGGTGAAGCCTGCCTCGTCTCTCCAAAACGCCGCCGCCACTTGGGCCAACCGCGTGCGCCGGAGTTCTCCCATGGGGAAGGCACCATCCAGAACGTCCACGGGACAAAGCTTGGCAATCACTTGATCTGCCTTGGGACCATCCACACGGAAAACGGCGCGGGCGTCGCTCACGTCGGTGACCATGTGGTGGTGGCCCCGTAAAACCACGCTTAGGCGCTCCACCAAATCGGTTGTGCGGTCCTTGTCGAGCAAGATCAGCAATTCGTCGGGCGACATCCATGCCACGCGACCGCCAGGATAAGTCGTTATCTGGCGTTGCTCGGGCACGCCCAATTGAAATGACCCCAGCGTGGTCTTCAACGTCATGTCATGGGCCGCGCGCAGCGACACCATACCCATGGGCGGCGCGACACTCACTTGGGCCAAAGGCGCATCCAAAGTCATTGCAGTGGCGTCAGACATTCTGCCGGGCTCCCTCTGGGTCGTAGAACACCGGGCTCACGATCTTTGCTTTCACGGCCCCGCCGCCGATTTTGGGGAAATCGAGCACGTCTCCCATCCGTTCGGGTCCCCGTTGCACCAGCCCCATGGCGATGCCCCGGTCCAGGGTCGGCGAATGGTAGGTCGAGGTCACGCGCCCAATCATATTGCGCTGACCGGCATCATTGTGACCCGCCGTGACGGCATAGGCCCCATCGGGCAGAACCGAACCGTCGAGAGTTTCGAGCCCGACAAGTTTCCACCGCTCAGGGTCGATCATGTGCGACCGTTCCTGCGCGCGCTTGCCCAAGAAATCGGTTTTCTTCTTCGAGATCGCCCAATGCAGGCCAAGGTCCTGGGGGATGACAGTCCCATCGGTTTCATCGCCGATCATGATGAAGCCCTTTTCGGCCCGCATGATATGCAGCGCCTCGGTGCCATAGGGCATCACACCGTGGGGCGTACCAGCCTCCATCAACTTTTCCCAAAGCGCCAGGCCATGGCCAGCAGGCGTCGCGATTTCATAGCTCAACTCGCCTGAGAAAGAGATGCGGAACACGCGCACGGGTATCCCGGCCAACTCGCCTTCAATCCATCCCATGAACGGCAGCGCGTCGCGGCTCACGTCCAGACCGCCCAAGGCCTCCAGGGTTTCGCGCGCCTTGGGACCGACCACGGCGATTTGGGCATACTGTTCGGTGAGATTGGCGGTGAAGACCTTCCAGTCCCACCATTCGCATTGGAGCCAATCCTCCATCTGCGCGTGCACATGGTCCGCACCGCCGGAGGTGGTGTGGCAGAGCCACGTGTCCTCATCGATCCGCGCCACCACGCCGTCGTCAGACAGGAACCCGTTTTCCGAGCACATCAAACCATAGCGACAGCGCCCCGGTTTCAGATTGCTCATCATGTTGGTGTAGAGCATGTCCAGGAACCGCCCAGCGTCCGGGCCTTTCACAAGGATTTTGCCCAGGGTGGAGGCGTCGAGCATCCCGAGGCTGTTGCGGGTCTGGAGCACTTCGCGATGCACCGCTTGGTCCACCGTTTCACCGTCGCGCAGGAAACAATAGGGCCGCCGCCAGTGGCCCACCGGTTCCCAGTGCGCGCCGTTGGCGGCGTGCCAGTCATGCATCGGCGTGCGGCGCAGCGGTTGGAACACCTCACCACGGGCTTCGCCTGCAATGGCCCCCATGGAAATGGGCGTGTAGGGCGGGCGGAACGTGGTGG
>JBCDFD010000006.1:0-32111 GCA_039178645.1 Pseudomonadota bacterium | reverse complement strand
GCGCCAGCCACCATTGCGGGAAGGTGTTGGTGGAATAGCGCTGGTGATAGATCGCAAAGGCGCTCTCGAACCGGTCATCTTGGAGGTCGGGGTAGAACTCCGCCACTTGCTCCGCCAGCATCATACCTTTGTAGATGATCGACCGGCAGGACAGCGAACACAGGTACAATTCACCCACCTGCGCCGCCGCCGCCGCTTTCTCGATCCGGCGGCGGATGACGTAGAGCTCACGCTCAAAGGTTTCTTCGTCCACGCCTTTAGCGTTGGAGATGATGATCTGCTCAATCTCCGGCCGGGTGGCATTGGCCTTCTCGCCCAGACAGGCCACGTTCACCGGCACGTGCCGCCAGCCATAAATGTAGTAGCCCATGCGCAGAACCTCGGTTTCCACGATGGTCCGGCAGGTTTCCTGGGCGCCAAAATCGGTGCGCGGCAGGAACACCTGGCCCACGGCAATCAGCTTCGACGTGTCGGGCTCGTGCCCGGTGCGGCGGATCTGATCATAGAAGAACGGCACCGGGATTTGCACATGGATGCCTGCGCCATCGCCGGTTTTGCCGTCGGCATCCACAGCCCCACGGTGCCAAATGGCCTTCAGCGCGGTGATCCCCGCCTCCACCACTTTACGTGAGGCTTGCCCGTCGATGGACACCACCAGACCGACACCGCAGGACGAATGTTCGTCCTCTGTGCGATACATTCCATGTTCTGCCATGAAGGCGCGTTTGGCTTCTTCTTCGGCGACCCAAGCTGCGTCATATTTTGTCATGGCAAGTCCCCTTCAATATGTAGGTTCGTGGCTTCGTATTCGGCGCGGGTTTTGCGCCGGTGATCGCCTGCCAACGGCACATAGGCCGGGGCGCAATCGGTGTAGATTTCGGACACAAGCGGGAACTCCGCCGCGCCCTCGAAAATGCCGGGCAACAGGTCGTAAGGGTCGTCCTCACCGACCGTGTTGCGCAGGTAAAGATGCGTGCCGCATTTGGGGCAAAACCCCCGTTCGGAAAAACTGGTGGAGGCATACTTGGCGACCTCACCTTGGACCGTGACGGCCTTGGCGGTCGCCTCAAACGATCCCCAGGTGTTGCCCGTCCACCGCTGGCACAGCCCACAATGGCACACGCCCACGGCGGCGATGAAATCACCATCCACGGTGATCTCAACAGCCCCACAGAGGCAGCGGCCTGTCAGGCGACCGGGCCGCCGGTAGGCGTCGATCCAGTGTCCACCGGTGGTTTGAGTCATTGCGGGGCGCTCTCCACCATGGCCATGATATCGGCTTCGGTCATGGTGTGCCGCTCACCCGCGAAGGCGTAGCAGTCGGGCTTGTTGTCGATGAAGACCTCGTGGTCAAAGGCCACGCCGTCCCAAGCGTCGAGGCTACCCGCCGCCATCATGGTCTCACCGATCTCGCTGCCCGGCGATGCCATCCGCCAGGCCAACGTGGACCCACACTTGGAACAAAACCCACGCTGGGCCCAGTCGGAGGATTGGAACCAGGTGAGCGTGTCATCATTGTCGAAAGTGATCATGTCAGGCTTGGTGCGGAACGCCATGTAGACGCCGCCCGACGCCTTGCGGCACATTTCGCAATGGCACGCCCCCACAGACGTCGGCGCCACCGACAAACGGTAGCGCACGGCGCCGCAAAGGCAGCCGCCGGAATGCACCGGCTCATTCACTGGGGGCACCCCAAATCGCACATGTCATCCTGGGCATCACGGGTCACCACATCCACGGCAGTGCCCACAACATTGCCTGCGACCTTCACCGTGCCCACGGCCACGTCGGTCACCACACCAATGGGTTTGGTCACCACACATCCGCTCAGGGCGGTCAGAGCCACCGCCAGAAGACCAACGCGCAGCGCGCCCGATCCAGATATTCCTTTAGATTTCATCATGTCAGCTCACCTGCCATTTTACGGTTTCACGCAACGGCTGTGGCTTATTGTGCTGCCATACATGTGCCATACGCTTGCCATACGTTTGCCATACCGCAGCCAAACGGTCCAAAGGTCCGTTCATAAAGCTCACGGAAAACGCGGCCCGTTGCGCAGGAAACGCATGGGGCGCGGCAAGAATGGGCAAAGACAGGCACGGGTCGGGCCTCATTGGTCCTGCTCCGAGGGCAGGGAAAAGGACGCGTCGGTGGCCGGGCAATCGTGGCGGGGAACCGCGCTCAGAAACCCTGGATCGTCCGGGCCGTAAAACTTCACAGGCGACAGATCGTTGGGCTCGCTGCCCCCAGTTTTGTCGATGAACGTGCCCGCGTAGATGGTGAGGAAATCCGGGTCCACAAACTGCTGGCCTGCGAAATGTTCCATCACTTCACCATCTGGCCCGATGCGCCGGTATTCAAACTCAGTGACCAGCAGGCTGCGTCCGTCGATCTCGATGGTGTCTCCGGTGAGGCGGTCAAACCCCATCATGCGCACCTCTACGGGGCCGCTGCCTGGGCGCTCCTCGACTTCGGTAAAATCGTAAGTGTCGAGCCCGTCGTCCAACAATTCGTCCATGTTGAGCGGATCAGGTCCGGCATCCAGCGACCGGGTGATTTTCTGTGTGGGCACAATCACGCTGGCCAGGGTCTGGTAATGCCGATTGTAGTGCCCGATGAGGAACGGGCCGCCTGGACCGTAAAGCGCCAAGCGGAAGTCTCCGGGCGCCAAATCCTCACAGATCAACCGATGCTGCACTGTGCACCCGCGGGTCTGCACGGTCATCACGGCCGCACAGCCCTCGGGCACAGCGGCTTGCTGCGCCTGGGCACCAGAGGCGATTGCCATAGTCAAAACCGCGGAAGCCGCCACTATGGCCACTGAGGGGAATGCACCGGGCAACGACACGGGTGTCACTCAGCCGCTACGGAGGCCGCAGCTGCGCTGAACTGCTGAAGCATGGCTTCGGCGGCTTCGCGACCATCACGGATCGCCCAAACCACCAACGACGCGCCCCGAACGATGTCACCGGCCGCATAGACGCCTTTCATGGATGTCTCATGGGTGCGGAAATCGGCCTTGATGGTGCCCCAGCGGGTCACTTCCAAGTCGGGCTGGCCCCAAAGACCGGGCAAGTCCTCGGGTTCGAACCCCAGCGCTTTGATCACCAGGTCTGCGCCTTCGACATAGTCGGCACCCTCAATAATCTCAGGCACTTGGCGGCCTGTGGCATCAGGTGCGCCCAAGCGCATTTTCTGGACCATGACACCGTCAACCGGATCACCAGTGAAGCCTTTGGGCGCGGACAGCCAGACGAACTCCACGCCCTCTTCTTCGGCGTTCTGAGTTTCCCGCTGTGAACCCGGCATGTTCGCGCGGTCGCGGCGGTAGAGGCATTTGACCGAGGTCGCGCCCTGGCGCACCGCTGTGCGGACGCAGTCCATGGCCGTGTCGCCACCGCCGATGACCACCACGCGCTTGCCGTCGGCGTTGAGCTCTCCGCTCTCAAATTCCGGCACGCTGTCACCCAAACCGGTCTTGTTGGAGGCGGTCAGATAGTCGATGGCCCGAACCACGCCCTGGGCTCCGACGCCCGGCGCTGGCAGGTCACGGGATTTGTAGACACCCGTGGCGATGAGCACGGCGTCATGTTCCTTGCGGATGTCATCAAAGCTGATGTCTTTGCCCACGGTGCAGTTCAGTTTGAACGTCACCCCGCCGTCGGCCAGCAGCTTGTTGCGCCGTTCCACGATGTGTTTTTCCAGCTTGAAGCCGGGGATGCCGTAGACCATCAGGCCGCCTGCGCGGTCATAGCGGTCATAGACCGTGACTTGGACACCTTGGCGGCGCAGCACATCAGCAGCGGCCAACCCACCGGGGCCCGCGCCGATGATCCCGACGCTTTCGGGGCGTTCCTGGTAAGGCTTGATGTCCTCCACCCAGCCTTCTTCCCAGGCGGTGTCTGTGATGTACTTTTCCACCGACCCGATGGTGACTGTGCCGTGGCCGGACTGTTCAATCACACAATTGCCTTCGCACAGCCGGTCCTGCGGACAGATGCGACCGCAGATTTCTGGGAAGGTGTTGGTGGCCTGCGACACCTCATAGGCTTCTTTCAGGCGGCCATTGGCGGTCAGGCGCAACCAGTCGGGAATATTGTTGTGCAGCGGACAATGGGATTGGCAATAGGGCACACCACACTGCGAACAGCGACCCGCTTGTTCTTCGGCCTTGGCTGCGGCGTATTCCGCGTATATCTCGTCAAAGTTCGTTTTGCGGTCATTGGGCGCACGCTTGGTTGGCATGTCCCGTGGTACTGAAACGAACTGAAGCATCCGTTGTTCGGCCATTTGCATCCCTCTGGGGCTGTGGTCGCGACAAGAGTGCATACCCCGTAAGGTTGCACCGTTGCCACGCCTATACGGCGGGTGTTGTGAAATGAAAAGTCAGCATTTCTGACTTATGTGAAAAAAATTGGTTCCGACTGCGACCTCAGGGGCCAAAATCTTTGTAAAATAGGGAAAGTTAGTTGTCCTATTTTCCTGTGTGAGTGACTGCGGATGTCCCTGTTCCACCTTTTTCTTGTCGCTGTGATCCAAGGCATCACAGAATTCCTGCCCATTTCATCGTCCGGCCACTTGATTCTGCTCCCCAATCTGACGGGGATGGATGACCAAGGTTTGGTGATCGACGTGGCTGTGCATGTGGGCACGCTCTTTGCGGTTGTGATCTATTTCTGGCCAGACGTGAAATCTGCGGCCGTAGGATCGCTGAGCCTGTTGCGCGGGCGGGTCGACAGCCAAGGCGCTTGGCTGGCCCTGTGCCTGGTCGTCGCCACCGTCCCGGTGGTGATAGCGGGCTTCATCTTCAAGGTCACCGGTCTCACGGACATGCTGCGCTCCACCGCCGTGATCGGATGGACCATGCTGGTGTTCGGTATCGTACTGTACTGGGCCGACCAAACAGGCGGCGAAACCCGCAAAGCCGAAGAATGGTCGCTTAAACACGCCGTGATCATGGGCCTATGGCAAGTGCTGGCGCTGATCCCCGGCACGTCTCGGTCAGGCATCACCATCACAGGCGCGCGGCAATTGGGATACAGCCGCGAAGACGGCGCGAAGCTGGCGATGCTCATGTCGATCCCAACCATCGCCATGGCGGGACTTCTGCTGGGCGCAGAAGTTGCCACCAGCGCGGATGCCGGAGCCGCCCGTGATGGCGCGATCGCGGCGGTGTTCGCATTCTTATCCGCGTTAGCCGCATTGGTGCTGATGTTCCGCCTGATGAAATCTGTGAGCTTCACGCCCTACGTGATCTACCGAGTCATCCTGGGCCTGATCCTCTTGTGGATTGCCTACACCTGAGCAGGCGACCGAACCTGATCAAAAGGACACGCACCCGCTGATGCGGGCCCGTGATTATTATGTCCCCAGCCGCGCTTTGGCGCGCCCGGGTCCCGCCGCCCTGCCCCACAAATGAGCATGGTTTGATGCGTTGGTCGTGGCATATGCCGTGACGCAGCGCTAATTTGAGTGTGGCGGTTGTGTGATCTGGAGTGAGTATGTCGCAAGGTTCGGGGTCAATTGAGGCATTGATAGAGCTCATGGCGAAACTGCCGGGGCTGGGACCACGGTCCGCACGTCGAGCTGTGCTGCATTTGGTGCGTAAACGCTCTTTGCTCTTGATCCCTTTGGCCGACGCCATGGCCGAGGTCGCCGCCACCGCGCGGGAATGTCTGAACTGCGGGAACATCACCACCGAGGACATCTGCGACATCTGCCGCGACCCTGCCCGCGCGAACGGACAGCTGTGCGTGGTGGAGGATGTGGCCGACCTATGGGCCATGGAGCGGTCGCAGGTCTTCAAAGGCCGCTACCATGTGCTGGGCGGTACGCTTTCCGCCCTGGACGCAGTGGGACCAGAAGACCTGGGCCTGCCCAAGCTGGAGGACCGCGTGATGTCAGAGGCCGTGTCCGAAGTGATCCTGGCCTTGGGGGCGACGGTCGATGGGGCAACGACCGCCCACTACATCGCCGACATCTTGGAGAAGAAGGTAACGGTGACCACCCTGGCCAAAGGCGTGCCCGTGGGCGGAGAACTGGACTACCTTGACGACGGCACCATAACCGCCGCGCTCAAGGCCCGCACCCGCGTCTAGGTGCTTCACAGACGGCTTGGTTAACGGTACCTGGCCATCTGAATTGGCGAGGTATGATTGTGGCCAGTGATAACGATCAAGACCAACAGATTGACGTCTTTATCAGCTACAAGCGTGAAGAGCGCGGCTTGGCTGTTCAAGTTGCCCGAGCACTCCGCGAGGCTGGCTACTCGTACATCACCGACATTGATTTGGAAACGAACGAACACTTCGGGGACGCAATCGACAAACGGTTACGACGTTCGCGCGTCGTACTTGTTCTATGGACTGTGGCCTCTGCTGGCTCCACTTGGGTCCGCAACGAGGCAAGGTTTGCTGTCAAACTGAACCGATACTTGGGCGTTGAACTTGAAGATGTTGATCTCGCCCTGCCCCCGGACTTGGACGGCCTCAACCGCGAAGTCGTCGCCAACGGCCGCACACTTGGCGAGTGCATCCCAGAAATTGTTGCTGCCGCAACCAAACGCTTGGGCAGCGGGGAAGTACCGCAGACATCGCGCGCAGCATCCGAAGATGATCTCGACTTCGCCGCCGACAATATGGCCTTTGAAAACGCGCAGCGCTTGAACTCAATTGGGAGTTACGAGGCATATCTGGGTCGATTTCCGAATGGGTTCATGGCCAATGAAGCGCGCCGTTTGATTGGAGAAATCCGAGAAAAGGAAAAAAAGGAACAAGAGAGGCAGCTTCGCCTCGCAGCCGAAAGGGCTGAGGCTTTGAGCCGAGAGAGAAGCTTTTGGGGCCGCGCCAAACGCCTGTCGCCGTCAGCCACCGTCTGGGCAATCATCGTCGCGCTGTTTGTGGGCGTGGGTCAAATCGGGGCTGCCATGGTCCCCGAAGACTATTTTGGGTTAAACCAAAGGTTAACCTCTTTGCAAGCGGAGGTCGCAGACCTTCGAAAACGCCCAACACAAGCGACATTGGACAGTATGAGTGCAGAGGCGCAGCAAACAGTTGATGCGCTTCGGTCAACTATCACTGACTTGGAGGCTGATCGAAACCAATTGGAAGAAGACTTCCAAAACCGGCTTGAAGCGTCGGCAGCGGAAACTGCAGCCGCGCTGGCTGCCGAAGCCCAAGCCCGAGCCGACATCGAAACACTGCAAGATCGCATTTCATCTTTGGACAGTGCCTTGGCCCAAGCAAAAACGGCCATGAGTGCCGAAGAAGCGGAGACCGCGACACTATCGGCACAGCTACAAACAACCCAAACGGCCCTGGACCAAGCTCGCGCATGCTTTTCTGCAAATGAAGCGGAATTGGAGGAACTCATAGCAAGAAGGACGGTCGCAAGCACTAAACCTGTAATTACATCCGCAGACAATCCGCCCACAGAGTGCGACGCAGTTGACGGCAATCGTGGTTATTGGCTACCGGCCAATACCAAAGATGGATTACAGTGCATTAGTGTTAGCGCGACCACTTATGATGCCAGAAACACCGAGCTAAGCAACGATGGGCTAAAGAAAGTCGCTGGTCTGACGGGTCTGTTAGAGCTAGACTTAACGGGTACCGAAGTAGACAACTTGTCTCTGATCAGCGGGCTAACCGAGTTGTCAAAACTCTACCTATCATTCACTCAAGTAAGTGATATAACTCCGCTCAATGAGCCAAGGAGGTTGTCGGAGCTTTACCTCTCTGGTACGCGAGTTAGGGATATCACACCGCTTAGTGGGTTGACGAGATTGCGACAACTCTCTTTACGAGGCGTGTACGCCTCAGACTTAACTCTGCTAAAGGACATGTGTCGGCTTCACTACTTAGTACTGCCGAACGGAAACGATATTGGGGGAGGTTGGGACAGCGTCAGGGCCAGAGCCGCCGTCCAACAGGCTATAGCTACCTACCGCCCCTAAGGCTGCTCTTCCTCATCAGGCTGATCGCTCGGCAAGTTGAAGAAACTGTCCGCATCCACCAGCGGGTCCATCTGATCCTCGTCATCGTCATCCCCACGCGGGTCATCCGTCAACGAGAAGCTCTCCAACCCAGAAATCCCCGCAGGCATCTTGGGTTCCGGCTCCATTGACAAGCTCTGCTCCGTCGACACCAGCTTGCGCCGTTCCTCGTCCGACATCACACCGCCCTCTTTGGCCTTTTTCGCCACCGCCTTGGCCACCGCCGCGTCAAGCTCTGACTGACGGCACAACCCCAATGCAACCGGGTCCACCGGCTGAATATTTGAGATATTCCAATGCGTCCGGTCCCGGATCGACTGGATTGTCGGTTTGGTCGTGCCCACCAGCTTGGAAATCTGACTGTCTGCCAACTCCGGGTGGAACTTCACCAGCCACAGGATCGCCGCCGGACGGTCTTGGCGCTTCGACAGCGGCGTGTACCGCGGCCCGCGCCGTTCGTCTTCGCCCACAGCCGCCGCATTGTACTTCAGCTTCAACCGAGAGAGCGGGTTGGCCTCACCATTCTTGATCTCATCTGCTGTCAACTGGTTGTTGGCGATGGGATCAAACCCCTTCACGCCGCCCGCCACATCGCCATCGGCAATGCCTTGCACTTCCAACTCGTGGAAACCGCAGAACTCCGCGATCTGCTTGAAGCTGAGCGTGGTGTTGTCCACCAACCAAACGGCGGTGGCCTTGGCGTGAATGGGCTGCTTTTGCATCTCTTCGGTCTCCTGTCTCATCACCCAACGGGCACGGGGCCGCCTGTGGCGGGGTGGCGCTTGTCCTCAATGTTTGGGAGGGTTGCCATGAACATAAGCGCAGTTACCGCCGGAGGAAAGGCCACAAATGCGATGGATTGGGGTTTTGCTGGGGTGCGCCCTGGCTATGAGCGTGCTGGGCACGGGGAACGCGGCACGGGCCAACACACCGGGCGACTTCGACTACTATGTCATGGCGCTGTCGTGGCAGCCATCCTGGTGCGCGCGCGAAGGCGATGCGCGGGACGCCGACAGTTGCGACGCGCGGCACGACCACGGCTGGGTGCTGCACGGCCTATGGCCGCAATACGAAGACGGATGGCCAGAGTTCTGCGAGGTGCCCCGGTTACAGGATCCCTCGCGGGCCGACAGCGCGCAGATGGTCGACATCATGGGGTCCGGCGGGCTGGCCTGGTACCAGTGGCGCAAACACGGGCGCTGCACCGGGTTGTCCGGGGTCGAGTATTACAGGACGAGCCGCGACGCCTACGATTCTGTCACACGCCCCCCGGTGTTCCGGCAACTGCCCCGGTCGCTGGAAATACCGGCAAGAGTGGTGGAGGAGGCGTGGCTGGAGGCCAACCCAGAGCTATCGGCGGACCAGATCACCATCACCTGCCGGGACGGCTACGTGGCCGAGGCGCGGATATGCCTGACCAAAGACCTGGAGCCCCGCCGCTGCGGCCGCGACGTGATCCGCGATTGCACAGCGACAGTGCGGATGGACCCGGTACGCTAAGGCATTTCTGCATTGGCCTGACACACAGAGGATCGGGTTTCGCGTTCAACCGAAGTGAGAGGCAGCGAAACACCGATTCAAGTTAGCCCGAAACGCTATGGACCCGTCTTCAAACTGTCATACCCGGGCTTGACCCGGGTATCGCCTCGACTTCTGATCCGATCATAGGTGCAAAGGAATATTTCAAATCATGGCCCAGTCAGATGCCGAAAAAGCCTACGCCGCCGCGACCGCGCTGATTGAAAAGGCCATCGCAGAGGGTACGACCGAGATCAGTTTCTACAACCAAGACGAGTTCAAAGCCTTGGACAGGCTCTCAGAAAACATCGTCAACCTCACATCGCTGACCACAATCGATATCGACGGCACTCAAATATCTGACATTTCGATACTCACCCAATGTCCCAATTTAACTAACTTGGACATCGGAACTGCCCCGGTGGGTGATCTGAGCGTTCTAATCAGTTTGCCAAAACTCACCACCGTTCGGATTGATCGAGCCGACCTATCAGAGTTCGCTCAGTCAGTCGCAAAAAGTGCGCAGATCACATCTGTCACCCTCTGGGGCACACAGGGCACCGACATCGCCCCGCTCTCGGGGCTGGCGCAGTTGCAGAGCCTCAGCCTCTGGGACACACAGGTCGCCGACATCACCCCGCTCTCCGGGCTCGCGCAGTTGCAGAGTCTCGACCTCAGGGGCACACGGGTTGCTGACATCGCCCCGCTCTCGGGGCTGGCGCAGTTGCATAGCCTCAACCTCTGGAAAACACAGGTCACCGACATCGCCCCGCTCTCGGGGCTGGCGCAGTTGCAGAACCTCAACCTCTGGAAAACACAGGTCACCGACATCGCCCCGCTCTCGGGGCTGGCGCAGTTGCAGAGCCTCAACCTCAAAGACACACAGGTTGCGGACCTGTCACCGATCAAAGATCTGCCCAAAATGACCGGTCGCGGTTCGACTCTGTCGAGTTTCGGCTGGAACTATGACAACGGCCTGTTCTTCACAAACACCCCAGCCACCGAGGCCGATCCGCAGCTCAAAGCCCTGTCCAAAATCTACGACAACGAAGAACGGGCTCAAAAGACCCTCGCCTATCTGCGCGGTGAGTTTCAGCCTTCTGAAGATGTAACCTCCGAAGAACCGCCGCCGCTTCCAAAGGACCAAGACAAAAACGACGCTGCCCGACCGTCGACACGCGAAGTACGGGCTGCGCTTGAAGCGTCTTACCCCGTTATCCGCGACCGCGCCGCGTATCTGGTTCATGTGATACAAACTGAAATGGCGGCGCATGGGGCGCTGCCGATACCGAATGACCCCGAGCAGTTGGACGCCTATGAGGCGAAGCGAGACACACTGACCAAGATGCTCGCCGCTGCAACAAGTGTGGCGTCGGCCATCCCCGAAACAGTGGACGCCCCGGTCAGCGATGAAGACGTCACCACGCTCAGAGATCGCTTGGTCAACTTGGCCTCCATGGTGAACAAATGCGTAGCCTATCTTGATGCCCACCCCGGCAGCTACGGCGCACTTTGGAAGGTTGGTCTGATCACCTCGGTGGGGTCATTGTTAGGTAGTCTGGGCATCGCCGGTCTTACCGTTCCTGTGGGCCTCGGCATAGCCGGTGGCGCGCTCGGGGCGCAGACATTCAAAGTGATTATCGAGCAGCGAAACTACAAAAAGTGAGGTCCAGCTGCAGGCTACGCGGGTTTGTCCAAAACCCTCCCAGCCCGGTACGATTGGTACGAAACCGGGGGGTCTCAAACATGTACGAAATGTTCAAAATCCCTCCAGGCTGGTACGAATGGTACGCCCGGGTCAGCCCGCAACGTTGAGGACGATTTTGCCGATGTGTTGGCTGCTTTCTATGCGGGCGTGGGCCTCGGATGCTGCCGTGAGTGCGAATTCGCTGTCGATCACGGGCGCCAGTTTGCCCGATGACAGCAGGGGCCAGACCTCAGACCGTAAGGCGTCGGCGATGCGGGCTTTGGCCAGGTCGGACTGCGGGCGCAGGGTGGACCCGGTGAGCGTGAGCCTTCTCAGCATGATCTGAGCGAAGTTCAATTCGACCTTCGGACTTTCCAAGAATGCGATTTGCACAAGCCGCCCTTGGTCCTGCAAGCATTTGATATTGCGTGGAATATAGCTGCCGCCAACCATGTCGAGGATCACGTTGGCCCGGCCTACGCCCTTCATCACCTCCACGAAATCTTCGGTTTTGTAGTTGATTGCCCGCTCCGCCCCAAGCGCCACGCAGGCCGCGCATTTCTCGTCCGACCCGGCGGTTGCGAACACCCGTGACCCTTTGGCCGCCGCCAGTTGGATCGCCGTGGTTCCAATGCCCGAGGACCCGCCGTGCACCAGGAAAGTCTCCCCGGCTTGCAGCCCGCCTCGGTCGTAAACATTTGACCATACTGTAAAAAATGTCTCTGGCAGACAGGCGGCCTGTTTTAGATCCATGCCCTCAGGGATGGGCAAAGCATGCGCGGCAGGGGTGACGACATATTCAGCATAGCCCCCACCCGGCAGCAGCGCACAACATTTATCGCCGACTTTCCAATCACTTACGGCAGAGCCCACCGCAGCGATTTCCCCCGATGCCTCCAACCCCGGCAGGTCCAACGCCCCCGCCGGTGGCTTGTAGAGCCCCGCTCGCTGCAACGCGTCGGGCCGGTTCACACCCGCGTAAGCCACTCGGATCAGCACCTCATGCGCCGCCGGTTGCGGCACATCTCGGGTCGCCGGTTTCAGCACCTCTGGCCCGCCAGCCTCAGTGATTTCAACGGCTTGCATGGTGTTTGGTACAGTCATCGGGGCGTCCTCCGTCGTGCGACGCCCCGCGGGCGGCCGTTAGCGTTGGCGGCCAAAGCTCCCTGGAAAGTCCATCGGCCGCATCTTGTTGGGCGGCTTAACCCAACTGAACGCCCAATTGGAAGCGCTGGCTAGTGGTTTCAGAATGGGGTTGGCCTCCACCTGAGATTTCAGCTTTTCGATTTGCATCACATCATCGATACGACGATCCAAAAACCGCCAAGTCCGTTGATTTTCTGGGCTTTCGTCGCCCAGCCAGTAGAGCACCGTGGAACTGTAAACCCCTGACAATGTTGCCCTTTTTGTGTACCAATTGAGATCGTCCGAACTGTCGCCCAGCGTGTCCCAGATCAGGTCTGCTGTCCCCCAAATAAGCTTGGCCCCATCGGCTGCGTACATCGGCAGAGCGAACAGCGTGGCGCCGCGCCGCACCGCGTCCTTGTCCTCCGCCGCTTCCAACCGAAACCGCACCGCCGCCGCCACCCGGTCCCGGAACCGCATGGCGCTCAGGTCTTCGGACTTGAGCCGCGCGACCATCAGCCGGTCGCCGCGTTCGTGAAATGCAACCGCGAGGTCTACGGCACCCCGCGGACAGGTCGCGCGCGCCACTGTTGCATCCACATCGCTGTCGGCCAGCGCCGCCTGAAAACTGGTTTCCGACCAACCATCAAAGGGCACATGGGGCAAAATCGCATCCAGCAACTGATCCTTGATCGCATCACTGGGGTCTGTGTCGAACGTCATCGGCGTTCTTCCTCCTTTGGTCGGACCGGCACTGGACAGGCCGTGCCGCTGTTGTTATAGGCCACCCTCCTGCTGAAAATGCAACTTTAACTGGAAGGGTGGTGACACCAGAATGCAGGTTAGTGTTCGCGACAACAATGTCGACCAGGCGCTTCGAGCGCTGAAGAAGAAGCTGCAACGTGAAGGCGTATTTCGCGAGATGAAGCTGAAACAGCACTTCGAAAAACCTTCTGAAAAGAAGGCGCGCGAGAAGGCTGAAGCGATCCGCCGTGCGCGCAAGCTCGCGCGCAAAAAGGCGCAGCGCGAAGGTTTGCTTTAAGCAGGTCGACTGCGAACCGGGCGTCTGCCCGTGCGTAGCCCCCTTGGTCCGCCACGGGGGCTTTTCGTTGTTATGGCGGCTAGGACATTGATCCGCAGCTCAATCCTTCGTCTGATGGCGAATTGGGGCACAGCCGGTCTTCGTCTGTGCACAGGTTTGGGTCTTACTTTTCATCCCTGGCGGCATACTTGTTGGTCCAGTTGCGCCTCGTGCGCCCTCAAGGACACAAGACCATGACCGACCTATCCACTTTTCCCATAACACAAAAATGGCCCGCCGCCGATCCGTCGGTTTTGCAGCTTTATTCTTTCCCGACACCCAACGGGGTGAAAGTGTCGATCATGCTCGAAGAAACAGGCCTGCCCTATGAGGCGCACAAGGTGACTTTGGCCGATGCGGACGTGAAAAGCCCAGATTTCCTCTCGCTCAATCCAAACAACAAAATCCCGGCCATCGTTGATCCTGACGGGCCCGATGGGGCACCGATTGGATTGTTCGAGTCCGGTGCCATTCTGCTGTATCTGGCAGGCAAGACCGAGAAGTTTTTTGGCGGATCTGCCACCGAACGGGCACACATCACCCAATGGCTGATGTTCCAAATGGGTGGGCTTGGGCCAATGTTCGGCCAGCTTGGATTTTTTTACAAGTTCGCTGGGGCCGAGATCGAAGACCCCCGCCCGCGCAACCGCTACATTGGCGAGGCCAAGCGTTTGTTGGGCGTTCTGGATGGACAGTTGGCCCATAAGGATTGGATCGCAGGCGACTATTCCATCGCGGACATGGCCATTGCGCCTTGGCTGCGCGGTCTGGATTATTACGGGGCCAAGGAGGTCGTCGGATGGGAAGACCACAAAAACGTGGTCGCATATTTGGATCGCTTTTTGGATCGTCCCGCCGTTCAACGTGGGCTGAACATTCCCGCTCGGGATTGACCTGAGCGCAACCGACTGGTGGTGTTTCCCAAGGGGAGGCACCACACATGCGCATCGGGATCATAGGATACGGCAATATCGGCGAGACTCTGTGTGGACTGATCAAGGACCACCTTCCCGACGCCGAATTGCGCGTTCTGGTTCGACCTGGGCGTGAGACGCCTTGGGCCACCGTCACCACAGCGGAGGAGCTTTTGGTGGAGCCAAAGCCCGACCTGGTGGTGGAATGCGCCGGTCATGGTGCGGTGTCCGAGGTCGTACCCAAATGCTTGAACGATGGCGTGGATTGCGTCGTGGCGTCTGTGGGGGCGTTGAGTGACGATGTGCTCTACAACGAACTGAAATCCGCGGCGGAGCGTGGTGGGTCACGACTGATCCTGCCCGCTGGTGCTCTGGGCGGGTTGGACTTGCTGGCGGCCCTACGGCCAGGCGGAATAGAACGTGTGCGATACGAAGGCCGCAAACCACCCGCTGCGTGGAAAGGCTCGCCGGCCGAGGGACTGGTCGACCTGGACCGCTTGTCCACGGCCACACCGTTTTTCCAAGGCAGCGCCAGAGACGCCGCGCGAGATTTTCCGAAAAACGCTAATGTGGCCGCGGCACTTGCCCTCGCTGGGATCGGGTTTGACCGGACCGAAGTGACTTTGATTGCCGACCCTCAGGCACAGGGCAACACACATAGCTATTGGGTGACCGCTGGCGCGGCTGAGTATGAGATGACCATCGCGGGAAAGCCGTCGCCCGGCATGGCCCGCACGTCGGCTGCGACGGTGTACAGCCTCCTGCGCGAAGTGCTGAACCGCGCAGGACCCATCGTCGTTTAGGGCTGCGCTTACTCTGCGGCGGCGGCGGTTGCGCCCGGCAGAGCACCTGTGAGGACGTAGCGAAGGATTTCCACCACCTGCCCTGGCTGCTCGGCCACAGCCAAAGCGGCGGCGTCGACTTCTTTGAGCGCGTGCTGATGCTCGGGTCCGTGCAGCACAATCAGCGACTTACCCAGAGCCGCGGCATAGCCCGCGTCAAAAGCCGCGTTCCACTGTTTGTACTTTTCGCCGAACCGAACCACCACAACGTCCGCGTTTTCGATACCGTGGCGCGTGCGGATGCCGTTGACCATGGCCCCCTTATGGTCGTGCCAGTACTTGTTTGGCTCCGCCCCGAGGATGGCCACACCGCAATCGTCGCTAGCAGCATGGTCGGTCACAGGAGAGTTGAACGTGACGTCCAACCCGGCTGCGCCGGTGATGATCTGTTCGCGCCAATCGGTGTGAATTTCTCCGCTGAGATAGACTTTGAGTGTCATGGTGATGCTCCCTTCCCTCTGGGGCTCAGCTACGCCGGTGGTCCAGAATGTCAAACGCGGCACCAACGGGAGGCGCCGCGTTTGAGTATTTTTGGAACAATGAAGACGGATCGTGGCTCTATTTACGAAGTTCGGCTCCGGTGGCCTTGGACACCTTAGCGACGATCTTCTGGCTGACCGCCTCGATGTCCTTTTCAGTGAGCGTTTTCTCGGTGGGTTGCAGCCGGACGGAGATCGCAAGGGATTTCTTGCCCGCACCCATTTGCGCTTCGGCTTTTTCACCTGAGAATTCGTCGAACACCGAGACGGTTTCGATCAGCGCCTTATCGGCACCGGCGGCGGCATTGACCAACTTGAGCGCCTCCACCTCGGCATCCACCACAAAGGCAAAATCGCGTTCCACCGCTTGCAGGTCGTTGAGCACCAGCGCGGGGCGGGTGGCGGCGGCCTTGCGGGGTTCGGGGACCTCTTGGAGGAAGACAGTGAAGGCGAGACCAGGCCCTTTGACGTTGAACGCGTCGAGCGTCTTGGGGTGCAGTTCGCCGAATTGCCCGATGGTTTTCTTGGGTCCCAGGCCAAAGCGACCGGACCGACCGGGGTGATACCAGGACGGGGTGTCGCGGAAAATCTGAACCTTGGCTGGCGCACCGACGGCCGCCAGAACGGCCTCCATATCTGCTTTGGCGTCGTAGACGTCCAGTCCCCGGCGAGCGCCATGGGGGTCGCGGGGGCCGGATTGGCCGATGAGGAGACCGGTGATCAGCGTTTGCTGTTCCCCAGGTTCACCGCCCTGGAATGCTGGCCCAACTTCGAACAGAGCCAGATCCATGGCACCGCGCGCCTGATTGCGCGCAGCCGCTTGCAAGAGGCCCGGCAAGAGCGACGGGCGCATGTGGCTCATTTCAGACGAGATTGGGTTTTCAAGCATCTGCGCATCCGCGCCGCCACCGAAGTGTGCAGCCGAGGCTTGGTCGATGAAGCTGTAGGTCACGCATTCGTTGTACCCAAGGGCGGCCAAGGTGCGCCGCGCCATCGCTTCGCGTTGCTGGCCGCGGGTGAGGATCGCCTTGGGGACACCGGTTTGCACGCGCGCCAGTGGGCGACCTTCCAGTTTGGTGAGCGACGCCACACGGGCGACCTCTTCGACCAGGTCCGCTTCGCCCAGCACATCGGGTCGCCACGGCGGCACGTGGGCGGTGTCGTCGTCATCCAGGCAGAACCCCAGTTTGGTGAGCGTATCGCGCTGCACATCCGGGTCAATCTCCATGCCCACAAGGCTCTGCACGCGGGCGGTGTCGAGCTTGTAGCTGCGCGTCACGTCAGGAATTTCACCCGCAATGACAACCTCGGATGCCTCACCACCCGCGTGATCCAGGATCATCTGTGTGGCGTGGTCGAGGCCAATGGAGGTCCAGGTGGGATCGATCCCGCGCTCAAAACGATAGCGGGCGTCAGAGTTGATCTTCAACGCCCTGCCCGTTTGAGCAGTGCGGATCGGGTCGAAATAGGCGGCTTCCACAAAGACGTTCACGGTTTCCTCGGTGCAGCCGGTGCGCAGACCGCCCATGACCCCCGCGATGCTTTCGGGGCCTTCGGCATCGGAAATGATCGTCATGCCGGGCTCGAACGTGTATTCTTTCTCGTCCAAACCCACCAACGTCTCACCGCCCTTCGCCACATGCATGCGCAGGCTGGAGCCGGTGATCTTGTCGGCATCGAACACGTGCAGCGGGCGGTTGCGGTCGTAGGTGAAGAAGTTGGTCACATCCACCAGGAAGCTGATCGGGCGCAGTCCGATGGCCTTGAGCGTGGTCTGCAACCACTCTGGGCTTGGTCCGTTTTTCACACCACGGATCAGGCGACCGTAGAAAACCGGCGCTTGGGCAAGGCAATCGTCGTCAATGCTGACTGTTATTGGGCACGGGAAGCTGCCCTCAATGGGCGCGTCCAACTCACGGGTTTTCAGGGTCCCCAGACCACGGGCGGCCAAGTCTCGAGCGATGCCTTGCACTCCGAGCGCGTCGGGCCGATTGGGTGTGATCGCGATGTCGATCACCGGATCCACTTTGGATGGATCATTCTCAGCCAACCAATCGGCGAAGCTCTGTCCCACTTCGCCGCTGGGCAATTCGATGATGCCATTGTGTTCGTCGGACAATTCCATTTCCCGTTCCGAACACATCATGCCGTGGCTTTCGACGCCGCGGATTTTGCCCACTTGGATGGTTGTGTCGATGCCTGGCACGTACGTCCCCGGTGCGGCCACAACCACAGTGATCCCTTCGCGAGCGTTGGGCGCGCCGCAGATGATCTGAGTCTCACCACTGGCCGTCGCTACCTGGCAAACCTTCAGCTTATCCGCGTCGGGGTGCTTTTCCGCCTTCACCACTTTGCCCAAGGTAAAGGCACCCAATCGGGAGGCCGGATCGATGATCTCTTCGACCTCCAACCCCAAATCTGTCAGCGCTTCACCAATCTCGGACAGCGACGCGTCGGTGTCCAAGTGATCCTTGAGCCAGGACAAAGTGAATTTCATGGCAGCCCCCAGTGAACGTTGCGCGGCGTCCTAACGTGCGGTTGGCGGAAAGGGAAGATCACGCCCGCCAGAACTGGACGGTGAAGAGCGTGTAGACCACCAAGAGCTCTAACCGCCCCACGAGCATCCCCGCCGCCATCAGCCACTTGGCCAGATCATTGAGACCGGCGAAGTTGCCCGCCGGGCCCACTTCGGGCCCCAGGCCAGGGCCGATATTGGCAATGGCGGTGGCGGCGCTGGACAGGGACGTGATGAAATCGAGGCCCGTGAGGCTTAACGCCACGGACAGCACCCCGATGGACAGGATGAAGAGCACGAAGAACACCATCACCGAGTTGATCACATCCTCGCCCACCGTGCGGCCGTCGTAGCGCGTGGTGAAAAGCCCGGACGGCGCATGGATGCGTTTGATCTGCGCAATGATGGCTGTGATCAAAAGCTGGTATCGGAAGATTTTGATGGAGCACGCTGTGGAGCCCGCGCAACCGCCAATGAGGCCGATGAAGAAGAAAAACGCCACCGCGAAGGCGCCCCACTGCATGTAATCGGCGCTGGCGTAGCCGGTTCCCGTGATGACCGAGACAGTGTTGAACATGGCCTTGTGGAAGGCTTCTTCGCCAAAGCCCTGCTGCGCCCAAAGCCAGAGGGTCATGATCAGGCAAACCGCGGCAGCCGTGGCGAAGAACGCTCGGATTTGACTGTCGTCAAAAATCGCGAAACCGCCACGGTTCAGCAGTTGCACATAACGTACAAACGGCAGAGCCGCGAGTAGCATGAAGACAACGGCAGCATATTCCACCGGCGCGCCCATGAGGGAAAACGAGTTGTCTGTGTTGGCAAATCCACCGGTGGCGATGGTGGTCATGGAATGGACGATGGCGTCAAACCCGTCCATGCCGAGCGCGAAGTAGGTCGCAGCACAGGCGACTGTTAGGGCCAGATAAATCACTGCGATCTGGTTGGCGATCTGCGTGGCGCGAGGGAGGATTTTGCCAAAGGTGTCAAAGCCTTCGGACCGGAAAATCTGCATCCCCCCGATGCGCAGTTCGGGCAGAAACACCATGGCCACAACAATGATTCCGATGCCGCCAAACCATTGCAAAAGACCGCGCCACAGCAGCAATCCTTCGGGCATCTCATCCAGGCCGGAAAACACTGTGGAGCCTGTGGTGGTCAGACCGGACATCGCTTCGAAAAACGCATCCACATAGCGGGCTTCGGTGGCACCAAAGACGAACGGCAGGGCGCCAAAGACCGGCAAGGCAAACCAAACGCCGGTGGTGAGCAGGAAGGTCTGTTGTAGGCTCAAACCCTGTCGGCTGGCCGTGGCGCAGGCCAGTGCAGTGAACCCGCCAATGGCGAAGCTGAGCACCGCGCTTTTCAGGAACGCATCCCAATGGCCCGTGCCCAAGGCCAAGTCCACTGCCATGGGAACCAACATGGTGACGCCAAAGACCGCCACCAGCAATCCAATCACGTAGGCCACGGGACGCAGGTCAAACATGCCTCGGCTTGGCCCGTCGCTGAATCGCTGTCAACTGAAACCCAAACTGCATTCAAGCATGGGGGTGCCCTCAAGCTGGTCACGCAAAATGAAATGGCACCAAAGCAAGACCAATCTCACCGCCCAGAACCATCATGCAACACGGGGCCCCACAGGGCCCCGTTCATTTGGATCAGACTTGGTCGCCTTAGCCCACATGGATCAAGCTGGCGAAAAGCTTGGGATCAATGCTGGCGGTCTCAAAAGTTTCCCCTTCGGTGAGGACGCTCACAGCGTCATGGCTGTGCAGGCTTTCCTGGTGGCTGGCCACCACGCGGAAATCACCGATGCGCGTGTCCTTCAAGAGTTGCTCCGCAAAACTCCGCGCCGCGTCTTCGACGAAGATTGGATTGGCCGCGTTCAATTCCGCGAACGCCTGCTCATCCTCGCGCTTCACCATGACCTGAGTCTCGGTGGGCACGCCATCGCGGCACAGCTCAATCAGGTCTTCGAACCACAAACAATCCGAGCAGCTGTCGTCAAGAACCACAGACACCCGCGCCACGGACCGCTGCGAATGCGGCGTGGCCAGTTGGCTGCGCACTTGGCGGGCGTGTTCACTCAGTTCCAACGAACATGGGCAGGTCGATGAATAGACATAATCCAAGTGCACAATCTTCTGGCGCACACCGTTGCGTTCCACCAACTCCAGCGCGATGTCGTAGTATTGGTACCCCGACAGGCCCGACCGCAGGCTGTCCACCTTCACCGGAAACGACAGGCGCATCTGGATGCGAGCGTCAAAACTTTCCAGGTCCGACTTGTAATCGTCCAGCGCCGCCTCGATCACCTCGAAGCTGAAGGTCTCCTCGGCACGGCGGTAGAAGGTCCGCATGATGCGGGACATGTTGATGCCCTTCTTGTCAGCCTCCAGACTGACTGTCCCAGTCACAGACGTCTCCAGCGTCAGATCGCCATTGTCACGGGTCTTGTACCGGATCGGCAACCGGAAATTGGAAATACCGACATGCTGGATTTGCCGCTTGGCCCCGCGGATCAGGCTCGACGGCCCATTCTGTAGGTAGGGCATGGTCTCGTGGTAGGCCGCGTCTGCCTCGAACGCGTCAGGATACTGACGGTAAAGCGTGGGATATTTCGGCTGTTCTGCACCGGGCAAAAGCCGTTTCAATGTCGGGTCCAAAGTGGCGATATCCGCCGCCGATGCTTCACCTGCCCAGCGGCGCAGCAGCGCCAGAGCAGCGGCCGCTTCGTCACGTGTGGGATCACGGTCGATGTGCGGCGTGTGAATGTTCATGGTGTGTCCCCCTGTAATGGTCCTAACAGTAGATGGGGTGCGACAATCCGGTGTCCAGCTTTATGGCAAAAGATCACCTTTGCGCGACGGGACCGAAAAGCCCTTGATCTCGCTTAGATAGAGCGGGTCATCGCCCAGTTGTTCAACACCACACCACGGCGTTTGACACAGTTCGAACGGACCATTTTCCACCCCTGTTTTTCAAAAAACGGGCGCGCTGTGTGGCTTGCGAACGTGGTGAGTTTGGCGCGGCCAGCCTTCTTAGCCTGGGTCAGTAGCTCGCCGTGAAGAGCTTTGGCCAAGCCCTGCCCGGTGTGATCAGGGTGGACAAAAAGCAGGTCGAATTCGGACCCTGCCAGGGCGGCAAACCCGCAAGGATGACCCTGCACATCGGCCACCAGGATGCTCTGGCTGACAATGCGTGCGCGCCATCCTTCGGGGTTGGGTGCAGGACCGGCCCAGGCACGGCGCTCTTCCAAACTGTACTCTTGGGCCGCGCCGCGCATCACGGCGTCGTGGAATATATGTGCGATGGCGGCGGCATCTTCGGCCACCGCCGGGCGTAGGATCATGCCAGATCGAGCGCCGACAGCAGGTCGTCCCGCAGGTCGTCGGTGTCCTCCAACCCGCAGGAGATACGCACCAGACCGGGTGTGATCCCCAAGAGCGCTTTTTGATCGTCTGGCAGCCGTTGGTGGGTGGTGGTGGCGGGGTGGGTGACAATGGACTTGGCGTCCCCAAGGTTGTTGGAAATCACAAACACCCGCAGGGCGTTCAGAACGCGGAATGCCGCCTCCTGCCCACCCTTGATATCGATGGACAGGACCGTGCCGCCCTTCGTCATCTGCGCCATGGCCACCCTGTTTTGGCCGTGGCTGGTCAGACCGGGATAAATGACTCGGTCCAGTTTGGAATGACCATCCAACGCCTTCGCCAGCGCCTCTGCCGTGTCGGCTTGCGCCCGAACCCGCAGGTCCAGCGTCTCTAGCCCCTTAAGCAGCACCCACGCGTTGAACGGCGACATGGAGCCGCCGGTGTGCTTCATGTATGGCTCCACCGTGCCGCGGATAAAGTCCTTGGTGCCCAGGATCACACCGCCCAGCACCCGCCCCTGACCGTCGATGTGTTTGGTGGCAGAATAGATCACCACATCCGCCCCAAGGTCCAAGCTGCGCTGCAAGATCGGTGTGGCAAAGACATTGTCGACCAACACCAGCGCGCCAACCGCATGGGCCAGTTCGCTCACCGCTGCGATGTCGATCACTTCCAAAGTGGGATTCGAGATCGCCTCAAGGAACACCGCCTTAGTGTCGGGCCGAATGGCTTTTTTCCAAGCATCCAGGTCGGTGCCGTCCACAAAGGTGACCTCTACGCCGAAACGGGTGAGCACTTCTTCCAGCACATACAAGCACGACCCAAACAGCGCCCGCGCCGACACCACATGGTCGCCCGCTCGCAGCATGGAGGTCAGCGCGCCAGATACCGCCGCCATACCACTGGCCGTGGCAAACGCATCTTCGGCGCCTTCCAATCCGGCGATCCGTTCCTCGAACATGGCGACCGTCGGGTTGCCGTAGCGGGCATAGATGAACTCGTCATCGCCTAGGGTCTGAAACCGCGCTTCGGCCTGCTCTGCCGTGTCGTAGACAAAGCCTTGGGTGAGGAACATGGCCTCGCTCACTTCACCATACTGGCTGCGGCGCGTGCCACCATGGACCAGTTTGGTGCGGGTGTTCATGTCCCGAATGCCACGGGAACTGCGGTAATCGTCAGCCATCAGGCGTCTCCTTTTCGGTCCCGGGAAGAGCGGAGGGGCGTTGTCACGCCTCGACCTCTTTAGCGGTATCTTTACCGTGGCCCGCAATCCGGTAACAAAGCGCCACAAAAGTCGGTTACGCCTCCGCGCACGATCGGTCAAGGGCGACAAAGCCGCGAGGCTTGAGTAACAAGCGCGGTTTGCGGGATCGCACATTGAGTTGAAGCCATGGCAGCGAAACGTCCTGTGACCTGGGCCACCATCTCCACCATCAAAGCGTCCCCCAAAAACATTGACCGGTTCGCAACCCATCACCTCGGGCTGGGGGCGCGGCAGATGTTCATCTTTCTTGATGACCCAAACCAAGAAGTGCCGCCTTGGATGGAGGCCTGTGAGGAGATTAAGCTGTCCCGGTGCGACGCAGCCCATTGGGACCGCTTGAAAAACCCTCGTCCCGAGATTTCGAGACAACGGCAGGCCGCCAATGCAAACCACGCCTATGGGCAGGTCCGGGCCACCTGGGCCATTCACTTGGATGGGGATGAATTCCTTTTGCCAAGTGGCGGTCGCACTGTGACAGAACTGCTGGAGAATGCGAAACCCAGTTTGAACGCGTGGCGCGTGGCACCAGGCGAGTACCTGGGTGAGGCATCACGCAAGGAAGGCATCCCAGTTTTCAAACGTCATCTGGCCCGGAAATACCGAGCACTGGGGCTGCACCTGGAACTTTACCCAACCTTTGGCGCCAGGATCAAACAAGGCTTCCTAAGCCATACGGATGGCAAGTCATTTCTACGTACAGGCGTACGCGATATGACTGTGGGAATTCACCGTGGCCTTGACCGCAAGGGCGCACAGGAGCCGTCAAAAACCCTAGACAACATCCTCTTGGGGCACGCCCACGCGCGCTGCGAAGCCGATTTCATCGAACAAACCCCGCGTCGCTTGGCCTTTGGTGGATACAAACCCTATGGCTGCCAGCGGCGGCAGGCAATTTCTGATGTGCTCAACCATGCGTTAGAAACCGACGGTGAGGTCGGATTGCTGCATGTCTACCGCGAGTTGATGTCGTCCGATCCGGCAGTCTTGGACCGGCTTAGGGCCCACAGTCTTTTGTTCCGCGCACGGCAATGGCCCGGTCTGTGCGATCCGCGCGACGGCACAAAGGTGCCGCGTGGGACGGTCGCACAAGGAGGGGCCGATCCAATTGGTTATGCAAAAACGCGGCGCAGCGCCTAAGACTGAGACCGGGGCACGTGCTGGTCAATGAACACCTGGTTGCCGTCTGGATCACGCAGCATGATATGCGCGGGCCCTGTGCCTTCGGCATCGGTGGGAATCTCAATGGTCAGACCCTTTGCCTCCAGCGCCGCTTGGATATCTCTGACGTCGGTGAAGGTGTCTTTGGCCTCCGCCGCCACCGTCCAACCGGGATTGAAGGTGAGCATGTTTTCAGGGATATGGCCTTGGAACACACCCAGTGTCAGCGTGTCGTTGCGCAGGATGATCCAACCGTCTTCGGGAAAGCCGCCGACCCGCGCAAAACCCAGTTTCTCATAAAACGCAGCGGAGCGTTCCACGTCGGCCACCGCTAAACTCATCGAAAATGCCCCAAGTTCCATGGCGTTCCCCGTTTACACCCTTGTCCCAGACGGTCGCAGCGCCAGCTTCCATATGGCACAAGAAGGAACGGCGCCGTGACGACACCCATTGACCTATACTACTGGCCCACCCCCAACGGGTGGAAAATCTCCATCGCTCTGGAAGAAATGGGGCTGCCTTACGAAACACATCTCGTGAACATCGGTGCGGGCGCCCAGTTCAAACCGGACTTTCTAGCGCTGTCGCCGAACAATCGGATGCCCGCCATTGTGGACCATAACGGGCCGGGCGGCGCGCCAATTTCCCTTTTTGAATCAGGGGCCATTCTGCAATACCTCGCGCGAAAGACCGGCCTGTTTTATGGCGATACCGAGCGGGACCGTATCACTGTGGATCAGTGGCTCATGTGGCAGATGGGCGGCGTGGGTCCCATGGCGGGCCAAGCGCACCATTTTTTGAAATACGCCCCCCTGATGGACCCACCCCAAGTGCTGCCTTACGCCCAGGATCGCTACCGCGCTGAGGTGGGCAGGCTATACCGCGTACTTGATAAGCAGTTGTCGAAAAATGCTTTTGTGGCTGGCGACAGCTTCACGATCGCAGATATGGCGATCTGGCCGTGGGCATCCCTATGGGAAGGCCAGCAGCAGACGCTGGATGACAAACCGCACCTGGCGCGCTGGGTGGATGAATGTGGCGAACGCCCTGGCGTTTTGGCCGGTCGTGCCCTGCACGCACAGCAGCGCAAAGACTACCGCGACAAGGCGGCTCAGAGCGTTTTGTTCAAAACCGAATAGCGCTCAATCCTCTTCGCCATATTGCTTCATCAAACCCACCTGGGACACGAAAAATGCCATCATTGCAGCCATTTGGCCAAAAGTGTCCCAGGCTACGAATACATCGGTGGAGAAGCTGCGCCAGATGATTTCGTTGGCCACAGCCACAGCCAGAAAAAACCACGCCAAGCGCCGCGTGAGGATCATCCAGCCCTCGTGTGACAATGGCATGGCCCCGTCGAGGATGTATTCCAGCCACGACTGACCGCGCCACAGACCGATCCAAAGCAGCAGTGAGAAAATCCCAAACGCCAGGGTGGATTTCATTTTGAAGAACCGCTCGTCATTGAGCGCGACGGTCAAGCCCCCGAAAACAATCACCAAAACCAAGGTCAGGATTTGCATCCGACTGACCTTACCGGTGATTTTCCACAGCAAGTAGTTGGTGGCGAAGAGGATCGGAATGAACAGGGCCGTGACGACCACGAACCCCTCATACTCGGTCCCTGCAATGACAAAGCTCCGCTCCCGCAGAACCAGATAACCGGCCACGAACAGTAGAACTGGCCCAATATCCAGCGCCTGTTTTATCCAAGCCGTCTTATCTTGGTCCGTCATTGTGGGTCTCCTAACCGGTCTGACCGGGCACTTAGCGCATGGTTCAGGGACCGTCCAATGGCGCAAAAACCGACGTATGGCAAACGTATGGCACGCGTATGGCAAGCGTATGGCTGATTTCTGGCTTTTTGGGACCGATGGCCGTTCGACATTGCTGCGAAATCGGGGCTGGCAATTCGCATAGAGAAAACTTACCTACCAGTAGGTAACTCATGAATGCATCCAACCCGAGGGGACCCAAACCATGCGTGTGAATGCGGATTTTGATAAGCGGACCATGGTGCGGTTCGATGAAAACCAATGGGTGGCATCGCCTATGCCGGGCGTGGAACGGAAGATGCTAGACCGGATCGGTGACGAAGTCGCGCGCGCCACCACCATCGTCCGCTTTGCGCCAGGCAGTGCGTTTTCGGCGCACACCCACGATGGTGGTGAAGAATATCTGGTGCTTGCTGGCACCTTCCAGGATGAAGACGGCGATTTCCCGGTGGGGTCCTATGTGCGCAACCCGCCAACATCGGCCCACACCCCCGCGGCGCAGGACGGGGCCACGATCTTGGTGAAGTTGCACCAATTTGACCCGGCCGACCGAACCCAAATTCATATCAACGCCAACACCGCCCAGTGGTCTCCAACCGTGAACGGAGTCGAAACCCTGCCGTTGCACAGCGACCCGCGTGAGATCGTGCGCATGGAACGCTGGGCACCGGGAACGTCTTGCTCTCTGGACGGGTCCGGCGGTTTGGAGGTCCTGGTGATAAGCGGGTCATTCAACGAAGGTGGCGACAGGTTGGGCGAATGGGACTGGCTTCGGCTCCCCACCGGTTCCACCTTCGAGGCCGTTGCGGGTGATGCTGGCGCGACGGTCTGGATCAAAACCGGGCATCTGCGCGCCGTGGACGCCCAAGCGGCGTGAGGATCGACACCGATATCGCCATTGTCGGCGCGGGACTGTCTGGCCTCGCCTTGGCCGATGCCTTGGTGTCCGAAGGGCGCCGCGTCGTGGTTCTGGAGGCCCGCAATCGGCCCGGTGGACGGGTGCTGAGCCAAGACGGCTATGACCTGGGCCCCGCCTGGGTGTGGCCGCACAACGCTCGGATGCTTGCGCTGATCCAACGGCTGGGTCTGCGAGTATTCCCTCAACACACCGAAGGTCGCTTGGTGTTTGAGGATCAAAGCGGCACTATCCGCCGTGACATCGACCTAGCCACCATGGGCGGCGCCCTGCGCGTTGCGGGCGGGTTGGGCCAGATCACTTCGGCTTTGGGCGAACGGCTCTCGGAGTCCATACTCCTGGGCAAAACCGTCACCGGCATCGAAAACGGGGAAACTCACGTGTCCCTGTTTGGTGACAACTTCGGCGTGCGCGCAACCACTGCAGTCCTTGCGCTCCCACCCCGTCTGATGAACCGCATTGGGGTGAAGGTCCCGGATGTGCCCACGTGGATGGCGGGCCATGCCAAGCTTGTGGCGGTCTATGACAATCCGTTCTGGCGCGACGCGGGACTGAATGGTGACGCCATTTCTCACCGCGGACCACTGGCCGAGATCCACGACGCCTCGCCCATGGACGCGGTCGAAGGTGCGCTCTTTGGCTTTGCCTTGCCCGGCGCGGCAGGACACTCAAAGTTCAAGGACATGGCACTGGCGCAGTTGGCGCGTCTGTTTGGTCCAAAGGCCAGCACCCCCAAAGAGGTTCTGATCAAGGATTGGAGCCAAGACCCAGCCACCGCCACCCAAGCGGATCAGGCGACCCAAACAGCACATCCCAGCTATCGCACATTACCCCCCAAGGGCCGCGTGATTTTTGCGGGCACCGAAACTGCACCCAGAGAGGGCGGTTTCCTAGAAGGCGCGCTCGAAGCGGCGGAGGCTGCCGAAGTCATGCTCAAGAAGCAAGCCGCATGAAACTCACCACCGCAGACCGGATCATCGCCGCCGCCGAAACACGCATCCGCACCGGCGGCTACAACAGCTTTTCCTTCCGCGACATCGCCAAGGACACCGGTCTCACCAACGCGGGCGTGCACCACTATTTCCCGGCCAAAGCAGACCTCGCGGCACGGGTGGCCCAGGACTACACCGCGCGCTTCGTGGCGGCTTTGGACGACACGCCGCCCAAGGCCCGCGTCGCCAAACTGCGCGACCTATTTTCGGAAAGTGTGCGCCAGGACGGTCGCATGTGCCTGTGTGGGCTATTGGCCTCTGAGAGCGGCGGTTTGCCCGACCCTGTTGCAGAGGCCGCCCGTGGGTTTTTCACTGAACTGGCCGTGCGGCTGGAACCCGCTTTCCCAGACGCGGAGGACAGTCATACGGAAGCCCTGCGCATCCTAGCCCTGCTGGAAGGCGCGGTGCTGGTGGCTTTTTCCCTGTCGGATGCTCAATTGTTCGGCCGGCTCACTGCTAGCCTCACTTAGCCCCCGGCCTCGACTATCACCGCCCCCGCCGCGATCAAGGCCATTAGCGCCACCCGACGAGGCCCCGTGCGTTCCCCGAGCATGAGCCAGCCAATGAGGGCGGCAAAGACGGTGGAGGTTTCGCGCAGCACCGCGGCCTCTCCCACGCTGTCCAACCGCGTGGCCAGCATCACGGTTCCAAAGCTGCCAAAGGCGATCACCCCGCCGATGACACCGCGCACCGCCAAGGGCCGCAGCGCCGGAGGCTCCTGCATCCGCAGATATCGCACCGCCGCCACCACCGGGAAAGTCAGCCCATCGAGGAAAAAGAACCACGCCAGAAACGTGAACGGGTTCGCCGTCGCGCGGATGCCATAGGCATCGACCGTTGTGTAGAGCGCCACGAACAACCCCGTCGCCACGGCGTAGGCCAGCGCAGGCACCAGCGTGTCCCGGTCCACCTGCACGTGGATGAGGTTATAGACGGCCAGCCCGAAAATCCCGCTCAGGAGCACAGCAATCCCAAGCCATTGGGTCAGAGTGAACATCTCGCCAAAGATGAGCATCGCACCGAACACAGCGAAGAGCGGCCCGGTACCCCGCACCACTGGGTAGACCACCGTGAAAGCTCCGCGCACATAGGCGAGACCTTGCAACGTTTTGTAGCCAATGTGGACCAGCACCACGAGACCAAAGATCGGCCACATGTGCGGTTCCGGCCAAGGCACCACGAAGAGCGCGAAGGGTGCCGCCATCAAGCAATAGCTCGCATCAATGGCCCCACGGCTGAGCCAAGGGTCATGCTTGCCTTTCTGGAGTGCCCCAAAGATCGCGTGGAGAAACGCCGCCGTGAGGGCCAGGATCAAGGCCAGCCGCGCGCCCGCCTCGGTGCCTTCCAGGGATATGAGCCACTGGGCGGTCATCTGTGTCAGGGGTAGGTCGAGCGCGGGTGTGCAGCGGAAGAAGGGGCGTTGCCCCTCGCCTGCGGCTCACCCCAGAGTATTTTTGGAACAATGAAGATCAAGGGGATGTGCGTTTCATGCCTGCACGTCCAGCCCGGTGAGCGCGACGGCGAATTCTTCGGGGTCGAAGGCATCCAGGTCGTCGATTTGTTCACCCACCCCAATGGCATGGATGGGCAGGCCAAATTGGTCGGCCAGCGACACCAGCACGCCGCCCTTGGCGGTACCGTCGAGTTTGGTCATGACCAGACCGCTCACATCCGCGAGCCGCTGGAATTCTTTGACCTGCGTAACCGCGTTTTGTCCGGTGGTGGCGTCGAGCACCAAGAGCGTGTTGTGCGGCGCGTCGGGGTCTTTTTTCTGGATCACCCGGATAATCTTGGCCAGTTCCTCCATGAGGTCGGCGCGGTTTTGCAAACGTCCAGCAGTGTCGATCATCAACAGGTCGGCGCCGTCCGCCTGGGCTTGACCGAGCGCGTCGAACGCGAGGCTTGCGGGGTCGGAGCCTTCGGGCGCGGTGAGCACGGGCACATTGGCGCGGTCCCCCCATACCTTAAGTTGTTCCACAGCCGCCGCGCGGAAGGTGTCGCCGGCGGCGATGACCACGGATTTCCCAGCGGCGCGGAACTGGCTGGCGAGCTTGCCGATGGTGGTGGTTTTGCCGGACCCATTGACGCCAACGACCAGGACGACCTGAGGGGTCTTGGGATAGATCGGCAGCGGCTTGGCCACCGGTTCCATGATCCGGGCGATTTCTTGGGCGAGCGCTTGCTTGAGTTCCGAGGTGGACAACCGCTTGCCCATGTGACTTTGCGCGAGGTTCGCGGTCACGCGACCGGCGGTGTCCACACCCATGTCGGCGGTGATGAGCAGGTCTTCGATCGCTTCGAGCATGTCATCGTCGAGCGTCCGCCGCAGGGCCCCTTCACTGTCGGTGCGGCCCATGAGGCGACCCAAAAGGCCGGGCTGTTTGGGGGCCGGATCATCTGGAGTGCTGGTCCCGGCTGTCGTGTGAGGCTCTGGTGGCGGAGCGACGGGTTCGGGGGTTGGTACTGGAGTCTGTTCCGGTGCGGCGGGTTCGACGGTGCCCTCTTCTTCCACAATGGCGTCCAACCCGTCCTCTAGCTTTGAGGAGGATTTGAACATCCGGTCTTTGAGTTTCTTGAAGAAGGACATGGGACGCGCTCCGGTACTGGTGCACCTGCCTACCCATGTTGACAGGTAAGGGAAAGCCCGGCCTATCACGCAGCCAGGCGGTGCAGGTATCAGCCGCCCAACATGGACACCACATCTAAAACCTGCTGCATGATCTCTTGCAGACCGGGTGAGGCCCCTTCGATTGCGTCCTTGGCCTTACGAAGCTGTTCGGCAATCTTATTGAATTCCTCCAGCCCTTTACGGGATGCACGCAGCAAGCGCCCCATCAACTCGTAAAGCGAGTCCGTCTTCTCATCATCGGTCGCATCGGGGTCAGACAACACCGCTAAGTTGGCTTCCAGGGCCCGCGCCATGTCATCTCGGGACAGTCCAGCGATCACTACAACGGCAGCCTCAAACTGGGCCAAAACGTCCTGAGGGTTTTGTTTCAACGCCGCCAAAGCCCGTTGCGCAACCCGGCGTCGAAGGTCGTCATACTCTGCCAGCAGATCAACAGACACCTCGCGCAAAGCTCGCTCCAGGTCCTCTACAACCTCCGTTTCTGCCTTAGGAAGCTCCAGTTCCGGGATCTTTTCAGACAGACGCTTCAGGCTCGGCGCGATCTGGTCATAGGCCTTGAACGGGTTTCCGGTGCAGGTTTGGCAACAGGATTTGAGTGTGTTGAGTTGGCGCCGGATCAGGTAAAAACTGTCATTGTTGCCCGTGAGAGCGTCCAACTCATCCAAAAGCTGCCGTACTCGCCATAGGCTATCGTCGAGGACGCTGGTGTCAGACACGGGACGGTCGGACAGGTAGAACTGCGGAGTTGGCTCTGCGCTGAGTTGCACGTCCTCGCCACTATCGGTGACGAGCAGGGCGGTTTCCAACTCCGTTTCCCGCCGTTTCAACAGCGCCCCGATGTCCCGCGCGAGTTTAGTTTCGGCGGTTTCGCCGTTGGGCGCGTCGTCATCCTTCCAATGCTCATCCGGGATCAGAACGACCTTTTCGAGCGTGGACCAGTCCACCTCTCGCCCGTGGAACATGGCGTCGTAGACGTCGGCGAAGTAGGTCCAGGGCAGACCGGCGTGGTGCCATTGGGGGCGAGTTTCAGACCAATCTTCGGTGAAACGGTTTTGTTCCGACCAGAGCGGACGCGCGAATGGATTAGTCCCGTTCAGAATGTCTTGGCAGTCTGTTCTAATCTCTGTCCACACGGCGGCATCGGCGGCGGCGACGGTGGTGGTGGTGGCGGCAGTGGCGGTGGCGGCGTAGGCGGCTCTGGCGGCGGCGGCTCTGGCGGCGTCGGCGTCGGCGGAGTAGGCGGCGTAGGCGGCAACGGCGGCGTCGGCGGCGTGGGCGTCGACGGAGGCGTAGGCGGCGTCGGCGGCGGCGCCAGCGGAGAACAATGATGCCCATTTAAGATCGGCGGTTGAACAATTGCGCGCAACCGCCGAAGTTATTGAGGCTCTCACAAACACGATTGATGTCAAGTCCGCGTCCGGTCGCGTCGGAGCGAGGCGGGCCCAAAGGTAGGGTTGCACGCGGAGCGCTGCGCGGCAGGCGATTGTGACAGCGGCTTGGTATTGCCCATCTTCGGGCAGTGATCGAAGCCAAGCCTTTAGGCTGTCTTGGTCCTTAATGTCCTCAATGGAAACCATGGATGCTCCGAAATCGTCGGGCGGGTGTGCGCCTGAGGTTGATAGATAGCGCCATTGGTGAGCTAAGTCCCACCGTCCGTCACAAAGCTCTGTGCCCGATGTCGGACCGGTGGAACCCTTCGGGCCAGTCCACCCCGTCCACTAAACCATAGGCCCGGTCGCGGGCTTCGGCCAAGGACGCCCCGCGGGCGGTGGCGTTTAGCATACGGCCGCCGGTGGCGATGATTTGGCCGTCTTTCTCTGCTGTGCCTGCGTGGAACACCATGTGGTGG
>JBCDFD010000005.1:0-33049 GCA_039178645.1 Pseudomonadota bacterium | reverse complement strand
TGGCGATGTTGTGCTCGACCCGTTTTTTGGCACTGGCACGACAGGAGCAGTTGCCAAGCGCCTTGGCCGCAACTGGATCGGGATTGAGCGCGAAGACAGCTATGCCGACATTGCCGAGGCGCGGATTGCCAAAGTGCGCAAGGCCACTTCGGAAAGCTTAGAAGTCACCCCATCCAAACGCGCGCAGCCCCGCGTTCCCTTTGGCCAATTGGTGGAACGGGGCATGTTGCAGCCGGGCGAAATGCTTTTCGGTCCGCGTGACCAGACTGCCAAAGTGCGTGCCGACGGGACATTGATTTCGTCGGAACACAAGGGTTCCATCCACCAAGTGGGCGCAGCCTTGGAAGGCGCACCAAGTTGCAACGGCTGGACCTACTGGAGCTACAAGCGCGATGGGGTCAAAGTTCCCATCGACGTTCTGCGTCAGCAAATTCGATCCGAATTGGACTAAGCCTCCACCAAACACGCCATTCAAGCAGGGTCTAAAACCCTCAACTCACGCCTGACCTGGGCGGGGGCCATGCGCCTCCGCCCCTTTTTTCAGGTCGGGGTGATCGTGAGCAGGGTGTGTTCCAGTGATGTGTGAATATCGAAGGAATTTGCACAAGAAACGAAAGTATGCGAACAATTGCGCGCTGCATTGCGCAGGGGCGCGCGATGCGGTCTGATATCAGAACGCACATCACGACGGAGGGGAGACGCCGTGACCCAGATTTTAGCCATCGACCAAGGGACCACTTCGTCCCGTGCCATTCTGTTTGACAGGGATATGCGCCCGGGAGCCATGGCCCAACAGGAATTCACTCAGCATTACCCGGACAATGGTTGGGTGGAACATGACCCCGATGACATCCTGCGCACGGTGTTGGACACGTGCCACGATGCTTTGGCCAAAGGTGGCGTCGCGCCGGGTGATCTGGCGGGCATCGGGATCACCAACCAACGGGAAACCACGTTGGTTTGGGACCGCTCCACCGGCAAATGTATCCACAACGCCATTGTTTGGCAGGATCGTCGCACCGCGGACCGATGCCGGGACCTGAAGGCGGCGGGCCACGAAGCCATGGTCACTGCCACCACCGGACTGCTGCTCGACCCCTATTTTTCATCCACCAAACTGGCTTGGATCCTCGACCATGTGGAGGGCGCACGTGCCAAGGCCGCGGCGGGTGATCTGGCCTTTGGCACCGTGGACAGTTTCCTCATCTGGCACCTCACCGGCGGCGTATCCCACGTCACCGACGCCACGAACGCCGCGCGGACGATGCTCTATGACATCCACAAGGGGGCGTGGTCTGAAGACATGTGCGCGCTTTTGGACATACCCATGTCAATGTTGCCAGCAGTCTTGGATTGCGCCGCGAACTTTGGGGTGACCAACCCCAGCGTGTTTGGTGCCGCGGTGCCAATTTTCGGGGTAGCGGGCGACCAGCAAGCGGCCACCATTGGCCAGGCGTGCTTTGAGCCGGGCATGCTGAAGTCCACCTACGGCACGGGCTGTTTTGCGCTCATGAACACCGGCGCGAAACCGGTGACGTCCCAAAACCGCCTGCTCACGACCATTGGCTATCAGCTTGATGGTCAGCCCACCTATGCTCTGGAAGGTGCGATTTTCGTGGCAGGCGCGGTGGTGCAGTGGCTGCGCGACGGGGCCAAGATGATTTCTTCGGCATCTGAAACCCAACCGTTGGCCGAGGCCGCCGACCCACACCAGAATGTCATTCTTGTGCCCGCCTTCACGGGGCTTGGGGCACCCTATTGGAACCCAGACGTGCGCGGCGCGGTGTTTGGGTTGACCCGCAATTCAGGTCCGGCGGAGTTTGCTAAAGCAGCGCTGGAAAGCGTTGGGTATCAGACCCGGGATTTGATGGAAGCCATGCATGCGGACATGGGCGCATCTCATGGGGCTGCACTGAGGGTGGATGGCGGCATGGTGGTCAGTGATTGGACCTTGCAGTTTCTGTCCGACATCCTCGGTGCCACCGTCGACCGTCCTCAGGTGACCGAAACCACAGCCTTGGGCGCGGCTTGGCTCGCAGGCATGCGGGCCGGAGTTTACCCAGACAAGTCCGGGTTTGCGGCCACTTGGGCGTTGGAGCGCCGATTTGAACCGGAGATGGCTTCGGCGGTGCGGGACACAAAATATGCCGCGTGGCAGCGCGCCGTGGCAGCGGTGCAGCAGGCGTGAGTTTTCCCGGATATACGCTTCGATTGCCACGGGACATCCGGTTTGGGCGCGGCGTGGCCAAAGACGCGGTGCCAGACATTGCAGCCTTAGGGGCTCGGCTTTTCTTGGTACAAGGCGGCTCATCCAGGGGCGACTGGCTGGTGGAGGCCCTCAAAGCCGAAGGTGCAGAAGTCGAAACCATCCAGGCCACCGGTGAACCCGACCTTGCCGGGCTGGAGGCCGCAGTTGCCCAAGCCCGCGCCTTCGGACCGGATGCTGTTGTGTCCTATGGTGGCGGCGCGGTGGTGGACCTGGGCAAGGCTGTAGCGGGACTGGTGCGGGAGCTGCAACCGGCACAGGATTATCTAGAGGTCGTCGGGACAGGTCAAAAGCTGACCACTGATCCGGTGCCCTTTGTGGCGATCCCAACCACTGCCGGAACCGGTGCCGAGGTCACCAAGAATGCCGTGATCGGCGTGCCCAGCCACCGCCGAAAGGTGTCGCTGCGGGACGACCGGATGCTCGCGCGCATGGCCATTGTCGATCCCAGCCTGACGGACGGCACCCCGTGGGAGGTCACGCGCAACTCGGGCCTCGACGCCTGTGTGCAAGTGATCGAACCCTACCTCTGTTCCCGTGCCAATCCGGTGACCGACGCCATTTGCGCTCAAGCGATACCCGTGGGGCTCAAAGCGGTGGCGACGCTGGCGGAGGGCGAAGACCCGGACGCGCGCGATGAACTGGCCAATGTGAGCCTCATGGGCGGGGTGGCCCTAGCCAATGCGGGTTTGGGCGCAGTCCATGGTCTCGCGGGCCCATTGGGCGGTGTCACACCTGCACCCCACGGCGCGATTTGCGGGCGACTCTTGCCCGCTGTGTTGAGCGCCAACGGCAGCGCTATACCTGCCGACACCGAAGTCGCTAAACGGATAGATCAAGTCAACCAATGGATCGCGACCGCCTTTGGTGTGTCGGGTCCCGAAGCTTTGGCAACTTGGTTGGACGACCGTGGTCTGCCCCGACTGAGCGCCATGGGCTTGGCCGATGTCGACATCCCAGACGTGGCCGAGGCGGCGCTTGGGTCCTCTTCGATGAAGGCCAACCCGGTCCAGCTCACCGCAGGCGATTTGGACCAGGTTTTGCGAGCGTCATTCTAAACGCGTTTTATTTTGACACTCGAATTAAAGCATGCCACGGTCGGGACAGGGAGGACTACCGTGTTTCTAGGCATTGATCTGGGCACGTCCGGCGTGCGGCTTTTGCTGTGCGACGCGGACCAGAACGTCGTGGCGTCTGCCGAAGCACCATGCACGGTGCAGCATCCCCATCCGGGATGGGCAGAGCAAGACCCGCAGTCTTGGGTGGACGCATTGTGCGGTGCCATGAGTGAGCTGAGGTCCAGCCACGGCCCGGCACTGGATGCGCTTCAAGGCATCGGCTTGTCCGGGCAGATGCACGGCGCGGTTCTGTTGGACCGTGACGGCCAGGTGCTGCGCCCCTGCATCCTTTGGAATGACACGCGGTCCCATGTGGAGGCTGCCACTTTGGACGCCACTCCGGGCGTCCGTAACCTGTCGGGCAATGCGGTCTTCCCTGGGTTCACGGCCCCGAAGCTCGCTTGGGTCGCAAACCAAGAACCGAAAGTCTTCGCTCAAGTGGCCACAGTGATGCTTCCCAAGGATTACTTAGTGTTCTGGCTCACGGGACGGCGGGTCACCGACATGTCGGATGCGGCTGGGACCTCCTGGCTCAACACCGGCGCGCGGGCCTGGTCAGATGATTTGCTCGTCGCTGGGGGCATGAGGCGCGATCAAATGCCGGACCTTGTGGAAGGCTCCGACGTGGTTGCCACTGTGCAGCCGCACATCGTGGAGAACCTTGGGTTGCCCGCCAATGTGCCAGTGGTGGCTGGTGGCGCGGACAATGCGTCGGCAGCATGCGGTGTCGGCGCGCTGAAGGCCGGGCAGGGGTTCGTGTCACTGGGAACTTCCGGTGTGCTCTTAGCGGCGAGAGACGACTACGGAGCGGACCCAGCCACAGCGGTGCATTCATTTTGCCACGCCGTGCCGGGACGCTGGTATCAGATGGGTGTGATCCTTGCGGCAACGGACAGTCTCAACTGGTTGTCAAAGGTTGTGGGGGCTGCCCCGGATGTGCTCACCGCCGAATTGGGCGACCGGGTGATCGGACCAGGGCCTATCCGATTTGCCCCATACCTGTCGGGGGAGCGCACACCCCACAACGATGCCGCCATCCGTGGGGGCTTTAGCGGTCTCGACATCTCCCATGGGCGGGCCGAAATGACCCAAGCAGTTCTCGAAGGTGTCAGCTTCGCTTTGCGCGATTGTCAGGCGGCACTCCAAGCCACCGGAACGCGTCTCGATCAATGCCTTGCCATCGGCGGCGGAAGCCAATCGCGGTATTGGGTGGAATTGCTGGCCACCGTCCTGAACCAACCTCTCGATTTGCCTGCTGACGGAGAGTTCGGGGCCGCGCTCGGCGCGGTGCGCCTGGCCATTTGTGGCGTGACCGAAACAGACCCAGAACAGGTGATGACCCGTCCTAAGATCGCTGAAACCATCGCCCCGCGCGCTGACCTGACCGCAGCCTATGCCGACGCTTACCAAAAATGGCGCGCCACCTATCCCAGCTTGAAGGCCCTACCATGATCCAAGATTTCTTCGCCGGTATCGACCCCGTCACTTTCCAGGGCCCAGAGAGCACGAATCCAATGGCCTTTTGCCATTACGATCCCACCGAGGTGGTCATGGGGAAAACCATGGCCGACCATCTGCGGTTCGCCGTCGCCTATTGGCACAGCTTCGCCTGGGAAGGTGGCGACCCGTTTGGCGGGGCGACCTTCCTTCGGCCTTGGCAGGCCGCCGATGACATGGACCACGCCCGCGCCAAGGCCGATGCGGCGTTTGAAATGTTTCGAATTCTGGGCCAGCCTTACTTCTGTTTCCACGATGCCGACGTGCGGCCCGAAGGCGATACCCTGGCCCAAAGTATCGCGAACCTGGACGAGATCGCCGACTATTTCGCAGAAAAGATGGAGGCTACCGGCACCAAGCTACTTTGGGGTACGGCCAATATGTTCAGCCACCGGCGCTGGATGGCCGGGGCGTCTACCAATCCAGACCCAGAGGTGTTTGCCTATGCTGCCGCAACTGTGCGCGCGGCCATGGATGTGACCCACCGGTTGGGCGGTGAAAACTACGTGCTCTGGGGTGGGCGCGAAGGCTATGAAACGCTGCTCAACACCGATATGGGGCGCGAGTTAGACCACATGGGGGCGTTTCTGTCCAAAGTGGTCGAGTACAAGCACAAGATCGGGTTCAAAGGCACAATCCTGGTGGAGCCCAAACCCCAGGAGCCGTCCAAGCACCAGTACGACTATGACGTCGCCACCTGCCACGGGATTTTGGCGCGGTATGGGCTTGAGGATGAGGTGAAGCTCAATATCGAACAGGGCCATGCGATTTTGGCGGGCCATTCTTTTGAGCATGAGATCGCCACGGCGGTGGCCTTGGGTGCGTTTGGGTCCATCGACATGAACCGCAATGACTACCAGTCGGGCTGGGACACTGACCAGTTCCCCAACAACGTGTCCGAAGTGGCGTTGGCCTGCTATCATATCCTCAAAGGCGGCGGGTTCACAACCGGGGGCACCAACTTTGACGCGAAGTTGCGCCGGCAATCGCTGGATCCCGAGGACCTGATCGCAGCCCATGTTGGGGCCATGGACGTCTGCGCCCGCGGTCTCAAAGCAGCAGCGGCCATGTTGGAAGATGGCGGTATGGAAAGCGCCTTGTCAGACCGCTACGCAGGCTGGGACAGCGACGGGGCAAAGACGATGTTGGCGCAACCGCTGGATGCCATCGCCGACAAAGCCATCGCAGACGGGATCGATCCGCAACCGAAATCAGGCCGCCAAGAGATACTCGAAAACTGGATCAACCGGTTCCTCTAAGTGCAGCCGAGGATGTGGGATTGCAATACTTTCCAACGATTTGAACGTTGCGAGAACGGCGCAATGCTGGCATCCAATTGCAGGTCAAATCGAATGGATTGCACCTGGGTATGAGCATTGATCTACATGATTGCGCGGTGATCGTCATTAATCTGGACGGGTCAACGGACCGGATGGCACGCATGGCTGATATGCTGGACCGCGAGGGAATACCTCACATCAGATGTCCCGCCATCGATGGCCGCGGCAAGTCAGCGACCGAGTTCCCCGAATATGCCCCATGGGCCACATGGCTTTGGTTCGGCAGTCGAATGAGCGGGGGTGAGGTGGGGTGTTTTCTGTCCCACAAGAAGGCCGTGAAACAGTTCTTTGACACAGGCAAGCGGTTTGGTCTCGTTTTCGAAGATGACGCTTTGGTCACAGAGGGCTTCGCGCCTTTGCTTTCGGAAATCTTGGACCACCTGCGCCAGCCTGCATTTGCCGACCTGCGGGTCGCGAACTTGGGACGGAAGCTGAAGATGCCCCGCGACGCGCGCCCGGTAGCTGATATCAAAGGCTCGACGACACCGCTGCACCTCTGTGTTGCACACGATTTTCCCATACAAGCCCATGCGCTTCTGTGGTCGCGACCGGGCGCCGAACGTTTCTTGACCCAAGCCCAGCGAATTACGGGCGGGTTTGACAACTGGCTCCGCTCCGACCTTGCGGTTCACGGGGGCGGCTATTGCATGAGCACACCGTTGGTGCGCCAAGTGGGCGAAAGCGTCATCAGCACGGACGAGATGTATCAGAAGTTAGGGCGGCAAAAGCAGCGCCGGACGTTTTGGTGGAGGTTCCGAGCCAAATGGCGAACCGCCTATCGCAGCCGTGTGGGTCAAGTTCGAGCGGCCATCGAAAGGCGGCGTGGCAGGCAGGTCATGTCAAAGTGACACTTCCCAAGTGAGAGGTCGAAGAATGCTTCGTTTCGGAACAGTTTGGGTGCTTTCGGGGGTCGTGGTGCTCATGAGTCCCGCGGCCGCAGATGATTTCCCCACTTTCGACCCGTTTGAGGTGAAGGTGGGGCAGTTGCTGTTCTACGATCCGATCCTAAGCGGCAATCGGGAAGTGTCTTGCGCCACCTGTCACCATCCCGACCATGGCACGTCGGATGGGCTGTCCTTGGGGATTGGCGACGGCGGCAAAGGGCTTGGTCCCGAACGAGTGGTGGACGTGAGCAACCCGCCGGAGCAGCGCATCCCACGCAATGCCACCGGCCTTTGGAACCTGGGGTTTCCCGAGTTCTCGGTCATGTTCCACGATGGACGGTTGGAGGCGGATCCGACCCAGCCCGGCGGTATCCGCACGCCGTTGGGCACCGACATGGTGTCAGGCTTTGATAGCGTTCTGGCGGCACAGACCATGTTTCCAGTGCTGTCCGCAGATGAAATGGCGGGCCACTACGGTGAAAACGACATTGCCAAGGCCGTGCGCACCGGCGTGCTCACCGGCGAAGGCGGCGCTTGGGACAAGATTGCCGCACGGGTCGAGGCGATCCCGGAATATCGCCAGTGGTTCTATCAGGTGAACGGCACCGAAAAGGTCACCTTCACCGACATCTCTAACGCTCTGGGTTCTTTTATCGCGGTGGAGTGGCGCGCCGACGACAGCCCCTACGACCGGTTCCTCCGGGACGGGGCATCGCTGCCGCCTGAGGCAGAGGCAGGTCGGCAATTGTTTTACGGCGAGGCCGGATGCGCGTCCTGCCATTCCGGTCAGTTCCAAACCGACCACGGATTCTACGCCATTGCCATGCCTCAAATAGGGCCGGGCAAGGCCGCTCGGTTTGAACGCCATGCCCGTGATGTTGGGCGGATGCGGGTCACCGGGCGGGCCGAAGACGCCTACCGGTTCCGCGTGCCGTCGCTGCGAAATGTGACGGAAACAGCGCCCTATGGCCATGCGGGGGCCTACGCATCGCTAGAAGACACGGTGAGGCACCATCTGAACCCTGTGGCGGCGCTCTCGGCCTATGATATTTCGCATGCGGTGTTGCCTGACATGCCGTCCAGTGACCTGCGTGTGATGGACAGCCCAGAAGACTTGGCCGCCATCGCCGCGGCCAATGAGCTGGACCCAGTCACACTGAGCGATAGCCAGGTCGCCGAAATCCTAGCGTTCTTGGGGGCGTTGACCGATGAGGCGTCGTTGGAAGGTGTCTTGGGTGTGCCGGACCAAGTGCCCAGTGGGTTACCGGTGGCTCAGTAACGTTTCACAGTGAGATGCCCATTGGTGGTCGCGCTTTGCCAAGGTCCGACCTCGCCGTCAGGCCAGATCACCCTTAGCTCCACCTCTTTGGCGTCACCGAAGCCAAAGTGTTCCGGTCCCCATTGCCCGCTCACGTGGCCTCCACCGACGGTGATTTCGCGGGCCATGACACGTTCGCCGGATTTTACCTCGATCCAAGCACCAACGCCCGATGGGTTGGGTCCTGGTTGCTCTAGGGTCACTGAAAGCCAATGTCCCGCGGGTTCAGTGACGTTGTGATAGATCTCCAGCGGTGCTCGCCTACTGGCGACCACCAGATCCAAGCGGCCGTCGAGGTTCAAGTCCACCAACGCGGCCCCTCGGCTGCGGGCGGAGCTGGCGACACCGGCCTCCACTGAAGCTTCGCGAAAGGTGCCGTTTGACCTCTGCATAAGGAGCGAGTTGGGATCGTCCCAGGCCAAGCCTGGCATTTGATCCACGTTGCCCTTGGCGATGAACACATCGTCCAGACCGTCGTTGTTCACATCCCCAAATTGCACGTGCCAACCGGTTGACGGACGTCCGTCTTCGCCTGTGTGTGGGCGGTGAGCTGTGGTGCCTTTCACAAAGGGCACATCGCGGTAGGTTGGGCGGGTCGTGCCGGGTTCGGGTTCTTGCAATCGTTGGTCGCCCATGGATGTTAGAAACACCTCTGGCCGTCCGTCGCCGCTGATATCTCGGCTGGCAATGCCCATGCCCCAAAGTTCAAAGTGTCTCCAACCCTCGGCCTCACCATAGAGGCTTGGCGTGTCGCCCAACGCCCAAAGTTGTTCGGACCCACCGCGCACGTAGTAATGGCGGTCGTTGCTGACTCTTAGGTCCTGCTGGCCGCGTCGTCCCCAATCGGTGAACAGCATTGATAGGGCGCAGAATCCTGGCTCCAGCTCTGTGGGCGGGCCATAGCGGTCGCCGTCTGGCCGGTAGAGCCAATTGGGGGCGCAGGCTTCAAACGGTCCGTCAGGATCGGCGCGGTCCACATAGGATCCGAAGGCCAACGTCGGCAGGCTATGGCCGTCTTCCCATGTGGCGGAAAACGCAGTGGACCAGTGGTCGCCGCTTTCAAAGCTGAGACTGTCGAAAGGCGTGAAGGTGCAATCTGGACCGCCTCTTAGCAAAAGATCAGGACCCACGCGCAATATGGCGAGGTCAGTCACGCCGTCGCTGTCAATGTCGAGAGGGTAGCCACCTGTCACGCCGGTCAATGCCAAGTTTCGCGGAGTTGCTTGGGCGAAGCGCAACCCATCATCTGTGGTTTTGTTCCTGAACAACGCAGATGGAGATTCGCCACCGGCGGCAAAAATCTCGGGTCGATCGTCGCCATTGCAGTCAAAAACGGCCACACCGCCACCGACAAAGTGTTCCCACCCGCCGCTGTAGATGTGTTCCGGCACATCTGGAACGGGTTCGAAGCGAAGCGATTCGGCCATTGCACCGGTTGACCAGGCCACGGTCGCGATGAGGGGCCAGAACTCACGCCGCATGGTCTGACAAGGCCTCCAACGCCAGGGCCTCCAGACCCTCAATCGCGTAGGCGGCTGCACCGCGCGCCCACATGAGGTCGTCCCATCGGTGCACCACCACGCGGGGCGGGGGGCTGTCCACTTGCACCACTTGGCCGGTGACCATGCCGATGACCTTTTCCGAATACAGGTAGTCCACCTGGGTCATTTCACCGGCGAGAATGATCAGTTGCGGGTCAAAGATGTTGACGAGGTTGGCCAGCCCCATCGCGAAGATCCGACCGGCCCGTTCCAGGATACTGGCCGCGATGGGGTCACCGGACTTGGTCCGTTCCAGCAATGCGGACACATCGCGTAGCGGCTCGCCGGAGGATTGGTGGCCTGGGCTGAGCGCGGCTTCGCGCAGCAGCGCATAATCTGCCACATACGCCTCCAGGCAACCCCGCTGACCACAGCGACAGAGCGCACCGTCGATTTGGACCTTCATATGTCCAAACTCTGCACCGCATCCGCGGGTCCCGCGGTAGACGCGCCCGCCCAGGACTATGCCCAGACCCACGCCGCTTTCCACAGTGACCACCAGGAAATCGTCGCAGCCGCGGCCTTCGCCAAAGAACAGCTCTGCCATGGCGACCAGGTTGGCATCATTGTCAATGAAAACAGGGATGCTTGCGGCGTCGCTCAAATGGTCGCGCAAGGGTTGGTTGCGGGAATTCAATGCTGGCGACCAGTGCACAAGCCCGTGGTCTGCATCCACAATTCCTGCGATAGCCACACCCAATGCGGCCACATCGGCCATTGGCAACGCTTGATCCTCCGCCGCGCGGCGGACGGTGGCCAGAATGTCAGCGCAAAGGTCTTCGGACGATTGCTCTCGGGCGGACAATGGGCGGCGCGCTTCGGCCACCAGCCGGCCCGCGAAATCCACCAATGCGGCCGAAATCGTCCGGTCTGCAATTTTCACCCCTGCCACCAGGCGGGCTTCGCCGCGCACTTGCAGCCCCACCCGTGGACGGCCCCGTCGCACGTCACCGCCTGACGGTTTTTCGGTCTGTTTTTCTTCGATCAATCCGGCGCGCAGAAGCTCGGCCGTGATCGCAGTGACCGTGGCTTGGCTCATTCCAGTGCTGTCGGCCAAGTCCACACGGGCCACCGGACCGCGGCGGCGAAGCTCCCGCAAAATGGCGTGCCGTCCCTGACTGCGTTGGTCACGGATCATTTGCGTCCTCCCCCTAGACGTGCTTAGCATGCGACAAAACTGCCGTGCGGGTCCAGATATAATTTGCGTCTCAAATTATATTCTGCTACCGCTCACATCAGGGTGTAACTGCTCAACCGACCACTGGTCGTTAAACTGGGAGGAAAACATGAAACTCATCAAAACCGCCGCTTTGGCGGCCCTGGCGGCGTCTGTCTCGACGTTTGCTTTGGCCGATGTCACCGTTGGTGTCAGCTGGTCCAACTTCCAAGAGGAACGTTGGAAGACCGACGAAGCGGCCATCAAGGCGGCGCTTGACGCAGCGGGCGCCACCTATGTGTCCGCAGATGCGCAGTCGTCATCGGCCAAGCAACTGTCCGACATTGAAAGCCTGATTGCCCAGGGTGTCGACGCGCTGATCATTCTGGCGCAAGACGCCCAGGCCATTGGCCCAGCGGTGCAAGCTGCGGCGGACGAAGGCATCCCGGTGGTGGGCTATGACCGCCTGATTGAAGACAACCGCGCATTCTACCTCACCTTCGACAACGTCGAAGTGGGTCGTATGCAGGCGCGTGCGGTTTTTGACGCCATGCCCGAAGGCAATTACGTGATGATCAAAGGATCGCCCACCGATCCAAACGCCGACTTCCTGCGCGGCGGCCAGCAAGAGATCATCGACGCCGCCGTTGGTTCCGGCAAGATCAATATCGTTGGCGAAGCCTACACCGATGGCTGGTTGCCTGCGAACGCGCAACGCAATATGGAACAGATCCTCACCGCCAACGACAACAAAGTCGATGCTGTGATCGCGTCTAACGATGGCACCGCGGGCGGTGTTGTGGCCGCGCTGACGGCGCAGGGCATGGAAGGCATTCCGGTGTCTGGTCAGGACGGCGACCACGCTGCGCTGAACCGTGTGGCCCTGGGCACGCAGACCGTGTCTGTCTGGAAGGACGCCCGCGACCTAGGCCGTTCTGCTGGCGAAATCGCAGTGGCACTGGCCAGTGGCACCTCCATGTCTGATGTGGACGGCGCAATCTCTTGGACCTCGCCTGCGGGCACCGAAATGACCGCACGTTTCTTGGCGCCTGTTCCTGTGACTGCCGACAATCTCACAGTGGTGGTGGATGCCGGTTGGATCGACCAGGACAAGCTGTGCCAAGGTGTGGCCAACGGCCCGGCACCTTGCAACTGAGCTAAATCGGCCAAGGGCGGGATAGGTCCCGCCCCACGGCCTCGGGCACGCGACGCACGGGCCCCATCCATTTCTTGACATGTTGGAGGTCGCCATGGCCGATACCACCGCTGCGCCCGCGGGTCCGAGGCGTTCCCTTCTGCAATCGTTGGAGATCGACACGCGCCTACTGGGCATGATCGGTGCCTTCATCGTGGTGTGTCTGGTGTTCAACGTGCTGACCGACGGACGGTTCCTAACTCCGCGGAACATCTTCAACCTGACAATTCAAACCGTGAGCGTGGCCATCATGGCCACAGGCATGGTGTTCGTGATCGTCACGCGGCACATTGATCTGAGTGTCGGCTCGTTGCTGGCCACCTGCTCGGCCGTCATGGCCATGACTCAGACGGAGTTTTTGCCCAACACGTTAGGCCTCGGACTTGGTCATCCGATGATCCCATGGATCACGATCCTCGCAGGCATTCTGGTGGGTGCCTTGATCGGAGCCTTCAACGGCTATCTCGTGGGCTACCTGGCCATCCCCGCCTTCATCGTCACGCTCGGCGGTCTGTTGGTGTGGCGGAACACGGGATGGTTCCTGACAAATGGGCAGACCATCGGGCCGCTTGATCCGACCTTCGTGATGTTCGGCGGGATCAATGGAACGCTTGGGCCGACCTTGTCTTGGATCGTCGGCTTGATCGCCACGGCGGCGGCCATTTGGGCGCTGTGGAATGCGCGCCAGAACAAAACTGCCCATGGATTCGCGGTGAAACCGCTCTGGGCCGAAGGCGTGCTGGCGGCGATCATCGCGGGTGGAATCCTTGGCTTTGTGGCCATTCTCAACAGCTACGAAATCCCCACCCGCCGCTTAGAGCGCATGTTTGAGGCGCGCGGTGAGGTCATGCCAGAAGGCTATTCCATCGGATATGGCATGCCGATCTCGGTCCTCTTGCTCATCGCTATTGCCATCGCCATGACGTTGATCGCCACGCGCACACGGCTCGGGCGCTATATCTTCGCCACCGGTGGCAACCCCGACGCGGCGGAACTGTCTGGCATTAACACCCGCATGCTCACGGTGAAGATCTTTGCCATCATGGGCGCGCTCTGCGCCATCTCGGCGGTGGTCGCATCGGCCCGCTTGGCCAACCATTCCAACGACATTGGCACATTGGATGAGTTGCGCGTTATCGCGGCGGCGGTCATTGGGGGCACAGCCCTGTCCGGTGGCATCGGGACAATCTACGGAGCCATCCTTGGCGCGCTTATCATGCAATCGTTGCAATCGGGCATGGCCATGGTGGGCGTGGACGCACCGTTTCAAAACATCGTGGTCGGCATCGTCCTGGTGGTCGCCGTGCTCATCGACATCATTTACCGTAAGCGCGTGGGAGCGAAAACATGACCGTGGATCGTTCTGGAACTCCGCTGGTGGAAATGCGCGACATCTGCATCAGCTTTGGCGGCATCCACGCTGTGGATCACGTGAGTGTGGACCTTTACCCCGGCGAAGTGGTCGGCCTGCTCGGCCATAACGGCGCGGGCAAATCGACACTGATCAAAATCCTTTCGGGGGCGTACCAGGCCGACTCAGGGGAGATCCTGATCAACGGCGAACCGGTCTCGATCGCGAACCCAAGGGATGCGCGGGCGCAGAATATCGAGACGATCTATCAAACTCTGGCGCTGGCGGATAATCTTAACGCGTCAGCCAATCTGTTCTTGGGCCGAGAGTTGGTGGGCCCGCTGGGGTTTGTGGATGACGCCAAGATGGAGGCGGAGACCGCCAAGATTATGAAGCGTCTCAACCCGAACTTCAAAAAGCTGAGCGAGCCCGTGAGTGCCCTGTCGGGCGGTCAACGCCAGTCGGTGGCGATTGCGCGGGCGGTGTACTTCAACGCACGTATCTTGATCATGGACGAGCCCACAGCGGCGCTCGGGCCACATGAGACCCAAATGGTGTCGGACCTGATCCAAGAGCTGAAGAAGCAGGGAATTGGTATCTTCCTGATCTCGCACGACATCCACGACGTGATGGAGCTGTGCGACAGGGCCAGCGTGATGAAGAATGGCCAGTTGGTAGGTACGGTGGACGTGAACGATGTCACCGACGATGACCTGCTGGGTATGATCATCCTGGGCAAGAAACCGGCTGCGGTGGCGGCGTGAGGCAATCGATAAACCTGTACGTGCCGTGAAGTTCGGCACGGGGCATTGGGGGCTCTGCCCCCGTGCTCTGCGAGCACTTCCCCCGGAGTATTTTGGGAACAATGAAATCCCTTATGGGTTTCAGAGTCGTTGCAGGAGCGCTGGGGTTGGCCAAGCGTCAGCGGGCAAACCAAATCGCGCCTGTTCCGCTTGAACCGCGCGGCGGGTGCGCGCGCCTAGGATACCGTCAATGGCGCCGACGTCGTGACCGCGGGCGGCGAGTTTGCGTTGGAGGTCCTTCAATTGTTCCTCGTTGAGGCCGGTTTCCGGGGACCCTGCATTGAACACCGGTGCGCCTTCCAGGCGGGTGGCGAAATAGGATGCGGTGGTGACGTAGACGAAGCTCTGATTCCATTCGAAAAATACCCGGAAGTTTGGGTACACAAGGAAAGCAGGCCCCTTGCGCCCTTGGGGTAGGATTAAGGAGGCGTCGAGGTTGGGGAGTGATCCAACGCGTGGAGTTACGCCCATGCCGGCCCATTGGCGTGTGGGGCGTTCCGTGTCGAGGCCCGTCAGGCTCCAGTCCATGTCAGCGGGCACAGTCACTTCCTGCATCCATGGTTCCCCTGCGCGCCAGCCCAGGTGACGCAGCATTTTGCCGCCGGACATCAGCGCGTCGGTGGATGAGCCTTTGAGGTCGACGCGTCCGTCGCCATCCCCATCCACGCCGTTTTCAATGATGTCAGCGGGCAGCATTTGCACTTGGCCAATCTCACCGGCCCAAGCGCCCGTGGTGTTCAGATCGAACTGACCTTTGGAATAGAGTTCCAACGCGGCGAAAACCTGCGGGCGGAATAGGTCAGGCCGTCGGCAGTCGTGGGCCAAGGTGAGAAGCGCGTTGCGGGTGTTGAAGTTGCCTTGCACGGCACCGTAGTCGGTTTCCAGCGCCCAGAACGCCAACAGAACACCGCGTGACACGCCGTAGTCCCGTTCGATCCGGTCAAACACCGCCGCGTAGCGTTGGGCGTTTTTCTGGCCGTTTTGGATACGGTTGGCGCTAATCACCCGTCGCGCAAAGTCCACGAAGGGAAGCTGGAATATCCCCTGGGACCGGTCAGCGCGCAGGACGGCCGGGTCTTGCGCTGCGCCGCTGAGAAATCGGTCCACTGTGTTTGCGGAATACCCTTGCGCGACGGCCTCTTGTTTCACTCCGCTCAGAAACCCAGAGAAGCTGCCGCCGCATTGGGCGAAGGCAGCGGTGCCAGAAAGGGTCAAAGCAACGGATAGGGCAAGGCGCATGGGGGGCTCCAATTCGAACTGCTTCGCTCTAGCACTTCGTGGTGGATGAAAGAAGTCGGGGGAGGCGTTAGGAGGCCAGGACAATCAAGAGTGTTGTGGCCAGTAAGACCCACCAGACGCGCCAAAGCAAAGCGACGGCATTGTCCACGTCCGACGGTCCCAGGTTCCGGTGGCCATCCGGGTTGACGAAAGGGAAATCTTCTAGCTGCCCATTGTAGTGTCGTGGTCCAGACAGAGCTACGCCCAAGGCGCGCGACGCGGCGGCTTCGGGCCAACCGGCATTGGGCGACCGATGGCGGCGGGCTTCTGCGCGGATGTCTGACCAAGCGCTCAGTCCGCCCGAGAGGGCGGCGATTGTCAGGGCGGTGAGCCGTGCGGGAACCAAGTTTAGCAGGTCATCCAAACGGGCCGATGCCCAGCCGAATTCTGCGTGCCGGAGTGTTCGGTAACCCACCATGCTGTCGGCGGTGTTAATGACTTTGTAAACGAGGAGGCCCGGCAAGCCCGCCAACAGAAACCAGAATGCAGGCGCAATGACGCCGTCACTGAGGTTTTCGGCGGCGCTTTCAATAGCGGCACGGGCCACGGCGCTTTGGTCCATGTGCGCGGTATCCCGGCCCACAATGCGGGCGACCATCATGCGACCGTCCTCTGTGCTGAGCCGCAAAGCATCGCCGACGGCGGCCACATGATCGCAAAGGCTCCGTTGTGCCAGAAGGCTCGCCGCGGCCAACCCCGTCCAAACCGGTGCCAAGGGTAGGGCTTGGATCAATAAACCAAGGGCAGTGGCACCGATCACATGCACAAGAACCATGGCAACACCCCGCCCGCGGCGTGCATGTCCACGGTTCCAGCGGGCATCAAACCAAGCAATGGTGTTGCCCATTGCAATTGCCGGGTGGCGCACTCGGGACCACATGGCATCGGGTTCCCCAAGCACCGCATCCAAAACCAAAGCCACCAGAAGGATCATCGCCACGTCCATGCTCGCCGTCTGCGGCGTTTGGACGGCAATGTCACCAGTGTTTCGAAAAGTGTCGCATTATAGAAACATTCCTTAACTCGGGTTGGTACCGATTAAGGGTTTGTTAGTAAGTTGAGCTATACATTTGACGCGAGGGGCAAGAGCATAACGCTCGTCAGATCCAACTCTGAGCCTTTGGGGTGCCAAGATGCACGTACTGATAGTAGGAAGCGATGCTGCGCTGGGGGGCGTATGGCAGCGTCATTTGGAGCGTAGCGGTAAGACCGTGACGCTCGTCACCAGCCAAGACGAGGCAGTGTCGCATCTGAGCGACCACTCATATTCCATTCTGATACTGGACATGAAGCTCGACGGCGGCGACAGCGCGCTGGCTGTGGCGGACTATGCGGGGTTCCGGCGGCCTGACATGCGTGTGGTTTGTGTCACGCGTGATACGTTCTTCTCGGACGGGTCGCTGTTCCAGCATGTGGGCAACGCCTGCGCCATGGTCCGCCCAGACACGCCACCGGATGATGTGGATGCTGTAGTTGAGCATTTTGCCATGCGCTGAGCAGTTGGGGCTTTCCCCTCGTGTCGGTTCCACCTACCAAGGGGTCCAGCACTGAGTAGGGGGACAGCATGGTCCGACTGTATAGTATTGCGGCGTTAACCCTGATGCCATTGGTGGCCTCAGCCCACCCTGGCCACATCGCCGAAGCGGCGGGTCACAACCATTGGGTGGCGGGCGCAGCCATTGGTTTGGCCGCGGCGATCACACTTTGGGCCGGGTTGAAGGCCATCAAAGGACGCCGGTCCGAGGCTTCTGAGACCCCAGAGACCGACGGGTCCGAAGACGGGACCGGCAGCGAAACCGCCTGAGGGTTAGTGGCCCTTGTGGGCGGTCTCGAACGCTGCCTTTTGGTCCGCGGTTGCCTCAGTTTGGTATTTGTCCCGCCATTCGGGATAGGGCATGCCATAGAACGCCTCGCGGCCCTCTAGTTTGTCCATGTCGATTCCGCGGTCGTTGGCGGCCTCTTGGTACCATTGGCTCAGGCAGTTGCGGCAGAAGCCTGCCAGGTTCATCATATCAATGTTCTGAACATCGGTGCGTTTAGCCAGGTGGTCGCGCAGGCGGCGGAAGGCGGCAGCTTCCAGTTCCAGTTGGGTCTGAGGATCGATGTCGGCCATGGGTGTCTCCGCTTTGGCTTGGGACTACGGCATACTTGGGCGCTCCCGCGCGTGAGGTCCATAGTTCACTCTGAGGTTGTGGCCAAGGCGGTCTTGAGTGGCTCGGCCAATTGACCAGCCCAAGCGCGCTGTTGGCTCGGCGTTTCAATGAGGTCGTTTCGAATTTCGATGAGCGCGTTCAGATGGCCGTGGTGCAACGCGTGGCGATCCACGGCATCCCCAGGCAAGTGGCCTGAGTACGGTTGATTGTCGCCCAGGACGAACCCCGTGCCGCTCACCTGTTCAACCCAAGTGCTGAACGGCGGGTCGCCCAAAGCCACCATGAGAGCATCAGTGAGTCGTCGATCGTAGGCTGACAAAATCCCCATTTGCCAAGGTCGTTTGCCTCGGCCCGCCAACTGTAGCGTGAATGAATGGATCGACAGCAAAACCGGCGCGTTGCGGGTGGCCATGAGGTCCCCGAGCGCCCGGTGGTATGGACGATGGTAGGCGTTCAACCGGCGTTCTTTCTCCGCGGCGGAAGCGCGGGCATTGGCTGGGATGATCGAGCCATCATAAAGCCGCATAAGCAGCGTGGGATCGTCTTCGCCGCGGTTGGGGTCGATCACCAAGCGCGAAAACCGGCTGGCGATCACGGGGCTGTCCAAGGCCTCGCCGAGCGCCCGTGCGACGCCTTCCGCCCCGATGTCGTAGGCGATGTGCCGTGCCATGTCTGACGCGGGCAGGCCGAGGTCACCGCCATTGACGTCCTCGGGCACCAGATTACTGGCGTGGTCGCAGGTAACGACCCATCGCCCGGGACGATCAGCGCCGAAAATCTCAAAGGGCGGTGTCACAGGGGCACTCCGTCGATGTTTGTTTCTGTCATATTCCATTGAGCTGTTGCCGCTAACAGTCAAATGCGCAACAACCGGTTCACACAGCCAATGGAGCCCTGGGGATGAAACGTCAACGCAGCACTAAAATCGTGGCCACCCTGGGCCCGTCGTCATCGACTTTTGAGGAAATCCTAGCGCTCCACGAGGCAGGTGCGGACGTGTTCCGTCTCAACATGAGCCACGGCACCCACGCGGAAATTGCCGAACGCCACGACATCATCCGCAAGGTGGAAAAAGACGTGGGCACGCCGATTTGCATTCTGGCGGATTTGCAGGGCCCCAAGCTGCGAGTGGGCGTGTTTGGCAATGGCAGCGAAGAGTTGGTGCCGGGGGCCAAGTTCCGCATGGATTTGGACGACGCGCCGGGCGATGTGAACCGAGTGCAACTCCCCCACCCGGAGATTTTTGCAGCGCTGGAACCTGGGGCCACTTTGCTGGTCAATGACGGCAAGCTCCGGCTGAAGGTGGACGCCTGCACGCCAGACAGTGCGGACTGCACCGTGGTGATTGGCGGGACGATCTCGAACCGCAAGGGTGTGAATGTCCCCGATGTGATCCTGCCGCTGGCGGCTCTGTCCGAAAAAGACCGTGGTGATTTAGAATTTGTCTGTGACTTGGGGGTCGAGTGGCTGGCGCTGTCCTTTGTGCAGCGGCCCGAGGATTTGGCCGAGGCGCGAGACCTGGCCAAGGGGCGTGCTCGACTGGTGGCCAAGATTGAAAAGCCCGCTGCGGTGGATGTCTTTGATGACATCCTGGCGGTGGCCGATGGGATCATGGTGGCCCGTGGGGACCTGGGCGTGGAACTGCCTGTGCATTCGGTGCCGCCGATTCAGAAGCGCCTGATCCGGGCGTGCCGGAAAGCGGCGAAACCAGTGATCGTTGCCACTCAGATGCTGGAGTCGATGATCGAAAGCCCCATGCCCACACGGGCGGAAGTGTCCGATGTGGCCACGGTGATCTACGAAGGTGCGGACGCGGTGATGCTGTCGGCGGAAAGCGCGGCAGGCGATTATCCGGTGGAAGCGGTGACCACGATGGACAACGTGGCGATCTCGGTGGAGTCGGACGCCAACTACATGGGGATCCTGCAAGCCAGTCGCCAAGTGGAACAATCCACCGTCGCCGATGGGATTGTGGCCGCGGCACGCAACCTGGCTGAGACCACCAATGTCAAAGCAATCTGTTGCTTCACCCATTCGGGAACAACTGCGAGCCTTGTGAGCCGCGAACGGCCCCGTGTGCCGATCATTGCGCTCACACCCTTTGAGAGCACGGCACGGCGCATGTGCCTGTACTGGGGAACCACCTGCGCCACCACGGGCGAGGTGAACCGGTTCAAAATGGCTGTGGTCAACGCCGCCCGCGCGGCACGGCAGTTGGATTTGGCGGCCCCTGAGGATCAGATCATCGTCACCGCAGGAGTGCCGTTCAACCAGTCGGGCACCACCAACATTTTGCGCGTGGCCCCATGCGAAGAGCGGCTGATTTTTTCCAACGAACCGGGGTGAGGGTGGGCGGCATACTCGGGGGCTGTCTGCCCCCGAACCCCCGAGAGTATTTTCGGAACAATGAAATGGGGGAGCTGTGTTCCCTGCGGTGGGGGCTTTGCCTTGCGATTTTGCTTGCGCCGGTGGCGGCCATTGCCTGCGAACCACCACCCCCCGAGGTGCGCGCGTGTCTCGGGTCCGATTTGATCAGGGCCTATGAGCTTGGTGTCACCTACGGGCAAATGGACTTGCCGCGGTCGCCGCCTGCGAGCGTGGAAACCAACGAGCAAGTGAATTGCTTCGTTGTAGGTTATGCCCTGGCCGGTGTGTTCACCATATGTGACGAGGCCGTACAGGATTTTCTTGAAGAAGAGCCCTTCGCACCCTCCTTGGAGAGGTGATCTTCAGGGTCGAGCGACAACGTCGAAAAGCCCCCAAATCATCCGTTTGCCATCAAAGGGAATGCCGTCGGCGAAGGCGGTTTGCCATTCGGGCGCGCTGTCCATGGCCTCCATGCAGGCTTCGGCGGAGGCTTTGTCGCGGAACTCGATCCAAGCCATCACGACGGTTTCGTCCTCGGCCTTTTGTACGGCTTTGGGGAACGAGGTGAGCTCGCCGTCTGGCACCATGTCGCCCCAGCATTCCCGCCAGTCCACGGCACCCGCCGCTTGAAAAAGCGGCCAGAGTCTGTGTGACATGGCGATATAGGCGTCCTTTTGGGCCGTGGGCACGGCCATGACGGTGCCCATCACGTGACTCATGGTGGTGATCCTTATGGGTTAGCGGTGGTGGTTATTCGCTGTGGTTTCGAATGCTAACCATAATCCACCGTGACACAAAGCGATGAATGCCAGATGGGCTATTTCGCGGGTTTGCTAGGGGACTTGCGGCGGGGGCCAGAGGTGAGTATACGCCGCGCTCCAACGTGCCCTGCCGGTGAAATGGCATACCGAGTCGGGCATCCACTCCAAACCAGGAGCCAGAAATGCCGAAGATGAAGACCAAGTCGAGCGCCAAGAAGCGCTTCAAAGTGACGGCCTCGGGCCGGGTCAAGGTGGCCCAAGCGGGCAAACGCCATGGCATGATCAAGCGGACAAAGAAATTCATCCGCAACGCACGCGGCACCACAGTGATGTGCGCAGCCGACGAGCGGATCGCCAAGAAATACATGCCATATAGCCGCTAAGGAGCCAGCCCATGCCTCGCGTTAAGGGTGGTGTCGTTACCCACCGTCGTCACAAGAAGATTATCGACCAAGCCAAAGGCTACTACGGTCGTCGCAAGAACGCTTTCAAGACCGCCACTCAAGCTGTCGACAAGGCGAACCAATACGCCACGCGCGACCGGAAGAACCGCAAGCGCAATTTCCGTGCACTGTGGATCCAGCGGATCAATGCAGCCGTGCGTGCCCACGACGAAGCGCTGACCTATTCGCGGTTCATCAATGGGTTGAACAAAGCTGGCATCGAAGTGGACCGGAAGGTTCTGGCTGACTTGGCCGTGAACGAACCCGAAGCGTTTTCTGCCATCGTGAGCAAGGCGCAGGAGGCTCTGGCCGCTTAAAACGGGCTGTTACAGCCTCCTACATGCATCGAAAGCCGGGCCTTCCGCCTGGCTTTTTCTTTGATGGGGTTGATGAATTGCCTGTTCGGGGTCTTCTTTTTTCAGGAATGCGCGAATATCGAGGCTCTTCTGATTTCCACGTAAGACCTGGTTGGTACCACACTTGCGTTTGCAACGCTTCGTCCCGGAGCCTGCGCGAATTGAGTTCCTTCATGGACCCTTACGCTGTGCACCCGCTAGGCGGATACCCGCGCGCTTTTGGATGATTGTGACTTTGATCACATCCGCTGGCGCCAGTGTGCGTTAACGTACCGGTAACTTGGTGTTGCTCTGCTTATCCCCGAGCGCCTCTCCAAGCGGCTTGGTCCGTGTGCGCACTGCCCTCGTGAGATCGCATTGACCAAGTCAAGGACCGGGCGGCTGGTCCCCGTCATGGCCCTCTGTGCCCAGGGCAACGATCTGTTTGCCTTGGGCACACGTTTCTCCGGCCGTCACAAAAACCTCGCAGACCTCACCGCTTGTTGGGGTTTTGATGGGATGCTCCATTTTCATGGCTTCTAGGATGGCGAGAGTGTCTCCGGCCGCCACGTGGTCGCCCGGTTTCACGAAGACCGCGCTGATCAATCCCGGCATTGGAGCCGTAATATCACCGCCTGCGGTTGAATGTGCCGGATCGTCGCCAGCGTTGTTGGAAGGGCATGTGAATCGGTGGAGTGTTCCCCCGTGGTGGATATGAATGGCCTCTGCGGATCTAGTGATCCTCGCTGTTTCCTTTGTGTCATTGCAGGAAAAGTGGACCTCGTGACCGTCGCGTCGGGCTTTTAGGTGGATTGTGTGGTCGTCAATTGTCACCAACAGTGGGGCGCCGCCCTTGGGAAAGCGCACAGAGGCGGTTCTGGTCTCCTTGTCGCTCTGGAGGTTGACGCGATGCACGGCTTCTCCCCACGGGCGCCAGCCGTCCTTACGGGCATGTTCGGGGCTGTCCCGGTCGTCACCCAGCCCGAGGGTCTCCCACGCTGCCAATGCCCAGGTGGCTTCTGGCGGAGTGGTGTCGCCCGTCAGTGTCTCTAACTCACGCTCGGTGAGGTTGGTGTCCACTTGGCCGGCCAAAACGTCCCGGTGCATCAAAAGCCTGCGCAAAAAGCTCAGGTTTGAGGCCGGGGCCACGAGGCAGGTGTCGGCCAGTGCGCGGTCCAAACGTTGGAACGCGTCTTTGCGTGTTGGACCGTGTGCAATGATCTTGGCAATCATTGGGTCATAGTCCGGCGGAACGCTGTCCCCAGATCGCACGCCAGCATCAATGCGCAGGGGTGCACGCTGAAACGTCCTGGCCGCCCGAGGTGTGTCGAACGTTTGGACGACGCCAGGTGCGGGCAAGAAGCCGGTGTTGGGGTTCTCGGCATAGAGCCGCGCTTCCACCGCCCAACCGTCTGCTTGGATGTCCCACTGTGACCAGGGCAGTGCCTCACCCGCCGCCACGCGCAATTGCCATTCCACCAGGTCGAGCCCGGTGATGGCCTCGGTGACTGGATGCTCCACTTGCAGCCGCGTGTTCATTTCCAAGAAATAGAAGCTGTCGGGCGTGAGTCCTCGGGCCGCGTCCACGATGAATTCCACTGTTCCAGCCCCGACGTATTCGACAGCCTCAGCCGCCTTGATCGCCGCCGCACCCATGGCCGTGCGCAACTCTGGTGTCACGCCGGGGGCTGGGGCCTCTTCGATCACCTTCTGATGGCGCCGTTGCAGGGAACAATCCCGTTCCCAAAGGTGCAGGGTTTTGCCGTGTCGGTCGGCGAGGATTTGCACCTCGATATGCCTTGGGTGTTCAATGAGTTTCTCAATCAGGCAGGCGGGGTCGCCAAAGGCCTTCTCCGCTTCTCGCTGTGCCGCCGCTAGAGCTTCGTCAAACTCCTCCGCCCGGTCGACCCGGCGCATCCCTTTGCCACCGCCACCGGCACGGGCTTTGATGAGCAGAGGAAAGCCAACCTGTGCGACGGCGCTGACGTCGTCCCCGCCAGGAATGGTCGGCACGCCATGGGCCTGCATGGTCGCCTTGGCCGCATCTTTGAGACCCATGGCAGCGATGGCCTCTGGCGAAGGCCCGACGAATATCAGACCAGCATCTGCCACCGCACGGGCAAAACCGGCGTTTTCGCTGAGAAACCCATAGCCGGGGTGAATGGCTTCCGCGCCCGTTGCCATGGCGGCAGCGATGATCTTGTCGCCGCGCAGGTAGCTGTCTGCCGCCGGTGAGGGACCAATGTTCACGGCCACATCCGCCATGGTCACATGGGGGCTGCCTTCGTCCACGTCCGAATACACAGCGACGGTTCGGACGCCCATGGCGCGGGCGGTGGCGATCACACGGCACGCAATCTCACCCCGGTTGGCAATCAGAAGTGTATCAAACATAGCCCGCCTCACATCCTGAACGTGCCATATCGCGTGTCGGCGATGGGGGCGTTGAGGGCGACGCGCAGGGATAGGCTAAGCACGCGGCGGGTGTCGCGCGGGTCAATGATACCGTCGTCCCAAAGCCGCGCGGAGGCGTAGAGCGGGTGGGCCTGCTCTTCGAATTGGGCGATGACCGGATCTTTGACCGCGGTCTCATCGGCGTCGGTCCAATCGCGGCCAGCCCGTTCCGCGGCGCTGCGCTGCACAGTGGCCAGAACCCCCGCCGCCTGCGCCCCGCCCATGACCGAAATCCGCGATGTGGGCCAAGTCCACAGAAACCGAGGTCCGTAGGCGCGCCCACACATCCCATAGTTGCCCGCCCCAAAACTGCCGCCCACCAGAACGGTGATCTTGGGAACCTCGGCGCAAGCCACGGCGGTCACCAGCTTGGCCCCATGTTTGGCGATACCGCCCGCCTCGTGATCACGGCCCACCATGAAGCCGGTGATGTTTTGCAAAAACACCAGAGGCGTTTGCCGTTGGACACAAAGCTGGACGAAGTGTGCGCCTTTGAGGGAACTGTCCGAATAAAGCACTCCGTTGTTGGCCAAGATCCCCACTGGGAATCCGTCGATATGGGCAAAGCCCGTGACAAGCGTTTCACCAAAGCGCGGTTTGAACGGCTCAAAGTGGCTGTGGTCCACTAACCGCACGATCAGGTCGTTGATGTCGTAGGGCGTGCGCAGATCGGCTGGCACCACGTCAAAGATGCTTTCGGGATCGTGCAGCGGAGGTTCTGGGGCGACGAAAGCCACATCTGCGCCTTTCGCTGGACCCAAACGCGCAACCGCTTGACGCGCCAGAGCTAAGGCGTGGGCGTCATCGCGGGCCAGATGGTCGGCCACGCCCGATAGTCTTGTGTGCAGGTCGCCACCGCCCAGGTCTTCGGCGCTGACAACCTCGCCGGTGGCAGCCTTGACCAATGGGGGACCCGCCAGAAAGATCGTGCCTTGCCCGTCCACGATAATGGTTTCGTCCGCCATGGCCGGCACGTAAGCGCCGCCCGCTGTGCAAGACCCCATGACCACGGCGATCTGTGCGATCCCTTTGGCAGACATCCGCGCTTGGTTGTAGAAAATCCGCCCGAAATGGTCACGGTCGGGAAAGACCTGATCCTGGTTCGGCAAGTTCGCCCCACCTGAGTCCACCAAGTAGATGCAGGGCAGGTGGTTCTGTTCTGCAATCTCTTGGGCGCGCAGGTGTTTTTTCACGGTGATCGGGGCGTAGGTGCCACCCTTCACCGTCGCATCATTGGCGGCGATCATGCAGGGGCGGCCTTTGACTTGACCCACGCCTGCCACGATCCCCCCTGCGGGCCAACCCGCAGGGTCGAGCTTGTGACCGGCGAAAAGGCCCACCTCTAGGAAGGCTGTGCCGGGATCGATCAGGGCATTGATCCGGTCGCGGGCCAGCATCTTGCCGCGGTCCAGGTGGCGGGTCCGAGCTGTGTCTCCCCCACCCGCAAGCATTTTTTCAGCGGCGGCAGTGACCTCGTCCAGGGCTGCGAGATGGGCGTCTCGATTGGCGCTCATGGCTGGGCTTCGCCGATGATGCGCGCGGCCAAGGCCAGTTCCGTCCGCCGGTCGTAATGGGCTTCCAGGTGATCCAAAGCACAGATGATCACTTCGCCTTGGCACGGGCCACGTTCCGGTTCCGCCAAGTTGCGCGCCAGCAGTTGTTCCACCCGGATCTGGCTCACTCGGTTCAACCCGTCGGGGATCTCAAGATCTGCCGCCAATGCGTCCGCTTCTGTCTGAAGCACGGCCCGCAGATCGTCGTAGCACGCCAAGAGTGTGGCGTCCTCAAAGCCCCGAAGCTCACAATAGGAAATGGCGATCCCAAGACAGTCCCGTTCGAGCGTCAGTGTTTGGAACCCAAAGTCGTGCCCGGCCAGATCAAGGCATCCGGCGAACCACCGGTCGGCTTCAAAAGGCGTCTCGCCCTGTGCCCAAACTGGCGGAGCACCAAGGGACAGCACCACAGCCACAACCATGTTGGCCAGTTTCACGCGCCCATGCCCTTCACCAGTTCTCGCCCAATCAACATGCGGCGGATTTCTGACGTGCCCGCGCCGATTTCCATCAGCTTTGCATCCCGGAACAGCCGACTGACCGTGCTGTCGGACAGGAACCCTGCACCGCCGAAGGCCTGAACCGCTTGGTGGGCCTGCTTCATGGCCTCCTCAGAGGCGTAGAGCACGCAGGCCGCCGCGTCCGCCCGGGTCACCTCACCTCGATCACAGGCGGCGGCCACAGCGTAGGTGTAGGCGCGGGCGGAATTTAGCGCGGTGTACATATCGGCCACCTTGGCCTGCATCAGTTGGAACGATCCAATGGGTTTGCCAAACTGTTCGCGGGTGGACACGTAGGGCAGGACTTCGTCCAAACAGGCGGCCATGATGCCGGTGCCCACGCCTGAGAGCACCACCCGTTCATAGTCCAAACCGGACATGAGCACGGCAACCCCACCGCCTTCTTCGCCAAGCACGTTTTCGAACGGGACTTCCACATCGTCGAACACCAGCTCTGCCGTGTTCGAGCCGCGCATCCCCAGCTTGTCGAAATGCGGTGAGGTGGAAAACCCCGCCATGGACTTTTCGATGATGAACGCGGTGATGCCTTTTGGCCCCGCCGCTGGATCTGTCTTGGCGTAGACCACCAGGGTCTGTGCGTCAGGCCCGTTTGTGATCCAGTATTTGGTGCCGTTGAGCCGGTAGTAGCCATTCATTTTCTCGGCGTTGAGCTTCATGCCCACCACGTCGGATCCGGCCCCGGCTTCGGACATGGCCAGTGCACCCACGTGTTCGCCCGACAGCAGCTTGGGCAGATACTGCGCTTTCTGCTCTGCCGAGCCGTTGAGGTTGATCTGATTGATGCAGAGGTTGGTGTGCGCGCCGTAGCTCAGGCCCACCGACGCGCTGGCGCGGGTGATTTCCTCCAACGCCACTGTGTGCGCGAGGTAGCCCATGCCGAGCCCGCCGTCATCTTCTGACACGGTAATACCGTGCAGGCCAAGGTCCCCCATTTCTGTCCAAAGGTGGGACGGAAAAACGTTATCCCGGTCCAACTCCGCCGCAAGCGGCTTGATCCTGTCTTGGGCAAACCGATGCACACTGTCGCGCAGCGCGTCGATGTCCTCGCCCAAGCCAAAGCCCATGCTCCCATGGAACATGATGATTTCCCCCCATGATCGTCGCGGTATGGTCCGCGTTATTGTAAGTCGGCGAAGGCTCCTTTTAGCCGTTCCACTGCCGCCGCCACATTGGCGCGGGGCGTGGCCAAGTTGAACCGCAGGAAGTTGTCTCCGCCCTTGCCGAAGGTTTCGCCATGGTTGGCGGCAATGCAAGCCTCACCTTGCACGCGGGCTTTGAATTCGTCGGGCGTCATGCCGGTGTCGGTGAAGTCCACCCAGGCCAGATAGGTGGATTCCAGTGCCATGGATTTCAGCCCAGGGATCGCGTTGACGCCGTCGTCAAACTCGCGACGGTTGGTGTCGAGGTAGGCAATCAACTCACCCAGCCAGGCCACGCCCTCGGGCGTGTAGGCCGCGCGGGTCATTTCCAGCCCCACGGTCCCAGCCGACAGGCTGAGCGTCGACATCCTGTTCGCAAAAGGTTTGCGCAAGTCAGGGTCGGAAATAATCACTTGGCCCACATGGACGCCAGCGATGTTAAACGTTTTCGACGGCGCGTTCAGAACGATGGTGCGATCAACCGCTTCCGGTGCGGCCACGGGCATTGGGATATGCGTGGCCCCAGGATAAACAAGGTCCTGGTGAATTTCGTCGGAAATGAGCGTCAGCCCATGGCGCGCCGCGAAATCAGCAAAGGCACGCAATTCATCGCCGGTCCAAACCCGCCCGCCGGGGTTGTGGGGCGAACACAGGATCGCCATGGTCTCGGACCCGGTCATCTGCGCGTCCCACGCGTCGATGTCCAATTGGTAACGACCGTCGACATTGGCCAACTCACATTCCACCACTTTCCGTCCTGCACGCAGGATGGAGCGGGCAAAAGCATGGTAGACTGGCGTGAAAAGCACGATCCCATCGCCGGGTGCCGTATAGGTGTCCAAGCAGAGCGAAATGGCGTTCACCAGCCCGTTGGTAGTGAAAATCGACTGTGGGTCCACATCCGCCCACCCATGGCGGTCCCGCATCCAATCGCAAATGGCGCGGCGATATTCGGCGTCACCATCGCCGTAGCCGAACACCCCATGGTCCACCATGTTTTGCAGTGCATCCAGAACCACGGGCGGCGCGCGGAAATCCATGTCGGCCACCCACATGGCCAACCCATCGCCTGGATCGACGCCGTAGATCCGCTCCATCCCGTCCCACTTGACGCAATTGGTGCCCCGCCGCTCTATCGCGGTGTCGAAGTCAAAGGCCATGGCCACGTGCTCCCTCTGCTCTGGGGCAACCTATGCCCATGGTGGACAGGCGCAAGCAAACAAGTAACACAAGTGGCCCCGCGCCGCGCTTTGGCCGTTTCACTCGGGCAACAAAACGCTTAGATTGCGCCCATGCCGATACGACCGATCCTTATTCACCCTGATCCCCGTCTCAAATCCGTCGCCACCGCCGTAGCGGATGTGAGCGATGAATTGCGTGCGTTGGCCGATGACATGCTGGCCACCATGTATGACGCGCCGGGGATCGGATTGGCCGCACCGCAGATCGGGGTGGCTAAGCGGCTGATCGTGATGGATTGTGTGAAGGCTGAGGGCGAGCCGCCCCAGCCCACGGTGATGTTCAATCCCGAAGTGATCGCATCGTCGGACGAAACCAATGTCTACGAAGAAGGCTGCCTGTCGATCCCCGACCAATACGCCGATGTGACCCGTCCCAAGATGGTGACGGTCCGTTGGATGGACCGGGACGGCAATGGGCAAGAACAGGAGTTCGACGAGCTTTGGGCCACCTGCGTGCAGCATGAGATCGACCATCTCGAAGGCAAACTCTTCATCGACTATCTCAAGCCGCTGAAACGCCAGATGATCACCCGCAAAATGCAGAAGCTGAAACGTGAACGGGCGCGGGGCGCGTGACGGTTCAGCCCTTTGTGCCGTGGCCGGACCCGCGGTTGCGTACGGCTTGCGAAGACGTGGCCCATGTTGACGACACGGTCCACGCGATCTGGACCGATATGGTCGACACGATGGAGGCCATGCCGGGCATGGGTGTGGGACTTGCCGCCTGTCAGATCGGGGTGATGTGGCGCTTGGCCGTGGTCGATGCGTCGGACGACAGGGGCCAGGCGGTGTTGATGGCCAATCCGACGGTGCTGCACGCCAGCATCGAGTTGCGCGAGTATACCGAGGCCAGTCCGAACCTCCCTGGCTTATCGGCAAAAATCAAACGCCCGCGCGCTGTGACGGTGCGGTTTCTCAATGCCAAAGGCGAGGTGGAAGACCGTGATTTCGTCGGCCTCTGGGCCACCAGCGTCCAACACCAGATCGACCACTTGGCGGGCAAAATGTACTTTGACCGGCTGAGCAAACTGAAACGGGATATGTTCCTGCGCAAGGCAGCGAAGTTGAAAGCCTGAGGCGGCGGTTCAATCCAACCGGATACCGAAATGGCTGCGGAACCCCTGCGTGCCTTTGGCGGTCACATCCAGATGTCGACTGCCTATGCGGCGGCGCACCCAGTCTTGGGCCTCAAAATGAGTGAGCAAGGCGGCACCCAGGGCACCGGCAAGATGTGATCGTCGCTCACTCCAGTCCAGGCACACGCGGCAGAGCGGTCTGCGCGGGGTCTTGAGCGTCGAGGGGTCAAGCCCCAGATCGCCCACGGTCTTGGCCCCAAGGTCCGTGAGCGTGATGTCATCGCACGTCACAGCCAAGGCCCCCGCATCGGCAAGACTATCGAACACCGCCACGCCCAAGGTTCCCGCCAAATGGTCGTAGCACACGCGCGCGTGCCGCAACGCTTGGTCGTTTGGGCCAGGCTGGCTGCGCACATGTCCGCGCGTGGCGGCGAGGCCCGCCAGAGTTTCCAGCGCATTGGCCACGTCTGCATCCGCAAGCGCAAAGTACCGGTGGCGCCCTTGTTTGCGCATCCAAAGCAGGCCTGCATCGGTCAACTGTGTAAGGTGCCCGGACGCCGTGGCCGCTGTGACACCTGCCACGTCAGCCAGTTCCCGTGCGGTGAGCGCCTGTCCGGACATGAGCGCTGAGAGCATGTTGGAACGGGCGGGGTCGCCGACCATAGCGGCAATGCGGGCGATATCGGGTCCTTGGGCCATGGCGCACATGTCGGACGTGGACCGTGGCCGCGCAAGGCCAAACGCTTCGGTCCGCACCGAAGCATCGAGCCTGTTGGGTGGGGTAGCCGATAAGGGAAAGGAGATCCCCATGATCATTTTGACCCTGCCTCACCTGCCGTCTCGCATTTGGCCTGACGTTCTTCATCTTTGGTTGCGCAATCACCGGACCCGGCAGCAATTGAGCAACGCCGCGCCCGAAGTTCTGGCCGACCTGGGGCTGACAGACGCTCAGGCACGGGCAGAGGTGGCACGACCGTTTTGGAACTGACAGTGAGAAACCCACTGGCATCGCTTGGAACCACCGACCGCTGCGCCTATAGGCTGGGCCGGAACAAAAGATGGGGCAAGCGATGCGCGTGGTTTTCATGGGAACGCCGGATTTCTCGGTGCCTGCACTGGAGGCTCTAGTGGCGGCGGGCCATGAAATCGCCTGTGTCTATTGCCAACCGCCGCGTCCCGCCGGACGGGGTAAGAAAGACCGTCCCACGCCCGTCCACCAACGTGCAGGGGCTTTGGGGTTGCCAGTTCGCCACCCGGTGAAGCTCAAGTCCGCCGAAGACCAGGAGGCGTTTGCCGCGCTCAAAGCGGATGTGGCGGTCGTGGTTGCCTACGGTCTGATCTTGCCGCAGCCGATTTTGGACGCGCCGCGTCTGGGCTGCCTGAATATCCACGCCTCGCTCCTGCCCCGATGGCGGGGTGCTGCGCCGATCCACCGGGCAATCCTGGCGGGGGATCAGGAAACCGGTGTGTGTATCATGCAGATGGAGGCCGGGCTCGACACAGGGCCGGTGTTCCTGCGGGACGCTTTGGGCATTGGCCCAGAAGACACCACTGCCGATCTGCATGACCACCTGTCCGCCATGGGCGCGCGTCTGATCGTGGAAACCTTGGAGGGGTTGGAGAACCGGGTGCCCGAACCCCAGCCAGAGGACGGCGTCACCTATGCCTACAAAATCGACAAGGCCGAAGCGCGGATCGACTGGACCAAAACGGCGGCAGAGGTCGACCGGCTCATTCGAGGTCTGTCGCCATTCCCCGGCGCGTGGTGTGAGGCAGGCGGTGATCGGCTGAAGCTTTTGCGATCCCGGGTGGTTCCCGGTTCCGGCACACCCGGACAAGTCTTGGAGGGCCTCACCATCGCCTGCGGGGACGGGGCCGTGCAAGTGACGCTTGCTCAACGTCCGGGCAAGAAACCCATGGACCCCGACACCTTTCTGCGCGGCTATGCCCTACCGGAGCACCTGACTTAATCGGTTGAGACCGACGCAGCAGAGGCGCATGGATGCTCCATGTCCCCGCTCACCGGCATAGCTCTGAAACTCGCCTCGGTGGTGATGTTCATCGCCATGTCGTCCTTCGCCAAAGTCGCAGCGGAAACGATGCCACCGGGACAAACGGTTTTTTTCCGGTCGCTTTTTGCGTTTCCCGCAATCCTGATCTGGTTGGCGATGAGAGGAGAACTGAGCGTTGGCCTGCGCACCGACCGCCCCCTCGGCCACCTGTGGCGTGGGCTCATCGGGGGCACTGCCATGGGCCTGATGTTCATGGCCCTGGGCTTGCTCCCGCTGCCCGAAGTGACCGCGATTTTCTACGCTACGCCGATTTTCGTGACGGTGTTTGCCGCCATGTTCCTGGGTGAACGCATCCGTGTGTTCCGTGTGTCTGTGATCCTGCTGGGGCTCGTGGGGGTTGGCATTGTGATGCAACCCCGCCTGACAGGGTGGAGCAGTGGTGACGCCTGGCAAGCCATCGGTGCCATGGCTGTGTTCGTGGCCACGATCTTCGCCGCATTGGCTCAAATCACGGTGCGACACCTGACAAAGACGGAACACGTGGCCGCCATAGTGTTCTACTTCACCGCCACTACGACCTTTTTGTCTTTGTTAACCGCGCCATTCGGTTGGGTCTGGCCCACGCCCGATCTGTGGTTCGTGCTCCTCGCCATGGGACTTGTGGGCGGCGTCGCTCAAATCCTGCTCACCGCCAGCTTCCGCTATGCTGATGCTGCCGTGATCGCCAGTTTTGAGTTCATGTCGATCATCATGGCACTGGTCGTCGGCTACGTGATCTTCGCCGAAATACCCACAACTCAGATGCTTATCGGCTCGGCACTTGTGGTCGTCGCGGGCCTCGCCATGGCCTGGCGCGAAAGACAACTCCAGTTGCAGCGCGCCTATGGGGTCAAGCTGGTGAAGTGAGGCCCGGCCATCGGAGACCGGACCACAAGACTCAGGTCCGCACCAGGGTTTCATACCCTTCAGCGATGTCGCGGGTCATGGCGCCAACCTCGAAATTGTAATCGCCGATCTGGCCCACGGGAGTGACCTCGGCAGCGGTGCCCGTCAGCCAACATTGTTCGAAGCCTTCCAGTTCCGCTGGCATGATGTGACGTTCGTGGACCTTCACTTGGCGGTCCTTGAGCATCTGCACCACGGTTTGCCGGGTGATCCCGTTGAGGAAGCAGTCCGGATCAGGCGTGTGCACTTCGCCGTCTTTAACAAAGAAGATATTGGCGCCCGTCGCCTCGGCCACATAGCCG
>JBCDFD010000004.1:0-37371 GCA_039178645.1 Pseudomonadota bacterium | reverse complement strand
CGTGGCGCTGTTCAGCGTCTTCGTGAACCTGTTGATGCTCACCGGCCCGATTTTCATGCGGCAAGTCAAAGAGTGCCCCCATGATGGGGGATGCCAAAAACCGCTGCACGGTTTCCAGGTCGCGCACCCCCGCCGCCGCAGCGCCGCGGTCCTTGGTGGCCGCGTCCTCGATGGCGGCGGAAAACACCCGCTTGTCGAGCTTGGCTTGGAACCGCGCCCCGATGCGTGCCAGAACCCGCCCGCGCACATAGTCCAGGAGACCCATCATCAGATACAGGAAGGCCACCAGAGCCGCCAACGCCACCAATGTGGCCTCTGACCGGCTGCCGAGCACGCGATCATAGACCTGCAGCATGAAAATCGGGCCGGTGAGCATCAACAGGTTCACGAAGACGCTGAACAGCGCCACGAACAAAAACAGGCCGTTGCTTTCGGATCGGGCCTCTTTGAGTTCTCGTTCGCCTGCGGCTTTTTGCTGATCCATGGTTTAACGTCCCAGATTTTAACCGTCTTCAAGTGCGACTTCACTAATCCGCGTGATAGGCGCGCCTGCCAATAGCATTCCACCGTCGCCTATACTATGTCGCGAAAAGAACGAAGAGAGTATTGAGGTATCCCTTGCTTGAGGTCCAGTCGCGTCTGTGCACGGGCAAATTCAGTTTTCGGCGCTTCGCCATTTGCCTGGTGCCGCTTGGGGCACTGGCATTGGGGGCCTGCACCACGGGAACGCCTGCGGGACCGGGTGAGTTCAACGATCCCTACGAAAACACCAACCGCAAAATCCACAGTTTCAACAAGTCGATGGACACGGGCATCTATCGCCCGGTGTCCAATGCATATGGCACGGTGGTGCCCATTGCCGTGCGCACCGGCGTCAACAACGTGTCCGAAACCATCGACCTGCCCCGTAGGGTGGTGAACAGCCTGCTGCAAGGTGACGTGGAAACCGGTGTGCACAACACCTTCCGCTTCCTTCTCAACGCCACTTTGGGCGTGGCGGGTATCTTTGACCCTGCCACCAGCTTCGGGGTGGAGGAACGGGACACCGACTTTGGCGAAACTCTGCATGTCTGGGGCGTCGGCGAAGGCGCGTATCTGGCGGTGCCTTTCTTCGGGCCAAGCAACCAGCGCGACTTGGCGGGCGATGTGGTCGATTTGGTCACAAACCCACTGTCCTACGTGTTGACCCCACCACAAAGTTACGTGGGGCCGGGGTCTACACTGGGTGAAAATGCGGATTACCGCTATACGTTCCAGGACACAGTGGATGGCATCCTTTACGACTCGGCGGACAGCTACGCCCAGTCACGGGTGATCTATCTGGAATCGCGACGGTTCGAATTGGGAATACCTTCGGGCGGTGGCACGGGCGAAGCTGAGGATGACATCTTCGACCCCTATGAGGATTTTTGACGTGACCAATCTGACACGGCGACATGTGATGGCGGGCTTGGTGACGCTGCCGGTTCTGACGGGCGGCGCGGCGCAGGCGCTGACCGATGCCGAGGCGATGGCGTTGGTGCAGCGAATGGCCGATGACATCACGACGACCATCAATTCGGGCAAAGCTGACGCGGCCATGTTCCGCGATTTTGAGCGGTTGTTGGAACGGTATGCCGACATGAACATCATCGCGCGCTCGTCGCTTGGGCCCGCCGCGCGGTCGGTGAACGGGCGGGATTTCAACCGCTACCAAGCGGCGTTCCAGACTTATGTGTCGAAAAAGTACGGCGCGCGGTTCCGCGAATTCATCGGCGGTGAACTGGAGGTTCGCCGCGCCCGCGAAGTGGGTCGGGCAACCGTGGTGGACACCCGCGCGAGGCTACGGGGTCAGTCGCCCATCGCCGTAGAATTCCACGTGTCGGACCGGTCAGGATCGGCGAAAGTGTTCAACGTGGTGATCGAAGGCATCAACCTGCTGACCACTGAACGGACGGAGATCACCACGCTGCTAGACCAGCAGGGCGGGTCGATTTCCGCGCTGACCGAAGAGCTGAAACGGCGGAGCTAACGCTCCGCTTTCCTTCGTCACCGAGCATCGACTTCAGCTTGTATTTCTGTCGCTCGCTCACAAGATCGCTGATGCCCAAGGCCACATGCTCTGTCTGAGTAGCTTAACGCAACGTCGAGCTTGACTGCTGTGCCATGCCCGTAGCGATGCATGATGGACAGGTTAGAGCAACCTATGCTTTCCTCACCATCACACCCTTGCTCATAAAGCTGATGCGCGCGGGCATAGTCCTGATCGACACCGAGGCCGAGCTCGTAGAGATATGCAAGGTTGGTGCAGCCATTCGCATCCCCAGCATCACAACCTTGCTCATAAAGCTCACGCGCGCGGGCATAGTCCTGATCCACGCCGAGGCCGTCGCGATAAAGGACACCAAGGTTGGTGCAACCTAACGCATTCCCTCCATTACACCCTTGCTCATAGAGCTCATGGGCGCGGGCATAGTCCTTTTCAACGCCGAGGCTTCGCCTGTAGAGATACCCAAGGTTGGTGCAGCCTAATGCGTTCCCACCATCACACCCTTGCTCATAGAGCTCATGGGCGCTGGCATAGTCCTGATCAACACCGTGGCCCTCATCGTAGAGAACACCAAGGTTGGTGCAGCCTATCGCATTCCCACCATCACACCCTTGCTCATAGAGTTCATACGCCCGGGCATAGTCCTGATCAACGCCGAGGCCGCGCTCGTAGAGAAACCCAAGATTGGTACAGCTTGATGCTCTCCCTCCTGCGCAAGCTGCGGTCCAAAGCCTGTGTGCATAGTATGCGTCGACTTCATAGCGGTCGACACCACGTTGGTCGCATTCGTCGGTTACACCATCGGCGCAAGCAGCCACGAGCATGTCGAGTTGGGTGGCAGGATCAGCGGCGAGCCAGCTGATCCGCTGGCATGTTTTTCCGCCGAAGACTTGGCAGAAGCCCACGTCTGCTTTGGTGATCCCTGTGATCTCGTCCTTCTCGAACGCATGGGTGAGCGGCCATGCGAATAGACCTGTGACCAAGGCCACAAACACCCCGGTCCAGAACCCTGGGCGTTTGTCCAAGCTGGCCCATTTTTCCATGCGTAGCAAACGGACCAGTCCGAACACGGCGCTGCCGAGGATGAAAAGCCAGGTCCAGAGGCTTGTGATGAAGGTCGAGTAGAAGAAGACCGTTAGGATCGACAGGCCGCCGGCCACTTCGCCCAGGACGGCCTTCTCGCCCGTGTGAAACCCGTATTCCTGCCAGACCCATAGCGCACCCCAGATCAGCGCGCCGGTGACAAAGGCGTCCAGGATCAGGACGACCGGATGCAACACCAGCGGCACGCGGCGCAGTTGGCCGAGTACAAAGCGTGTCTCCAACAACGATACGAAGTCCACCGCGACGTTTACAGCGATGGCCACGGTAACCAGTGTCCAGAAATCGAGCGTCCCGGTCGCCCGGTCGCCCAGTAGGTCGGTGCCACCCATGAGCGTCCAGAACAGCGCTACAGTTCCCAGCGAAAACAAAGCTGAGATGGAGAAGCAGCGCAGGCTCAAGTGTCGTTTGCCGAAAAGCGCGTCGAACAGTTCGACGAAGCTCACCGCCCAATCCTTGGGTCGACCTTCCTTCAGCCACAGCGCCACGCCCGCGTGGATGTCGTCGTTGAGCAGGTAAAACGCTCGCCAAGTCATGGCCATGGCGATCAGGGCGATGGCCAGGGGTAAGGGTGCCCAGTCTAAAACTGCGCGCAAAAGCTCCAGGTCATCCCAAGTGGTGCCGACGCCGTCCAAATCCCTTTGCCCTCAAATCATGGTTAACCATTCTTAACCCGATCAAGCGCGGTTCCCAAAAGGAAAAGCTTCGCAAGATCGGTGTACAGGCCTATCCTTGGGTCATGACGAGCGCTCAGATCACACTCCCCGCGTTTGGAAAGCGCCTGCAACGACAGAGGCGGGTGATGGGTGTGAAGCAATCTGCGCTGGCGGAGATGGTTGGCGTGACGCAAACCACCGTATCCCGTTGGGAAAGCGCGGCGATTGTCCCTGACGGCGCGGTGCAGCAGCGGGTTTTTCAAATGCTCAGCGGGATGCGTGTGCACGACGGGGCGTTGCAACGGTTGGTGGAACAGTCCCGGGCATCGGTGCATCTGATCGATGATGTGAGCCACGTTTGCCTTGCCTACTCCACGCCTCGCGCGACCGAATGGCGGATCGGGCCAAGGTCCCTGGTGGGCGTGTCGCTTTGGCAGTTCGCCACCGATGAGATCCGGGAGGCGGAGGCGGGCCTGCAAGACCAAGGCTGGTGGGATGCATTGGCCCCGGACCCGGTGAAGTTCAACAAATGCTGCGATGCCCATGCGGATATTCGCATTCCGGCGGGTGATACGCTTTGGGAACGGCTCTATCTGGCGGATGGTACGCCGGTTCGGTTGGTGAGCAGCGCATAACTTATGCGTGGAACCGGGGGTCTTTGGCGGATAGCTCGGGCCCATGACCCACGGTATCCGATCGCTCTTCATCGTCCTTCTGCTTTGGATCGCGGGCCTCGCCTGTGCCATGCAATTCGCCAAAATCAGCGTGCCGTTCGCAGACATCCAGAGCCTTTATCCCGGATATGGCCCGAGCCTCGGCTGGCTGTTGTCGGTGGTGAGCCTGGTGGGGGCTCTTGCCGGTGCCGTGGCTGGAGGATTGGCCGGACGGTTTGGTCTGCTGCGCGTCTTGGTGGGTGGTTTGGCCTTGGGTGGGGTCGTTTCTCTCGCGCAAGCAAGCTTGCCCAGTTTCGGCTGGATGCTCCTGAGTCGCATCATTGAGGGCATGTCGCATTTGGCGATTGTCATTGCCGCCCCGACCCTGATCGTCCAAGCCAGCGCCCCCCGATATCGCGGGGCCGCCATGGCGCTGTGGAGCACGTTTTTCGGGGTCGCCTTCGCTTTGATGGCCTGGTTTGGACCTGGGTTTGTGGCGCGTGTGGGTTTGGAGGGGCTGTTTGTCGCCCATGGTTTGGTGATGCTCGCGCTGGCCGCATTGCTGGCCGTGCTTCTGCGCAATCTTGAGGTTGCCATCGCCACGCCGCCACCCCTGCGGACGGTCTTGCGCCGCGCCATCACAGCTTACGGTGTGCCCCATCTGTCGACCCCGGCGTGGGGGTGGCTGTTTTACACGCTGAGTTTCGTGTCCTTGCTCACGCTTTTGCCAACGCTTTTGCCCGCGGTCCAACGGGGCTGGGTGACCACGGCCATGCCTCTTGTGAGCATTGTGGTGGCCATGGGGCTGCTGCCCCTGGCTCTGCGGCGCGCGTCAGCGGTGACTTTGACGATCTTAGGCTTTGCCCTGGCCTGCGGTGTGCTGCTGCTTTGGCCGGTGTTGCCCTTGGCGGTCTTGAGCGTGATGCTCTTCGCCGCGCTTGGGTTGGTGCAAGGCGGGGGCTTCGCCGCGGTGCCGGAATTGAATGACCGCACCGAGGATCAGGCGCTGGCCTACGGGTTGATGGCGCAGATGGGCAATGTGGGAAACCTCACCGGAACGCCCATCCTGTTGGCCATTTTAACGTGGGGTGGTGAAGCAGCTTTGATCGCGAGCGCGGCCACCGCCTTTGTCGGCGCCATCCTGGCGTTGTTCACCTTGTCTCGGCGCATGTGAGTTCAGCCACCACAACGACCGCAAAGAAAAGGACCGCCCAGATGGGCGGCCCCTCATGTCGTAATGTCATACAGTCTTAGCTGCGGGTGAAGTCTGGGTAGGCTTCCATACCCAGCTCCGCCATGTCGAGGCCTTCGATCTCCGCCTCTTCGCTGACGCGGATGCCCATGATCAGCTTGAGGATCAGGAAGACCACGAAGCTCAGTACGAAGGTTGCGCCGACGATGGACACAAAGCCCAGCAACTGAGTGCCGAATGCAGCACCGTCGTTGGTCAGCGGCACAGCCATGGTGCCCCAGAAACCGGCGATGAAGTGCACGGGGATAGCGCCCACAACGTCGTCGATTTTCATCTTGTCCAACATTGGAACTGTCAGAACCACGATGACACCACCCACAGCACCGATCAGAGTTGCGGAACCCAGGGTTGGGGTCAGAGGCTCAGCCGTGATGGACACGAGGCCCGCAAGAGCGCCGTTCAGAACCATGGTGAGGTCAGGCTTTTTGTAAAGCACGGCCGACAGGATCAGCGCAGCCACGGCACCACCGGCAGCGGCAGTGTTGGTGTTGGCGAAAATACGGCCCACGTCGGCGATGTCGCTCACGGTGCCCATGGCCAACTGCGACCCACCGTTGAAGCCGAACCAACCCAACCACAGGATGAACGTGCCCAATGTTGCCAGCGCCAGGTTGGAACCCGGCATTGGAACAACGCGGCCAGCGCTGTCGTACTTGCCGATACGCGACCCCAACAGGATTGCACCGGCCAGCGCAGCGGCGCCGCCGCAGGCGTGCACAACGGTTGAACCCGCGAAGTCAGAGAAGCCCGCTTCGGACAGGAAGCCGCCGCCCCACTGCCAAGACGCGGTCAACGGGTAGATGAAACCTGTTAACACAGCAGTGAAGATCAAGAATGGCCACAGTTTGATACGCTCTGCCAAAGTGCCCGACACGATCGATGCGGTGGTGGCACAGAACATCAACTGGAAGAAGTAATCCGAAGATGTGGAGGCATAACCGGCATCATCAACGGCATCATAGCCGACACCAACGGACTCAAGCACGCCAACGGACCCGAACAGACCTGAGAAGTAGAACTCAATCGCCCAATCACCCAGTGGGTACATCAGGTTGTAGCCCAGCAGGTAGTACATGATCGCTGCGATTGAGAAGAGCGAGATGTTCTTGATCAGCTGCATGGTGACGTTCTTCGACCGCACCAGACCAGCTTCCAGCATGGCAAAACCAGCGGCCATCCAAAACACCAGGAACCCGCCGATAAGGAACAACAGCGAGGTCAGGATCCATTTGACCTCGTCGGTCGCAGGACCGGTTGGTCCATCTTGCGCGAGCGCCAGCGCAGGGAGCGCGGCAGCCACAGCGGCAAGCGTGATAATCTTGGTAAGCTTCATGGGATATCTATCCTTTTTTCACTCGTTACGCTTACAGCGCGTCGTCGTTTTCTTCGCCTGTGCGCACACGCACGGCTTGGGCCACATCGAGGACGAAGATTTTGCCGTCGCCGATCTTTTCGGTCTTCGCCGTGTCTTCGATGGTTTTTACCACCTGGTCTGCCATGTCGTCTTTCACCACGATCTCAAGCTTGACCTTGGGTACGAAATTCACAGCGTATTCAGCGCCACGGTAGATTTCCGTGTGGCCGGACTGCGATCCAAAACCCTTTATTTCCGTCACCATCATGCCGCGCACTCCGATGGAGGTGAGCGCTTCGCGGACCTCCTCCAGTTTGAACGGCTTGATTGCTGCAATGATCAGTTTCACGTTGGTCCCCTTCCACTGACGAGCCCACCGGCCCGGAAGACTGATGGTCGCGTTTGTCGCGGATGGGCCGCTGATCACAAGCGGGCAGTTAACACTTTAGCGAGCAACAGGGATGTGAATTGCACATTTTTTGCACGATTCTAGAGATTGGGCGGAAATTTAGGCAGTTTGAAAACAACCTTGCCGTCGGAGCCCCTCTACAAATTTCCGGTCATAGACGTTAAAATCTGGGGCATAAGAAAAACACGGCAGAGGCATCCATGGGCAAAGCCAAGTCCAAATCGAAGGCGGTGAAGGCACCGTCTCGCCGTTCTTCGCGCGCCCCCGCGGCGAAACGGTCTCGGGCGAAATCGGCACGCAAGCCGATTGGTGCCACCGTTTTGGGCTGGCTGACAGCGCCATTTCGCTGGGCGTTCCGTTTGCTTTGGGCTGTGGCTTGGCGTGTTGGGGCGGTGGCGGGCCTCTTACTGGCCGTTGCGGTGGCAATAATCTACGCAAGTTTGCCCCCTAGCGAGGATTTGCTTGACGGCCGTGCACGCGGGTCTGTGACGCTCATGGACCATAGCGGCGATGTTTTCGCTTGGCGCGGGGACCAGTATGACGTGGTTTCCAGCGGCAGTGTTTCGCCATATCTGCGCAACGCCATTATTGCCACCGAGGACCGCCGTTTCCATTTCCATCCGGGGATTGATCCCATCGGTGTGATTGGGGCGATACGGATTAACCTCAGCGAAGGGCGCGGTGCCTTGCAAGGGCATGGTGGATCGACGCTGACGCAACAAACCGCCAAGTTGCTTTGTGTTGGCAAACCATTTGACCTATCCAGCGGGCAAACCGAAGCCGAATACGAAGCCGACTGTCGCGAGACATCCTTGCGCCGCAAGGCCCATGAGGCGCTCTACGCCTTGGCGATGGAGGCCCGCTATACCAAGGATGAGATTCTCACGATTTACATGAACCGCGCCTATCTCGGAGCCGGGGCCCGAGGCTTCGAGGCCGCGGCGCAGCGGTACTTTGGTAAATCCGCACGGCAGGTCACGCAGCAAGAAGCCGCCATGCTTGCAGGTCTGTTGACCGCGCCCAGCCGCTTTGCACCCACAGCAAACTTGGAACGCAGCCGTGAACGGGCCAGCGTGGTTTTGGGCTTGATGGAACGCCAGGGATATCTCACCGCTGACGAAGTGACCGCGGCGCGAGCCAATCCGGCGTCATTGAGCCCAGCGGCGGCGTCCGTGACCGGAGGCTACTTCGCCGATTGGGTGATGCGGGATGAGGTGCCTGACTTTTGGGGGGCAGGGACAACAGATGACGTGGTCCTGCGCACAACCCTGGACACCGGTATGCAGCGCGCCGCCGAAGAGGCTTTGGCGTTTATCTTTGAAACAAAGGTGCGACCGGGGTCGAAGGCCGAAGCCGCCATTGTGGTGATGGAACGTAACGGTGCGGTAAAGGCCATGGTTGGCGGGCGTCAATCCGATGTGCCGGGTGGCTTTAACCGTGCTGTCCAGGCGAAACGGCAAACCGGGTCGGCGTTTAAGCCGTTTGTGTATGCCACCGCGTTGGAGCTTGGGCGCGGGGCCAACGACTTGGTCGACGATTCGCCGCTGACGTTGAATATTCCGGGCTCAGGGGCTTGGTCGCCGCAGAATTACTCCCGTGAGTATCGCGGTCCAGTGACCATGACCGAAGCGCTGCAAGACAGTCTGAACATCCCCGCGGTGCGCGTGTCCGAAGATGTGGGACGGGATGCGGTCATGCATGTGGCCACCGAGTTTGGCATCGACAGTTCCATGCACGACGTGCCAGCCTTGGCGCTTGGGGTGTCTGAGGCGAGCTTGCTGGAACTGACCGGGGCCTACGCCGGGATCCTCAACGGCGGCTCAGCCGTACGTCCCTATGGCTTGCAAGAGCTGCGCATAGGCCGAGAGGGTGAGCCTCTGCTCCAGCATAAACCAGCCGACTACGAAGAACGCGTGATCTCCACCGCGGCGGCCCAGGAGTTGGTGTACATGATGCACCAGGTGGTTGAGGCGGGCACCGGGGGGCGGGCCAAACTGGACGGCCATCCCGCGGCGGGCAAAACCGGCACCACCCAGGCCGCGCGCGATGCTTGGTTCGTTGGGTTCACCGGCCATTACGTGGCCGGGGTCTGGATGGGGTATGATGACAACACGCCTCTGACAGGTGTCACCGGCGGTGGGCTTCCCGCAGAGATATGGCGCGAAACCATGGCGCGTATCCATGCGGAACTGCCACCAAAGCCTCTTCCAATGATCATACCGGCACCCGCCGCCCCAAGGGTTGTGGGCGTGCAGAGTCAACCGCAGGGCACTCCGAACTTGGACCAAAGGATCGAGAGCACCATCCGCGGGCTTTTTGGCCGGGTCTTTGGCAACTGACCCGTCGGACGCTTTACGCCGTCTCTGCGTCTGTGTCCTCAGACCAGCTTTCACCGTCACTTGGGGTTTGCGCGTTTGTCAATGCTTGCTGGGCCGCTGTCTCGTCTAGACGCGGCAGTAGATCTTGAGCCGCTGCGCGGGGAAACTTGAGGATAATTTCCTCCGACCAATCTTCATCCGCCGCAGTATGGGCGAATTCGTCCACCGGTGTGGGCAGGTCCTCTCCCGCTTTGATTGCCCGCAGGGCCTCCACAAACCGTGCGATCTCGCTGTCGCTCAAAGCGGTCAGGTTCAACCGGCCATGACTGCCAAGGTGAACCCCATGCACCTTGCGCAAACGCTCTGCTTCGCTTTCGTCCAGGGGCAATTGGGCGAACAGACCTTTGCCGAACTTCAATGATGGTGCCACCCATGCCGGATAGACCTGTGCCAGCGCCGTGGCCAGGAGCTTGCGCTTTTGATCCAACAGTTGCCGGCGCTTGCGTCGGTCAATCACCCAATCGGCCAAGCAGTCACTGTCATTGAGGTGGGCAGCAGCGAGAGCCGCGCTGTGCAGGCCTCTGGTCCCAAACGTCCTGTGCGCGCGGGCTTTCAAAAGCTCCTGCACCTGCCTGGCGGTCTTTTCTTTGCGTGTCTGTACGGCGACGTACCCGAGGCTCTCGTGCGCCATGCCAAGGGTTTGCGCCCAATCGACGGTCCAAATGGCCTCTGGCATCATGTGTCGGATGGCCTGCAGGCCAACACGGTCTTTGTCGAAACCTTGGCAAAGGCCCAATTGGGTTGCCATTACCCAAGGCACCGCACCGCGGTCCAAACACAGACCAGCCAAAGCCTGCCAAGCCTCGGGTTTCAGGATAAGCCCGGTGGGCTCCAAAACCGGCGCATGCAGCAGCACAACGTCGCCCGGCGCGGCGCTGTCCAAATCTGCGAGCATCAGGTGCAAAGCAACTCTGCCGGTCTGTGCTTCAATGGCACGGTACGGGCGGACGTTCAGGCCCAGCGACCGTGCCAACCTTAGGTGCGGTGTGTCGGTGCGATCTGGCGCCCAGATCGTGGTTTCTGGGTGTTGCACCACCAAAAGTTCCAACACCATGCGCACTGCCGCGGCGTGACTTGGGGCGGGCAGGGCCCCTAACCGGTCCAAGTCCGACGTCGCCGTATTGAACAGCGCTTTGGTCAAGGTATCGGCGTGGGCCTCCTGATCGGTCAGATTGGTTTGCCTGCTCCACAACAACCGCACCGCATCGCGGAGCGCCGGAGAGCTGATATTGGCCCCCGTTTCATCAAGGTAACGTTCGTGGCTGAGATCAAGGCGGTCGTCACGGTCATCACGGCGCACTTGATCGCGCAGGCGAACCACCGGGTCGCTGGCATGCCACGGCACGCGATCAAACAAATGCCCCATCATCCGGTCCTAACTCACAGCGGAGTATCAAGCTCGCGCCTCAACAATTGAGCGGGAGTCTGCGGTGCCAGGGTTAATGGGCCATGGCCAAAGGACAGCTTAGGGCCAGGATTGTACCCGGCCTTTGGGTCAAGTTTTTATGGGTTTTTCGACGATCTGCGCGGGTCAGCCGTTTGCAACGCTGAGCCCATCGTAGATGCCCCATTCCGCCCAGGACCCATCGTAGAGCGCATGGTCCTTCTTACCCAGTCGCTCCAGCGCAAGGCTCAGAATGGCGGCGGTCACACCCGACCCACAGCTGGTGATGGCGGGTTTGTCTAGGTCGACGCCAGCCGCTTCGAAGACCTCTTGGATCTCCGCGACCGGCTTCATGGTGCCGTCGTCGTTCAGCAGTGTGGCATAGTGGACGTTTTTGGAATTGGGTATGTGCCCGGCGCGCAGGCCCTCGCGTGGCTCTGGGCTGTCGCCGCGGAACCGCGCCGGTGAGCGAGCGTCGATGATCTCATGGTCACCCAGTTTGCTGGCGGCGGCCACTTGGGTCACGTCGCGCACCAAATGGGCCTGCCGATGCACCGTCATGTGGCGGTCGCGGATGATTGGGGGCAAGTCTTCGGTGGCCCGACCTTCGGCTTTCCACTTTGGAAAACCACCGTCGAGAACGGCCACTTCGATTTTGCCCATCAAGCGGAATAGCCACCAAACACGAGCCGCTGAAAACAAGCCCGACCCGTCATAGATTACCACCTGATGCCCATCGCCCACACCCATCTTACGCAGGCGGGACATGAATTTTTCCACCGGCGGCGCCATGTGAGGCAATTCAGAGCGGTTGTCGCTGATGTCGGTGATATCAAAGAAACGCGCCCCAGGGATATGGCCCGCGTCATACTCTGCTTTCGCGTCACGGCCCGCATCCGGCATATACCAGGAGGCATCCAAGATACGCAGATCTGGGTCGCGCAGGTGATCCTCAAGCCACTGGGTGGTTACCAAGGTTTTCGGGTCACTGTCAGCCATGGTCGTTCTGTTCCCTCTGCGATTGGCCAAGGGGTATATCGTGCCCCCAGAGCAGACAAGTGCTCACATCTGCCGCGATGCAGCGTTGATCCAGATCACTCCCCATGGCGCAAAAGCCGGGCTTTCTGGCGCTGCCAGTCGCGTTTCGCTTCGGTGGCGCGCTTGTCTTGGGTCTTTTTGCCCTTGGCCAAGGCGAGTTTGAGTTTCACCAACCCGCGGTGGTTGAAATACATCACGAGCGGGACCAGCGTCATGCCTTCGCGTGACGTGCCTTGCCACATCTTTGCCAATTCTCGACGCGACACCAGAAGCTTGCGTTTGCGACGCTCTTCGTGCCCGAACTGTTTGGCTTGCAAATAAGGTGCAATGTAACTGTTGATCAGCCAAAGCTCGCCATCCTCCACGGACGCATAGCTGTCGGCGATGTTGGATTGACCAGACCGCAGGGATTTCACCTCGGACCCCATGAGCACGATCCCGCATTCGACATCATCGTCGATGGCATAATCGTACCGTGCCCGCCGATTTTCGGCGATGACTTTGTAGTTGGGGTCTGATTTCTGCTTGGCCATGGGCGCTGCACATAAGTGGCGCAGCCTGCACATGGAAGGGTCTGCATTGTATCTGTGCCCTCGATCCGCTCAAATTCGTACCATTTTGGGCTTGGTTAAACCCTGGCGGATACCCGATGGTCATCGCTGTCTTGATAAGCCCCCGCCATCTGAGACCAAAGATGGACCCTGCCATGTATTATCAAGTCACTGGGCGTGAATTGCCGCCCCTGCGGCTATGGCCACAGCATATCCTGGACGAAGCCATTGACCTAAGTGTCGAATTTGGTGTCCTGATCTTGGGACAGGGCAAAGTCACCGCGAAAATGCTTGAAGCCAAAAGCCGGTCTAAGTTTGCCATGGTGCAAGTGCTCCATGATCCGCGCAACCGTGTGAAGGGCGTGGAATTCCCGTCCAGCATGCGGTTTTTCCATGAGATTCGATCCTCGTCAGAGGACTTTTCCCTGGTGGCCTCCGAAGCGGATGAGATTCGCCGGAAACGCATTCGCCTCCGGGCGCGGCGCATGGTGGCGGCAGCCAAGGCTGATTTCGAACGGCAACAGGTGGGCCGTCGTCTGGTGGTGGACAGGTGATCGGCGGGTAAACTTAAACGCCGTCCAAATTCATTAACGAAACTGGAAAGACGCCTTCCGTCAATGGTCGTTTTCCCACCGCAGAGGTGACTTTTCAAACCTACCGTCGCCCCGCTAAGCTCTACTCAAAAGCTTGGGAGGGCTGACAATGATACCTGTGGACGGTGACTTCATTCTGGAAGTGGCTCCAACGTTTTCGGGCAAGTTGGCCGAACGGCAACGGGAGATCGTGGGCGCAATCTCTGGCGAATTCGAGGGCGTCCTCAAAGACTATGACATCTCCAACGCCGTTCGGATCGCCCATTTCATGGGGCAAGTGACCCACGAATGCGCAGGGTTCCGCACCACCGAGGAATTCGCATCCGGCGCGGCCTATGAGGGACGCGAGGACCTCGGCAACACTCAACGAGGTGACGGCAAACGCTACAAGGGCCGCGGTTTGATCCAACTTACAGGCCGGTTCAACTATCGCAAATTCGGGGATCTTTTGGGTGTGCCTCTTGAGGACGAACCAAGGCGCGCCGGGGCGCCGCTCTTGTCGCTCCGCATCGCCTGTGAATACTGGAAATCGCGCAATATCAACAAGCTCAGCGATGCGGATGATCTGGTCGCTGTGACGCGAGCCGTCAATGGCGGCACCAATGGGTTGGATGATCGGATCAAGTATTACCGCCGCGCCAAGACTGCCCTGGCCAAACGTGGCGGCGTTTTGGTGGCCGCGCGCCAAAACAGCGACAAACCGGTGCTGCGCCGTGGGTCCTTTGGGTCCGCGGTGATCGAGTTGCAGCAGCTACTGAACAAAAACGGCAGTCGGCTGACCGTGGACTCAGACTTCGGCGGTGCGACCGAGTTGGCGGTGATCACATTCCAACGGGCCAAGAAGCTAGAAGCGGATGGGATCGTCGGGGCAAAGACCTGGGCCGCGTTGGGAGCCTGACAGGCCTACGCTCGGTCAATCAACGTTCGGCGGCACATCCACGCTGGGTAGCCAGGGCTTCAGGTCAATGAGCGGCGTGCGGTCATAGGTGTCGATGGCGTCGATCTCGATCACGCCATTTTCCTTGTCGAGTCCTGTGATCACAACCGTGGACATGGCCAAACTGTTGGGCCGGTTTGGCGACCGCAGAGCAAAGGTCCCGCGCGGCCCGTCGGTGTGGCCGGGCGATTGCACGATCAAGTCACGCCGCGCTTGGTCCATCCAATAGACCGCGATCACCGCGTCGCCCACGTCCAAACCATCCAGTCCAGCGGCATAGGCCTTTTTCAACTCGATCCGCGCGCCTTGCCCGGTTTCCCGCGCACGGCTGATGTTCTTGGGGCAGTCTTCGGGCGACCAAGGGGACCGAATGGTCCCGATGAAGGCCAAGCACACCGTGGTATCCGCTCCCGGATCAAACGGGAGCAGAACTTCGCCGGGCCGGAGCGATTTCAAGCTCATAGCAGCCCCGCATGCTCCATGGCCGCATCGATGGCCCGTTTGGTGGGGTCGGTCAGCGGCACCAGAGGCAGACGGACCTCGTCGGAACACTTGCCCAAACGGCTCAGCGCGTACTTCGCACCCGCCAGACCCGGCTCCAGGAAAATCGCCTCATGCAGTGGCATCAGCTTGTCTTGGATTGCCAGAGCAGCCCCATAATTGCCATCGAGCGTCGCCTCTTGGAACTGCGCACAGGCCGCCGGGGCTACGTTCGCTGTGACAGAGATACAGCCGACCCCGCCATGGGCGTTGAACCCAAGCGCGGTGGCGTCTTCGCCGGACAGTTGCACAAACTCTGGGCCGCAGGCCGCGCGCTGTTGGCTCACGCGCGCCAGATCACCTGTGGCGTCCTTAACCCCGATGATCCGAGGCAGAGCCGCCAGCTCGGCCATGGTCGCTGGCGTCATGTCCACCACGGACCGTCCGGGAATGTTGTAGATGATGATGGGCAGCGTGCAGGCGTCATGCAGCGCGGTGAAATGCGCCACCATCCCCGCCTGCGTGGGCTTGTTGTAATAGGGCGTTACGATCAGTGCCGCCGACGCGCCGACCCCTTCGGCATGCTTGATCAGGTCGATGGCTTCCAACGTGTTGTTGGACCCGGCGCCTGCGATCACGGGCACACGGCCATCGGCGGCTTTCACGACCTCTTCGACCACCTGGTGGTGTTCTGCGTGGCTCAGCGTCGGGCTCTCACCGGTTGTGCCCACGGGCACCAACCCGTGGCTGCCGCTTTCGATCTGCCATTCCACCAGCGATTTGAGCGTGGCGATATCCAGCTGGCCGTCATTGAACGGCGTCACCAGGGCAGGTAGGGACCCTTTGATCATCGTGCGCTCCTTTGCTGTGGTTTAGCTAACACGCGCGCTTTACCCCCGGCCTGGGCCGGGAACAATCCCCTGCCCAATGGGACACCATTTCCGTGACTTCATTGTTCCCCAAATACTCAAATCTGCCCTTGTCGTTCGCACCGTCCCGTGAGGATTGAACTTCAAGTCTGGACTTGGTCCCAGGCTTAAGTATCTCCGATACAGACTGACAAAGATCGGTGCGAGCATGGTGCGTTTTCTGACGATATTTTCCTTGGTGGTTGGCTTAGGAGCGGGGCCCGCATTGGCTTCGCTGGACCAAGCGCTGCGGGCCGCGGCGCGGGATCAATGGGCCGAGGCCGCGCGACTGGCCGCGCAGCAGGGCGGGACCGCACCGACGATCATCCAATGGCAACGCTTGCGGGACCGCCAAGGTCGCGCGAGCTTCGAAGACTACCGGGCGTTTTTGCGCGCCAATTCCGACTGGCCGGGCCTGCCGCTTCTCCAGCGCAGAGGTGAAGCCACGTTGGACGCCCGTACCCCGCGCAACCAGGTTTTGGAGTACTTTCGCGAACAACCGCCACAGACGCCTAATGGCGCCTATTGGTATGCCATCGCCCAAGCGTCCAATGGGCAAAACCGCGACGCGGGCGAAACCTTAGTCAACGCCTGGCGCACCATGGCTTTCTCGTCCGAGGAACAGGCGCTCTACATCGGCCGGTTCGCCGATTTGCTGGCACCGCACCATACCGCCCGGATGGACGACCGCTTGTGGAATGGCGATTGGGGCGGCGTGGCGCGTATGACCAGCTTGGTGGGGTCCGATTGGCGCGCACTGGCCGCCGCGCGCGAAGGTCTGCGCCGGGATCGCGATGGTGTTGATGGGCTGATCTCTGCTGTGCCCGCCTCGCTGCGCAACGATCCTGGGCTGGCGTTTGAACGCATGGCTTGGAGGATGCGGCGCGATCGCTACCTTTCTGCGGCTGAATTGATGCAATCCCAGTCCGCCAGCCGAGGGAGCCTGGGCCGACCGGATGTCTGGGCCGACCGCCGCCGCCGTCTGGCCCGCCAGTTAATGCGCGACCGCGAACACCGCACCGCCTATTTGCTGGCCTCGTCCCACCAATTGACCGAAGGCAGTGCCTTTGCGGATTTGGAATGGCTGTCGGGCTACATCGCGCTGCGGTTCTTGAACCGCCCTGGCGCGGCGCTCGATCATTTCAAACGGTTCCGCAGCGCGGTGGCCTCGCCCATATCCCTGGGCCGGGCCGGATATTGGGAAGGCCGCGCGCACGAGGCCATGGGCCAGCGCAATGAGGCTCGGGCCGCCTATGCCCGCGGCGCGCAGTATCAAACCAGTTTCTACGGCCAACTGGCGGCGGAACGAGCAGGTATTGCCCCCGATCCTCTGCTCACTGGCTCAGAGCAGTTTCCCAGCGGCGCAAACGCCCGGTTCCGGCAGTCCAGCGTCTACAAGGCCGGTGTTTCGCTCCATGCCGCCGGTGATCTGGCGCAATCCGCTCGGTTTTTCGCCCATCTGGCCGAAAGTCTCAGCCGCGACCAAATCGGGTCCATGGCGGCGCGGCTGGAAGTGTTGGAGCAACCCTACATTCGCCTGACCATTGCGAAGCGCGCGGCGTCGATGGGGATGACTCTGCACAAGGCGTACTTCCCGCTTTATCCTATCAGCACCCGCGCCACGCCCAATGTGTCGCCTGAGCTGGCACTGGCCATTGCGAGACGGGAAAGCGAGTTCAACCCGGTGGTGGTTTCCGGCGCGGGCGCGCGCGGGCTGATGCAACTCATGCCCGGCACCGCTCAACTCATGTCGCCGGTGATCGGCGAAAGCTACAGCCGGGCGCGTCTCACGTCTGATCCGGGCTACAATGCGCGTTTGGGCACGGCCTATCTGCAACGGTTACGCGGTGAATTTGGCGGCTCCGATGTGCTTGTGGCCGCGGGGTACAACGCTGGGCCAGGCCGTCCGCGCGCTTGGATTGATCGCTACGGTGATCCTCGGTCCAGTGCCGTGGATCCGGTGGACTGGATCGAACATATTCCGTTTCGCGAGACTCGAAATTACGTGATGCGGGTGACTGAGAGCCTTGCGCCCTACCGTGCCCGCCTAACCGGCCAGAGCGCGCCATTGGGGCTCACCGACTTACTCAGCGCGCGGTGATGTTCCGTGATGCTTACCCAAGGTGAACCGCCCGTTCCCGCCACCAGGCAAACAGACCCGCTGCGATGATCACCGCTGCCCCCAGGATCAGGGCCGGGTCCAGCCCGTCCCCAAAAATCGCCACGCCCAGGACCGACGCGAACAGAAAGTGGAAATAGGCGAAGGGCTGGATCGCGGACGCCTCCGCCGCAGCGTAGGCGCGGATGTAAAGCCAGTGGCCAAGCAGAGCCGACCCGCTCAGCGCCATCATCCATCCCCAACTGGCCAGGTCCATGGGGGCCCAGAACCAAACGCCCACGCAAGTCATGCCCATAGCGCCCGCAAGTCCCGTCCAGACAAAACTGGTCATGGCGCTGTCCTGGCGTGCAGCGTAGCGGGTCATCAGGCCGTAGAGCGCGAAGAGGATCGCAGATAATAGTGGCAGCAGAGCGGCGGTTTGAAACAGACCACCGCCGGGTTGCAGCACGATCAGCACGCCAACCGCGCCGATCCCGATGGCGCTCCACCGCCGCCAGCCCACGTGTTCCCCCAGCACCGGCCCAGACAAGGCCGCCACCATCAAAGGCGCTGACACAAAAATCGCATGGTAGGCCACCAGCCCCACCAGATCGAAACAGATCACGGCGACGCAGATTTCCAGCGCCAACACGAGACCGCGCAGCGCCTGGAGCAGAGGCTGTTCGGTGCGCACATGGGCCCGCACGCCGCCGGGCATTTGCGAAATGATCAGCAGGATTGCAGCGGCAAACACCCAATAGCGGATCATCACGATCATCCAGACAGAATGGTCCGCCACCAGGACGCGGGACAGGGCGTCTTGGATGGAAAACACCAAGGTCGCGGCCACCATCAATCCGATGCCCTTGCGCGTGTCCAGACCGCTCAATCGAGCCGCCCAACGGTCATGTGCCGCTTGCGACCGAAGCCCGGTTGGCGCGAAACCTCGAAACCAGCGTCTTCCAACTCGCGACGCACAAAACCCGCCGCCGTGTAGGTGGCGCAGGTGCCGCCGGGGGCGGTGTGCGCGCCCACTTGGGCGAGCAAAGCTTCGCCCCATAGTTCTGGGTTTTTGGCCGGTGAAAAGCCATCCAGGAACCACGCATCCGCGCGACCGTTCCAAGCGTGCAGGGTTTCCCTAGCGTCCCCTTCGATCAATTGGACCTCGACGTCGCCCATGGTCCAACGGTCCAGTCCCGACCGGCGCGCATCCAACATGGGTTCAGCCAGCGCCTGAACTTCTGGAAACGCCTCCAATGCCCGTGCCATGTCGTCGGGCGCCATCGGAAATGCCTCAAAGGTGGTGAACCGCAGCGGCATCGCCATGCCCGCGACCAACCTGCAAAACGCCAGCAAATTCAGCCCTGTGCCAAAGCCAAGCTCTGCCACGTTGAACCCTGGGCGCAGTCGGTCTGGCAGTCCATTGCCCGCCAGAAACACGTGCTCGCTTTCCGCCAGGCCGTTTTCCAGTGAATAGTACGGGTCATCGAATTGGTCCGACACTGGCACCTGCCCGTTCGACCATGTGATCTTTGCTGTCCCAGACCGCTGGTCGCCCATGCTGCTCTGCCTTATCTGTCGCCCCGCGCAGCAGTGGCAGGGGAGGTGCACCATGGCAAGGATCGACATCACCGTCCGTGGGGCTGGCATCTTTGGCCTCAGCATAGCCCATGTCTGCGCCGCGCGTGGCGCGAAGGTCCTAGTGATTGATCCCGGTGGGGTCGGGGCCGGGTCCAGCGGCGGTTTGGTCGGCGCGCTGGCCCCCCATGTGCCCGAGAATTGGAACCCAAAGAAAGCGTTTCAGTTCGAAAGCCTGACCATGGCTGCGAGCTTTTGGGCTGAGGTGGAGGAGCTTTCTGGACGGGACCCAGGCTATGCCCGAACCGGTCGGTTACAGCCCATCGCGGATGAGCCTGCGTTGGAATTGGCCCAAAATCGGGCATCCGGCGCGGTGGAGCTATGGCAAGGCCTAGCAAACTGGTCGGTTGTGCCGGTGTCTGATTTCTCGGGCTGGGCGCCGGCGTCGCCCACCGGGTATCTGATCCATGACACGCTCACTGCGCGCCTGCATCCCCGCGCCGCCTGTGCCGCCCTGGCCAAGGCAGTCGAAGCTCAGGGAGGCGAGATCCTGTTGGAAGGAGAAGAGTTTGGCATCACCGTCCTGGCCACAGGCTGGCAAGGGTTGGAGGCGCTGTCCCATGAGTTTGGCCGTAAGGTCGGCAACGGCGTCAAAGGCCAGTCGGCGCTGTTCCAAGCTGATGCGCGGGACCTTCCTCAGCTTTTTGCCGAAACTCTCCACATCGTGCCGCATTTTGATGGAACGGTGGCAGTTGGGTCCACGTCCGAACGCGAGTTTGACGATCCAAGTGCGACCGATGACCAATGCGAAGACTTGATCGCCCAAGCGCGCAGTCTCTGTCCGGTTCTTGCCAATGCCCCAGTGATCGACCGGTGGGCCGGGGTCCGCCCCCGTGCCAAAACCCGTGCGCCGATATTAGGGCCGCATCCCAATCGCGGCGATACGTTCATTGCCAATGGCGGCTTCAAGATCGGTTTTGGGATGGCGCCGAAGATCGCCCACGTCATGGCCGATTTGATTTTGGAGGGGCGAGATTGCATCCCGCCCGACTTCCACGTGAACGCCAACCTCTAGGGGGCTACCCCCGCGCGATTTCCGCGGCCAGCAGATCCATGCTTTCCTGAAGCGCTTTCAGATACAACTCATTGGTCAGCTGACCGCTGTCGTCGTATTCCTTGAACGCCGAGGCGACCATGAGTTCCGGCCCATTGATCAGGCGTGGACGGAACGGTGCCATGGCCAAGCGCAGCGAGTTCTGGGCCCGTTCACCACCGGCACGACCTGCTGCCGCCGACATGATCACCACGGGCTTATTGGCCCAGGGCGCACCATCGGTCCGGCTCACCCAATCGAGCGCATTCTTCAGCACGCCGCTCATGTTCTTGTTGTACTCGGGTGTGGACACGATCACCCCGTCCGCAGCGGCAATCTGATCCGCCAAGGTTTGCACGGACGCGGGTATCCCTTCGGCCTCTTCCAAATCGCCGTCGTACAACGGCAAACGAAGGTCCGCTTCGACCACGTCAGCGGGACCAAAGAGGCGCACAGCCTCCGCCAGAAGTTTGCGATTCACAGATCCGGCGCGCAGCGACCCGGACACAGTCAAAAGATTGGCCATCGACGTTTTCCCTGTTGAGGCGTTTTTCACGGCCTAATGCAGGTGGGCGGTGGATTGGAAGCGTTAATGGACACGGTGGAGCAATTCCCAAAGGCTTCCCTTGGTGGATGCCGAAAGGTTTGATTAACCATGATGAGCGCAAAGTTAGGCATTGCAGTTCTGGGAGAATGCCATGTTTGCCAACCAAGCCCGCCAATTCGATGTCGCCAGATACCACCATCTGGGTGCTTTGATCTTGGTGATTGGCCTTGGCGGCTGCGCTTACAATTCAATGGGCATGTACGGCGGGGAAGTGGGCCGCGCTGACGTGGATGGCAGCAAGTATTCGGTGCGGTACACCGCGGACAGGGCAGAGGCCACGCGGACCAACATGCAAATGCCCGCCGGTAAATTGATCATGCTGGGGCGCGCGCAACAGGCGATCGAAGAGGTTTCGGGATGTTCTGTGCGACCCGGCACGCTTGTGGGCGATTTTAGTTTCGCCAAAGCGGCGCTGGAATGTCCACCTGCCGAAGAAACCGCGGATGCTTCAGCACAAACTGCCCAATGAGCGTTCCATGAACAGGCTGCTATCCACCTCGGGATAGTCACCAAACCGTCCGCAGGTGCGGTAGCCCATGGCCCGGTAGAGCGCCACGGCCTCCGCCAGTGCTGGGCTCGTTTCCAGCCTGACCGACAGCAGGCCAATGTCGCGGCAGTAGTTTTCCAAGGCCACCATCAACTCGGCAGCAATCCCTCGCCCGCGCATGTCTTTGTGGACGTAGAGCCGCTTCACCTCGCCATAGTTGGTGTCATCCACCAGCGCCACGCATCCCACCGGCTTGCCGTTCCACCGGGCCACGAACAAGGTGACATTGGGTGCTGCTAACTCTTGGCTTTCCAGAGAGAATATCTCGTTTGCTGGTAGGTGTTCCAACAGGGCCGATTGGCTGTCCTGAACCAACTGCGCGCTGTCTTCGGACATCGCCGATTCCACGCGAATGCTCAGCGAGATGTGGCTATCCAAAGCCGCAGATGAACGACGGAGTTTGGTGGTGTGTGACCCGGCTGGCGGTGCCTGACCAACGAGGCCCAAGGATGGCTGTGCCGATTTAGATGCCATGCGATGAACCCCTTTTCGGCCCGAGTACCCAAAACGGCGCGGCTGCCGTCACACAACTGTAACGATCCTTAGAACCACAATTCATAATCGGTCAAGCGTTCATCAATGGGTAAGGTTCGTCTTTCCGGGCTTGACGCGCGGCAGTCGAAACAGCAACATATTGGGGATTGGCCTTGTATGGCTCCTATATGTGCGATTTGTGATTGGGTGCCTCACCCAGCGTGATGCGTCACTATGGAGCCCCTGAAAGCGAAAGACGACGCAGTGCAATTCACACGTTTGCGGTTGAATGGCTTCAAGAGTTTCGTGGATCCCACGGACTTGGTGATCTCCGAAGGGCTCACAGGTGTTGTGGGTCCGAACGGCTGTGGCAAGTCGAATCTGCTCGAAGCGCTGCGTTGGGTCATGGGTGAAACACGCCCCTCCGCCATGCGGGGTGGCGGCATGGAAGACGTGATTTTTGCCGGTGCCGCGACCCGTAATGCCCGAAATTTCGCCGAAGTGTCGCTGCATATCGATAACTCCGAACGGCTGGCCCCGCCAACGCTCAACGACCGGGACTTGGTCGAAGTCGTGCGTCGAATCACACGTGATGCTGGGTCCGCCTATCGGGCCAATGGTAAGGAAATGCGCGCACGGGATGTGCACATGCTGTTTGCGGATGCGTCCACCGGGGCGCATTCTCCGGCTCTGGTCCGCCAGGGCCAGATTTCAGAGTTGATCAACGCCAAGCCCAAAGCGCGCCGTCGGGTGTTGGAAGAAGCCGCCGGAATATCTGGTCTTTACCAGCGCCGCCACGAGGCTGAACTGAAGCTCAAAGGGACCGAGACCAACCTGTCCCGTTTGGAAGACGTGCTGGACCAGTTGGCCACGCAGCTTTCCGCACTCAGTCGCCAATCGAAACAGGCGGCGCGGTATCGCGAAATTGGCGAAGCGCTGCGCAAGGCCGAGGGTCTGTTGCTCTATCGCAGGTGGCGCGATGCGGATGCAGCGCTGACCGCGGCGCGCATCACCTTCACTGAAAAAACCAAGGTGGTTGCACAAACCGAGGGGGCGGCGCGCGCGGCGACCAAATCGCGGGACGAGGCCGAGACGGTCTTGCCGAACTTGCGAGAAGAGGATGCCATCGCCTCTGCCGTGCTCCAACGTGCCATGGTTGAAAAAGACACGCTTGCCACGCGCATCCAACGAGCCCAGGACGACCACGACCGGTTGCAGGCAAGAGTTGTTGAGCTTGAACGGGAAGCCGAGCGGGAAGACCAGCTCAGCGCCGACGCTCACCGCATGATGCAAAGCCTGACGGAGGAAGCCGCACGTTTGGCAGAGGCGGAGGCGGACCATGGACCGGCCTTGGCGCAAGCGGAGACGGCCGCGACCGAGGCAAAGGATGCGTTGCAAAACCGCGAAGCCGCCATGGCCCACGTGACCGAAGCTGTCGCCGCCTTGGCCGCGCGCCATCAGGCGATGGAACGCTTGGTTCACGACCACCGCAAACTTGTGGCGCGGGAAACAGAGCAGGCGGCGCGCGCGGATGCAGCTGTGGGGGCTGCCAAGGAGGCTGCCGAAACGGGTGCGCGCGCCTTGGAACAAGCCAACGCGGACGCCGAGATCGCCACGTCGGCCTTGGCCGCGGCTGAAACCGCGCTGAGCCAGGCCGAAGACCAAAGGACAACCGCGCAGCAAGCCGAGGCCGACGCGCGCGGTGTGGCCTCTGAAGCCAGCGGGCATGTGTCCGCCTTGGCGGCGGAGGTCAAAGGTCTCGAACGTCTGGTGGCGCGGGACAGTGGCGGCGGCGCGCAAGTGCTGGACGAAGTTCGCGTGGAACAGGGGTTTGAGCGTGCTCTGGGCGCGGCCTTGGCCGATGACCTTAAAGCTCCACGGGCCAAGGGACCAGGTGTGTCCGGCTGGGTTGAACTATCCGCCTATGACCAAGCCCCGGCGTTGCCAGACGGAGTCGAGCCCTTGGCGATCCAAGTGACCGGGTGCCCACTGCTGGATCGGCGCCTGTCTCAGGTGGGTGTCGTTGATGTTTCCCAGGGAGCATCTTTGCAACCGGCGTTGGCACCGGGGCAACGGCTGGTTTCCAAAGACGGCGACCTGTGGCGGTGGGACGGGCTTGTGACCGCCGCCAACGACATGCCCTCCGCCGCTGCGTTGCGGTTGGAACAGCAAAACCGTTTGGCGACTTTGTCGGCGGAACTGACGACAGCCCAAGCTGCATCGGCGTCTGCCAACGAAACCTTAGAAGCTGCCCGGGCTGAACTGAAATTGGCCACCGAAGCAGAGGTGCAAGTGCGGGCGTCTCGGAAATCCGCCGAAGCGCAGCTTTCCGCGGCGGACCGGGCCAAAACCAAAGCCGAAGCAGACCGCAGCTTGGCCGCGAGCAAAGCGGATGCTTTGGCCTTGGCGGCGGATCGTCACCGCGAGGCGGCCAATGCGGCGCAGACGGCGTTGGATCAGGCCGAGGCTGAACAGGCAGGGCTCGAAGACCTGACCGAGAAGCGGGCAGAGTTGGAAGTTCAAAAGACTGCGGTGGAGGCGGCTCGTGTGACCATGCTGTCGCGCCGCGCGGCCTACGATGAACTCAAGCGTGACGGCGAAGCGCGTCTGAAACGGTCACAACAGATCAGCAAGGACCGCAAAGACTGGGAGACACGCATTTCCACCGCCGCCGCCCGGCGATCAGATTTGGAAAGACGCCAGACCGAAAACGCGACCGCCTTGGAAGCCGCAAGCGAAATTCCAGGACAGTTGCAGGCCGATGCCTCGAAATTGGCCGAAACTGTGCGCGCTGCCGATACGCGCAAAACCGCCGCCGCTGAAGCGGTGGCTGTCGCCGAAGCGGCCCTGCGCAAAGCTAGCGAAGCGGAACGGTCGGCAGAACGCGCAGCGTCGGATGCACGCGAAGACAGCGCCCGCGCGGAGGCGTTGGTTGTCGCCGCCCAAAGCCAAACCGAAGACGCTCTGGCCCGCATGCAAGAGGCGCTGAACATGGCGCCGGATCAAATCCTCGCCCATTGGGACGTGGATCCGGCTCAAATCAGTTCTGCCGATGCTTTGGAGGCTGAAGTGGGACGTCTGCGCCGGTCGCGGGACGCCCTGGGGGCGGTGAACTTGCGCGCCGAGGAGGACGCAAAGTCCGTACAGACGGAACGCGATGACTTGCTTCAAGAGCGAGAGGACCTGGAAGCGGCCATCGCAAAGCTGCGCGGCGGTATTTCCAAGCTGAACCGTGAAGGCCGAGAACGGCTGCTGACCGCCTTTGATGAAGTGAACAGCAATTTCCAAACACTCTTCAGCCATCTCTTCCGTGGTGGTGACGCCAATTTGGTGCTGGTGGAAAGTGACGATCCCCTGGACGCTGGCCTGGAAATCATGTGCCAACCGCCGGGAAAAAACTTGTCGACGCTGTCGCTCCTGTCTGGTGGCGAGCAAACACTGACGGCGCTGGCGCTGATCTTTGCTGTGTTCCTGGCCAATCCTGCGCCGATATGTGTGTTGGACGAGGTCGACGCGCCGTTGGACGATGCCAACGTTACACGGTTCTGCGACATGCTCGACGAAATGAACCGCCGCACGGCCACGCGTTTCTTGGTCATCACCCACCATGCTGTGACCATGGCTCGCATGGATCGCCTGTTCGGTGTGACCATGGCGGAACAAGGCGTCAGCCAGTTGGTGTCAGTGGACCTCAAACGTGCGGCGGCCATGGTTGCATAGAGTCCTTGGAGAGAGGCGTGAGGCACCCACAATCGTCATTGTCCCACGAATGCCGAGCACGGCACGGGCTGGCACCTATGATGTATGCAAGCGCTGCGAGCGGGTCCATATCTGATCGAATTTGACTCAAACCCAAGATATTTCCCTGTGCGACGACAAGGTCCTGGCAAGTTGCTCCCCGTAGCATCCCCGCAAACCACAGGGGATCACACATGGCCTATGCGCGACTTTACCTGAGCTTTTTGTTCATCTTCCTGGCATCGACCCTGTCCGCGGGTGAGCTTTACCGGATCCCTGGGATCTATCCTGGCGAGGCCGTCCTGACCGTGGATGGGATGGAAGTGAAGCTGTGGAACAAGACAGTGCACTTCAAAAACGGAAACCAGATCTACTTCGGTCGCAACGGCGAATACATCTTCATAGATGGCGAAACGGGCACCGCGCAGAAGGGGACCTACGAGTTCTTTCGCAATGGCCGCGCGTGCGCCAAATTCCACAACGGTCGCGCGCGATGTGACCATTTCGTGCGCAGCGGTCCCAATATGATCATGCTGATCGGGAGCGGAGAACGCTGGTTTATCCAAGTGATCCAGAGTGCAAAACCAGGCGAGGAATACTAAGGCGCTTCAAGATTTCCTCGAGTCACCAAACATCGACAGTATCCCGAGAGGGCGGTGCGTGGCATGGTACTGGTGGTTAGGTGGTTTCTCGAAACGCTAGGATACTCACACTTTTTACCGAACGCTAACAAACTTCAGTGTCAGGTCTAGAGCACGGTTTTTGTAAACCGCGCACTTTGGGTCGTCAGGTTGGCACCGGGTGGCCGCCCAGGCCGCTGACGCTTGGGCGCGCAGCATCAAAAACATCGGGATGTGGACAAAGGCCTCTTTCGGCAATGGTCCTTCGGCGTCCAGATAACCGTCCTGCACGGCCTGAATTGCGGCGGCGAGGTCTGGTTCCAAGGCGTGGCAGACCAGCGCCGTGGCCAGGTCATAGGCTCGATAGCCCACACCGCAATCGTCATAATCGATCAAGTAGAAGGTCTCGCCGTAGCGCAGGATGTTGTCGGGCAGGGCGTCGCCATGGATGATGCCTTGCTGTTCTGCGGGGATGTCTGCCAAACGTTCTTTGGCCAAAACACGGGATGCGCGAATTAGGGTTCTTTCGCGGTCGGAGAGATCGCAGCTGGACACCATATCGCCCCATGGGCAGCCCTGGCCAAGCAATCGATCCGCTGACCAGCCGTTACGACTTGGCATTGGCAACGCCACGGCATCGGCCGTCAGATGAAAATCAGCCAGTAGAGCACCGACAGCGTGAAACTTCTCTGTCAGTGTCAGGTCGTTGACATCTATCATGGTGAGAGGCGCACCCGGCACCCATTGCACCAAGGTCACGCGCTTGCCGTCATCCGTCTGATACACGAAGTCGCCATCTGCCGTGCGGTAGGGCCAAGGGCACGCGAAACCTGTGTCCGCCAGCGTTTCGCATAACTGCAGTTCTTCGTGGATCGAGTCGGTGTGGTGATATCCGTCGCGGTGCAGGCGCAGTGCCGCCGTCTGCCCATTGTCCAAGGTGACGCGGTAAACGATGTTTTCCCGCTGGTGGATCAACTCCGGCTCGTCGGCAAAACCGCCCCACACTGCACCCATTTCTGCGGGAAGCGGCGTTGGATCGTCAGGGGTCAAACGGTATCTCCGCGAGGACATCGGACAGGGTCATTATGGCAATATCCACATGTGATGTGGCGAAAGGCAAGGGCGGTCGCATTTTGAGGGTATTCATGTGTCGGCCGATCCGATTGAGCAACACACCGCGTTGGCGCATGGCTTCGGTCACTTGATGAGCAAATGTGCTGTCCGGCGACCCGTCAGGACGCGAAAATTCGAGTCCGAAAAAAAGCCCCAAACCACGTACTTCGGCGATGGCGGGGTGATCCAGTGCGCGCAGGTGTTCCAATGCGTAGTGGCCCACGCGGAGCGCGTTGTCTTGTAGCCTCTCGCTTTCCAATACATCCAGCATCGCCATGGCTGCGGCGCAGGCCACGGGATTGCCGCCAAAGGTGTTGAAGTAGCCAAAGGCTTCGCGGAAGGCACGCATCACGGCGGGTTGTGCGACCACCCCGGCCACAGGATATCCATTGCCCATCGGTTTGCCGAGGGTGACCACATCAGGCGCAATTCCCAACCAGTCGTGGCCCCACATGTGGCTGCCGACCCGTCCAAACCCAGGTTGGACTTCATCGCACAGGATCAGGCCTCCGGCGTTGCTGATCACAGCCTCTGCTGGCGCAAAAAAGCCGGGTTCCAACGCGGGAAGTCCTTCGTTGGCAAACACCGGGCATATCATCATGGCGCCAAACCCAATCCCGGCTTTGTCCAGGTCGGCGATTGCGTCCCGGATGTGGCCCGCGAAAGCCTCCGGTTGCGCCGATAGCGATGCTCCCAAGGGGTCTAAGCTGGATGGTGCGGGCACCAGGCGCACATGCGCCGGATAGCCACCGATTGGAGGTCGCCGCGTGCTCAGTTGCGCGGTCGCCAAAGTGTTGCCGTGGTAGGTGTTGTCGGTGGCGATCACGCCCCATTTCCCCGTGACCGCTTGCGCCATACGCAAGGCGATGTCGTTGGCCTCTGACCCCGTACAGGTCAAGATCATCTGGTCGAGCCCATGGGACAGCGACCCAGTGATCCGGTCCATGAGGTCGAGGATCAGCGTGTGGTGATAGCGCGTGTGGGTGGTCAGAACCGACGACTGCTGTGCGACGGCCTCCACCACGTGCGGGTGGCAATGCCCCACGTGAGGGACATTATTGTAACAATCGAGATACTTGCGCCCGTCGGCATCCCAAAGCCAGACACCCTCTCCCCGCACGATATGGACCGGATCGTCGTAGAATGTCGGCACATTTGGACCCATGAGCCGGACCCGTCGGTCGGCCAGTGTCTCAGACATCTGGAGTGACTTTGCCCCGCAACGCTTTCACCGTTCCGCGTTTGGTCTTGGTGTCCATGCGCCGGCGCTGGCTCGCCCGTGTCGGCTTGGTTGCGATCCGTTTTTTGGGGACCACGAGCGCTGCCTTGATGAGGTCCACCAAGCGCTGCCGTGCGATTTCGCGGTTGCGCGCTTGGCTGCGGGTGTCTTCCACTTGCAGCACAATGGCCCCGTCCAGCGTCCACCTGCGGCCCGCCAGACGTTTCAGGCGGCTTTTAACCGCGGGCGTCAATGCAGGACTGCGTGCGGCTTCGAACCTTAATTCCACGGCAGTGGAGACTTTGTTGACATTTTGACCGCCCGGCCCGGACGCACGGGAAAACGTCTCGGACATTTCCCAGTCTTGGATCAGGATGGTGTCTGAGATGCGCAACATGAAAACGCCCCTGTCACGAGTGTGCAGGGGCGTCATAGGCGATGTGTATCGCGAAATAAATGGTGTGGAGGCTTAGCCAGCCTTTGCCATTTCACCCATCACGTGTGGAACGCGCTCCGTGATCTGTTCGCGGATGGCCACAGGCAACTGGCGTGGTCCCAATGCCCGCGGCAGGTCCATGGCCACCATGGGCTCGGGACGGTTGCCGTAGAGTTCGACATATTCGGCGTAATTGTCGAAGCCTTTTCGGGTCACATTGTCGATGAAGGTCTCCGCTGGGCAACCGTTGGCAAGCACTGCATCATGGCCTTCGGTTTCGACGTGATAGTAGGTCACCATCTCTGGCAATTCCGCCTTTGCCACGCGACGGATCGTTGTGCCGTTGACCATGGCGCCAGCGTGCACAATGGCATCTTCAAAAATAATTCCGTGATCGCTGCTCACGTGCAGGTCTTGCGCGGGCACATTGTCCGCCAGTGCGCCTGCGGAGATTTCCACCGGGCAGATGATGGCGTCTTCGGAGAAGTACTTAGACCGGGTCTTGCGGCCCACCCACTTCACCTCTGTCCAGCCGCCAGCCACGGTGCGGACCTTGTCACCATGCACCAAATCCTCGACCGCCACGATGCCCCGCGGAGTTTCGAACAAGGTGCCAGCTGTGAAGCACTCATAGTTGTTCACTGTGTCGAAATCGGCGAGGTCGATCACGTCACCGGCGGTGATGGAATTGTCGCGCGTGATCAAAATCGGCGGATCGCCGGGTAGCTGGACCAAAAGACCGTCGGCGTTCTGGCCGACAAACGTATAGTCTGTTGTGAATTCCTGCGGTGGCAGGAATGGCAGACTTGGATCGGAGAAAAACGTTGTAACGGTAACCGTTCCGCCGATCGGTACCGAGTCGGACGCTGCCGATACAACCAGCTCGCCCGAGTCATACTGCTCAACCGCTGTGGCCTCGCTGTCTGTATTGAGGGGTACGATGAAATCGTACTCAATGTCTTCAAGAGCCATCTCTAGCATCTCCTCACCGGTTCCAATGGCCACCCATCGCGACCCGGCCAAATGTTGATGACAGGCGCACCACACTCGTGCAGTTTGCCCATGTTTAACTTCAAAGTATGGAGTTGCCGGAGATTTCGCAAGAAATATCCCTAAAATTGGTTCATTTTCACGAAAATCCGCTCAAGACGCATAAGAAAGGGCCACCAAATGGTGACCCTTCCGAGAATTTTGGGAGGCGGGTCGGTGAGACCACCTCGGTCAACTGAGTCGCGCACCGCCCGAGGGCTGCCTTAGGCAAGCGCTCCTGCAGCTGTCCCAACACCTCTCTCCAATGCTTCTCTGACCACTGGATCACCTCCTTTCGTTTGTTTCGCCAATATCACGACGTTCGCACAGGTCAGCGAAATGTCAAACGAAAAAGGGTTAACGGGAGGGTCAGACCGCCGGTTGAAACCGTGCAACGAGAATGCGGAATGGGATCAAGGCAATGAGCGCAAGGCTGAGCTTCACCATCCAGTCAGCAATGGCCAAGGACACCCAGAGAGGCGCCAGCGCGCCCACGCCCAACAAAGGCAGGACTTCGTTGGCCCAAGACACGTCGTTCGCGGGCTCGATGAAGGCCAACCCAGCAGAGAAGGCGATGGTGAAGAAAATGGCCGTGTCCAAAGTCGATCCCACGATGGTCGAGGCCAGCGGGGCGCGCCACCATTGGCCGCTGCGCAGGCGGTCGAAGATCAGCACATCCACCAACTGCGCGGTCAGGAAGGCCAAGCCAGACCCAAGTGCGATGCGCAATGTCACCAAGGGACCAAATTCGCCGTGTATTTGTGAACCGATGAGCGAACACACGACGCCAACGGCGAAACCAGCCCAGACGACACGGCGGGCATCCCGCGCGCCGTACAGGCGATTGGTTAAGTCAGTGACCAAAAAGGCGAGCGGATAGGTGAAGGCCCCCCAAGTGAGCCATTGGCCGAAAAGAAATTGAACGAGGATGTTCGAGGCGACGACAATGGCCGCCATGGCAAAGATGCCGGGCAGGAGACGGGTCATAATTCTGGTCCGTTTTTGCAAGGTTGCGGAGACTTGGCCCGGACACGCGGTGCGACCGGACGCCGCCGCCTACATGAGCCAACGCACCGACGCAAGCCTATGAGTCTAGCGCCCATTCCGTGTCTGGAGGTGTGGTAAGGCCGACCAATCAGAAATGTCACATAAGAAATGCAAGATTGAGACAAAATGAACGGTTTCCAGAATCGTGTGTTCGGCGACTGTTAACGGGTGAGCAACGTGTCGTGTGCGACCTCTTGTACACACGATCACCGCGGGAGGCTCGGCGTGGCGGAAACAGACCGACAACTTACTCAGCCAACTTGGCCTTCGCTGTGGGTTCGAAAGACTCGCGACGGTGCGTTCGTTCGACGGGCTCTTTGGGGGATAGTTCTCACCTTGGTCTCGGCGACCGGCGCTTTGGCGGCCACCCAAGCTGAGGTGACCTCAAGCATGATCACCTGGCTTTTGCGTGTGGAACTTCTGATGGTGGCGGGCCTGTTCGGTTTGGCCGCAGCCCCATGGGGCGTTCAACGGCTTCGGATCTGGTTTCAGACGCGTTCTCGACAGCGTTGAGTGCTGGTGACCGCCTCACATGGCGGAATTGAAAAGCTCTGTCAGGTTCTCGCGCGTCAGCGCTATAGGGTTGCCGCCACAGGACGGATCAACTCGCGCGCCTTCGACAAGGTCGGGAATACGGTCTGCGGTGACGCCCAGACTGCTTAGACCTCTGGGGATACCCAGTTGCCTGTTGAAGTCATCGACAAACGCGCAGAACCCATCAAATCCACCGTCGATGCCTAGATAGCCTGCGGCGCGGTCAAACCGTTTGGCAATTTCGGGCGCGTTGAACTTAAGCACCGCGGGCATACACACGGCGTTTGTGGTGCCGTGGTGTGTGTTATAAATCGCGCCTACCGGGTGGCTCATGGCGTGGATCGCACCGAGCCCTTTCTGGAAGGCTACTGCCCCCATGGCCGCCGCTGACATCATCTGCGCCCGCGCCTCCAGATCCGTGCCGTCGGCATAGGCTCTCGGCAAGTATTCGATCACCAGCCGCATGCCTTCCAAAGCGATGCCTTGGGACATGGGGTGGTAGTGCGGGCTCGAATAGGCTTCGACACAATGGGCAAACGCATCAAGACCGGTCCCAGCGGTGATATGCGCGGGCATCGAGACTGTGAGTTCGGGATCGCAGATCACCTGGGACGGCAGCACTTTGGGATGGAAGATGATTTTCTTCATGTGCGAGATGGAGTTGGTGAGCACGGCGGCGCGCCCCACCTCCGACCCGGTCCCGGCGGTTGTGGGCACCGCCACATTGGGAGCGATTGCGTCTGCGTTCGCCCGCGTCCACCAATCGCCGATGTCTTCGAAATCCCAGACCGGTCGGCTTTGCCCGGCCATGAAGGCCACCATCTTGCCCAGGTCCAGACCTGACCCACCACCAAAGGCCACGACACCGTCGTGCCCCCCAGACTTGAAAACCTCGACACCGGCGGTCAGGTTCAATTCGGTTGGGTTAGGATCAACGTCTGAAAACACAGCGCTGCCCAATCCTGCCGCGTCCAATACGCCAAGGGCGGTGGCGGTCACAGGGAGACACGCGAGACCGCGATCAGTCACCAACAAAGGTTTCTTGATCCCGGCGGCTGCGCAAGCGTCGGGCAGTTCTTTGATACGCCCTGCGCCGAACCGAACTGTGGTGGGATAGGACCAGGTGGCGGTGGGCGTCATGGGGGGTCTCCTTCGCTCTTGCTCGCGAAAGCTAGGGCAGGACCCCCACAATGGGAAGTGGGATTAGGCGGTCGTGGCGGCCGACAGGGCAGTGTCCATCAACTCTTTGATCTGGGACCTGGCAGTGCCCGCCACGATGCGGCCCAATTCCTCATTCCCCTTCAAAACCACCAAGGTGGAGCGGCGAGGGACGTTGAGGCGTTTGACCAAGTCTGACTTGCGGAACTGGTCCCAATCCACGTCAATGAACGAAATCGCCGCTTCATAGGCGGGGTTTTCTTGCTTTAGCGCGGTGATCTGGCGTTCCTGCGCTTTGCAGGTGCCGCACCACTGTGCTTTGAAATCGAGGAAGACAGTTTTCCCTGCGGCCAGTTCCGCCTCAACGAGACCGGGCGTGTATAGCGCGGCTTTGGCCAGAGCACCCGATGCGGGCAGGAGGGCGAGCGAGGTCAGAATAAAATCACGGCGTTTCATGGATGTGTCCTTTGCGGCGGTCAGATGGAGACGGAGAGGTCGATGAGCCAGGGCGGCAGCACGTCCAGCGCCCAAGCCTCGATCATGTGATGAACGTTGAAGAGGAGACCAAAGCCCACGAGCAAGAACACTCCGCCCAGAAATGGTTTGGAGCTTTCGGCGAAGCGGCGCAGGTGGGTTTGCAAGGCGCGGCGGGCCCCATAGCCCAACGCGATGATCAAAGTGGCCACGCCCAGGGCGAACGCCGCCATGATCGTCCCGGCCCAGAGGAGGCTCTGGCCTTGGCTGGCCAGGGAAATGGCACCGCCGAGAGTGGGACCAATGCACGGGCTCCAGACAACACCGAGGAGGGCTCCGGTCAGAAACAGGCCTTTCGCGCTGTCGCCTTCGAGAGTGTCGATCTGGCTGTCGGCGCGGGCTGCAAAACCGGCGGTCACCGTGGTGAAGCCTTCGGAGAAGCGGGGGACCAGAAGCACAAGGCCAAAGCCGATCATCATCACGGCCCCGATCTGTGCGAGCAGCACGTCGTCGAGACCTATGGCATGGCCAAACGCATTCACCAGCAGACCGAAGGCCACGAATGTGACACCCATCCCGGCGGCCATGTAGATTGGACCGCGCGGCGAGGCCTGCAACGCGCCGGTCAGCACGATGGGCAAGATCGGAAGCACACAAGGGTTTATCAGCGTCAATAGCCCAGCGGCGTAAGCAAGAAGCAATGTTGTCATGGGGCTGGTGTGCCTGAAGGCCGCCACGCCGTCACTTAACAGATCAGGCTCCCACCATCACAAGCGATTGAAGGATTTGAAATAACGGACACAGGCCCTGTGGGCCTGTGACGACATTCTGGTGCCGGGTTGGGACGGTGGAGCCTGGTTTTCGGCGCCTGAGCCGGTGACAAAGGCCCATGAGTATTTATGGAACAATGAAGTTGTCGGGTCAGGTTCGCTTGCGCAGGTGGTAAGATTTTGGGCGCGTCAGGGCGTGGTATCCAAGTTCTGACAGACCCGCACCGCGGCCAGTGTCTTTGCACCCTGTCCAGCACAGGGCCGGGTCCAGGTAATCGCAGCGGTTCATGAACACGGTGCCGGTTTCGATCTGGTCCCCCACATGGGCGGCCCGGTCGGGGTCTGAGGTCCAAAGCGAGGCGGTGAGCCCGAAATTGCTGTCGTTCATCAGTGCGATGGCTTCGGCGTCGTCTTTCACTGGAATGATGCCCACGACCGGTCCAAAGCTTTCGTCACGCATGACGGCCATGTCATGGCTCACACCGGTGAGAATTTGCGGGGTTAGGTAGGCGCCACCATCGTCAGCGTCGAACTGAGGTATATGCGCTGTGGCTCCAGATGCGATGGCGGCATTGGTTTGCGTGCGCACCAGGTCAGCGAAGCGGCGATGGGCCATGGGACCAAGGGTTGTTTCGGGTTCCAGTGGATTGCCAAGGCGGTACCCGCTCACCGTCTCGACGGCTTTGGCAAGGAAAGCGTCATAGAGTGAGGCGTGGACATAGATGCGTTCGATGCCGCAGCAGCATTGACCGGAATTGAACATGGCCCCGTCGATGAGCGTCTCGACCGCGGCGTCTAGGTCGGCGTCCTCCATGACGTAGCCTGGGTCCTTGCCGCCCAGTTCTGTCGCGACGGCGGTGAATGTTCCTGCCGCGGCCTGTTCCATGGACTGTCCGCCGGGGAGGGAGCCGGTGAAGTTGACAACATCGAAGGCGCGGTTCGCGATCAGGCCTGACGTGGTCTCATGGTCCAGAAAGACGTTTGTGATCACGTCCTCAGGCACCCCTGCCTGGTGGAATGCGCGCACCAGGCGTTCGCCGGCCAAGAGGGTTTGCGTGGCGTGTTTGAGCATCACGGTGTTGCCCGCGATCAGGGCAGGAGCCACGGTGTTGATCGCTGTGAGATAGGGGTAATTCCAAGGGGCCACCACCAACACCACGCCTGCAGGTCTGCGTTTGATGTATCGACGGAATTGCGCATCGTCTGAGATTTCGATGTCGGCCAAGGCCTGTTGCGCAATGGCCGCCATGTGGTCGGCACGCTCTTTGACGCCGCCAAATTCGCCGCAGTACCGGATGGGCCGTCCCATCATATGGGCAAGCTCTGGGACCACTTCGTCCGTCATTGCGCCTAAAGCGGCCACACCGGCTTGGACACGTGCGATCCGGTCCTCCAATGGTCGGGCGGCCCAGGCGATTTGGGCGGCTCTGAGCTTTTGTGCGGTGGTACTGGCTGAGTCTGGTGACAGCGTTTCACGGGTGGCGTAGACCGATCCATTGATCGGCGAGATGCATGAAAGTACAGGCATTCAGGGACTTTCGTTTATCGCTTGGCCCACGAAGAACAGGAACGGCCCGTGGATCAGGTGGAACTCGCGCTGGCCGTAGTCTTGGTCAAAGGGCGCGCGGCGGTGTGAGGAAGGCAGTTTTTCGATGGCTGAGAGGTGGTCGGCCCAGAATGCGTCCACGTCGTCACAGTCGATATAGACGCTGTGCTGCCGGGCGGGATCGGCCATGTCCGCACCGGGTTCGGCGTCGATTAATCGGATACCTGCGTCCCCGTTGCGGCAATAGGCATAGCCGTCGGCGCGGAAGGTGGTTTCAAACCCGAGGCAGGTGTTGAGGAACTCTGCGGCGGCGTCGATATCGGCAACTGCCAACAGGGGCGTGGCGTTTGTAATCGGGGTCATGACCTCTCGAACCCTCGGAAAACTTCCCAGTCTGTGACGCGGCGGTCGTATTCCGCCTGTTCCCACCGTGCGGCGTGGACGTAGTGGTCAACCACGTCGTCGCCAAATGCGGCCCGGAGCATCGTGGATGCCGATGTGAGGTCAGCGGCGTCGCGCAATGTTTTTGGGATCTCACGGATGCCCTCGGCGGTGTAGGCGTCGCCGGTGAATTCGGGCTCTAACTCCAGCCCTGCCTCAATCCCAGCCAACCCGGCGGCGATTTGGGCGGCAAAGGCCAAGTATGGGTTGAGGTCCGCGCCGCCGATGCGGTTTTCCACGCGGATGCCTGAGGTGCCTTCGCCCACTGTGCGGAACCCTGCGGTGCGGTTGTCCCGGCTCCAGACCGCTTTTGTCGGGGCGAATGTGGCCGCGACAAAGCGTTTGTAGCTGTTGATGTTCGGAGCCAGGAATAGGGTGCATTCTGACGCGTGGGTCAGCAGGCCGGCCAGATAGGACTGCATGGTTTTGGACATGCCTTGAGCGGTGCCGTCGTCCAAAAACGCGGGACCGTCTGCGGCGGCAAGCGATTGGTGGATATGGCACGACGATCCCGCAGGCGTGTCGCCGTATTTGGCCATGAAGGTGACAGAATGGCCTTGGGCAAACGCGATTTCCTTGACCGCCTGTTTCACCAATACGTGGTTATCGGCCGTGTCCAACGCGTCGGAGTATTTGAAGTTGATCTCTTCCTGACCCGCCCAGGCTTCGCCTTTGGAGTTTTCCACCGGTACCCCCGCACCGAAAAGGCCATTGCGGATGGCCCGCATCACGCCTTCTTCCTTGGCGGTTTGGAACAGGTGGTAGTCTTCGTTGTAGGGGCTGACCGGCGTCAACTGGCGGTAGCCACCGGTGTGCGCGTCTTCGAAGCTTTCGCGGAACAGGTAGAATTCCAACTCCGACGCCATCATCGGCGTGAACCCCAAGGCGGCGGCGCGATCCATCTGTTTCTTCAGTATCGCGCGGGGGGATACCGGCACCGGACCATGGCCGTGGTGATCGAGAATATCGCATAGCACCATGGCGGTGCTGTCCGTCCATGGGATGCGGCGCAAGGTGCTCAGGTCGGGCTTCATCATATAGTCGCCGTACCCCTGGTGCCAGGACGCGGATTTATAGCCTGGCACCGGCTCCATCTCCATGTCGACGGTGAGCAGGTAGTTGCAGG
>JBCDFD010000003.1:0-37694 GCA_039178645.1 Pseudomonadota bacterium | reverse complement strand
GCGTAGGCGGGATCGTCCATGGGGATGTGGAGCGTGTTGTCCACCAGCTCTTCGATTTCCGGGTTCAGATAGTTGGACGAATTGAACAGGTGCCCGTTCTTGTAGGCCCAGAAGAAATAGTAATCCGGCGTGTTCAGCCATCCGCCGAAGTTTTCCAGATGCAGCGGCAAGCGTTTTTCCACCAGCGCAGCAGTGCGCCAGTTGGCCCCTGGGATCTTCTCGATCTCGGCTTTGATCCCCAATTCGGCGAAGGCCTCTTGCAAGAGCAGCGCGGTGGGTTCCATCCAGTCGGCCAGCCCAAGGCTGATGGACAGGGGTACTTCGAACCCGCTGGCAAACGCGGACGCCGCCATGTGTTCTTTGGCCTTGGCCATGTCGGTCATGTAAGGTGATTTGCGCGGCCAGGCGATGTCGTTGATCTCGGCGTCCCCGCCCCACATGGGTGCGCCGCGGCTGTAGGCAGCGGTTTCGAAAATCGCCTGATACGGGATTGCGTAGGCCAGTGCCTTGCGGACGTTGGCGTCTTGGAACGGTTCAAAGCTGAAGTTCGGGCACAGGCAGTGGATGCAGTTTTCAATCGGCGTCGAATAGACATCGATCCCTGCCATCTCCGCCAGTTCGGAGGCGTCCTTGTTGGGGATGTTGAACGACATCTGCACATCGCCACGTTCAATGAGTGCGCGGCGGGTGGCGGGGCTTGGGACCTCTCGCACCACCACTCGCTTGAAGGCGGGCAATGGCCCCCCAACCCAATCGTCATTGCGGTCATAGACCAACTGCTGACCTTGCTGCCACACCGCCACTTTGTAGGCACCCGATCCGGCGGGCGTGGTGTGCAGGTATTCCATCGCCCAAGGATCATCCTCGGTGGCGTTGGCTTTGGCCACGGCGGAGTTGATGATGAACGGCACCGGCACGGCCAGGTCGGGCAAGGTCAGTTTCGATGGACGATCCAGTGTGATCACAAAGGTTTCGTCATCCACCGCTGCGAACTGGTCGGGGCGCTCTAGACCACCGGCGCGCATCTGGACCGATGGGAACCCACCCACGGACACCGCCCGGTCAAACGACCATTTCACGTCCGACGCGGTGACTTTGGACCCGTCCCAGAAAGTTGCGTTGGGCTTCAGCTTGAACGTCATGGTCAAACCGTCGTCGGAGACCGTCCAGCTTTCGGCCAATTCCGGTTCGATCACCGAATAATCGTAAGACAGGCCGCCGCCAGGCGCGGCTTTGGTCCCGAAGCTCACCAACCGGTCGTAGCAATTGACCGCCACTTGATAGGACGCGCGGTTGGTGCCAGTGCGGTGCAGGTCCAGCGAATTGATCGTCTGACCGCTGACCACCGCCATCACATCGGCGGTTGCGGCACCGGCGGGGATCGCTTTGAGGAACGGCAGCATCGCCGCGCCAGCTGTCGCCCCGGTCCATTTCATAAAGTCTCTGCGCGTCGCTTGGGTCATGGGATCATCCTTTTGATGGTCGGGCTAAATGGCCGAAGCCGTCTCAACTCTCCGCCAGCGTGGCCTGGGCTTTTGTTGCAATCCAGTGCTATAAAAACACAGAGGCGTTGCAAAAATTGCAGCGGTTAGAGGTCCTCATGCGTCATCTGAAAGTCTATAAAATGATTGAGGCGGTGCACCGTGCCGGGTCGATCCGCAAAGCGGCGGAGGACACCAACATCACCGCGTCGGCGCTGAACCGGCGGATCTGCGCCTTCGAAGACGAGTTCGGGGCAGAGATATTTGAGCGTCTTCCAAGGGGCATGCGGCTCAACCCGGCAGGTGAATTGTTGCTCCATCACATCCGTGCGCAACGACAAGACATGGCGCGGGTGCAATCCCATGTGTCTGACCTGACCGGGGTGCGGCGGGGGCATGTGAAAATCGCCTGTTCCCAAGCGCTTTTGCCCTATTTCCTACCACGCGAAATCGCGTCCTACCGCGAGGCGCATCCGGCGGTCAGTTTCTCCGTCACGGTGCGAGATCGCATTCAGGCGGAACGGGATCTGAGCACGTTTGAGAGCGATCTGGCGCTTGTCTTCGAACCGGCACACATGGTGGATTTTGCCGTGCTCCATGCGGTGCGCCAGCCCGTGACGGCGATCATGTCCCGTGACCATCCGTTGGCTGGGCGTCCGTCGCTGCGGATTTCCGAATGCGTGGAGTACCCTCTGGTCCTGCCGCAACCCCAGTATGGGGTGCGCACGCTGTTGGACCGGGCCGTGCATCGGACCGGGCTCAGCCTCGGCCCGCTTTTGGAAACCGACTCGTTTGAGATGATCCGCCATTCCGCCGCCTATGGGCAGGCCATCGGGTTTCAAATTCCGGTTGGTTTGAACCCGGAGCGCCACCCAGAATTGGCCTGCGTTCCGCTCATCGACCGTGATGTCACCGGTGGGCAGTTGTTCCTGGGTCACCTCAAGGCGCGGAGCTTGCCCGTTGCCGCGCTCAAGTTCGCCGAGCAAATCGCTAAGGCGCTTTAGTATGCGGCGGGTCACTCACCGGGCGACAGGCGTGCGTAAAGCGGAGCCAATAGGATGGGTGTCAGGTACATGGGCAATTGCCAGCAGGCAATAAACACCTGGACCGGCGCCATGACGTCGGGCGGCAAAGCCACCAAAAACAGGACGATGTTGCGGTTCCCGGCGGCCAGCGCCAATGGCCCCGCTGCATGGGCCAAAGGTCCTCTGGTCAGGCTCACCAGTGTCGCCAGTTGAAGCCCGAAGCAAAGGACAAAGGCAAAGACGATCCATAGCACCGCCGCCATGGGGTCGTTTCGCAGAACGGGGGCCAAGGCCGCCACGAGGCCGATGACGATCAAAGTGGAACAGAGCGCCGCCGCCCCATTGGTCGCGTGACGCGCTGCTGGGGTCGGATTGGGCAAAAGCCACGCGCGCAGCGCGAAACCAGCGGCGACTGTCACACAGATGGTGGCGAGTGCGCGAAGTCCCACCTCCACCAAACGCACATCGTCGCCCGCGATGGGGACCAAGCTCAGAACAACCAAGGTTGTGACAGGGAAAAGCGCTACCCCCAGGACCATGACCTGCATGGTGCGGACGGTGTCTTGGCCCAGAATGCTAGCCAAAGTCATGCTGCCGGTCAGGGCGGGGGACGCAGTGGCGAGGATCAGGGCTAAGCCCAAAGGTGTTTGGATCGCATCGCCCAGCCACAGCGCTGAGGCCATCAGCAAGGGCAGCGCAATTTGCAGGACCAGCACCGCAGGAAGGCTCCAGCGGAGTTCAAGCAACGACGCGACGGCGGCCTTTGCTCCGATTCCAAAGGCCGAGATCACCAGCAAAAGGCCAATCAGTTCTGGGACATGCGAGGCTAACGCCTCTGCCAATGCTGGCCACGCGAGCCCTATCACAAGCCCAAAGACCAGGAGCATTCGCGACTGGTCAGCACAAAATCCGAGCGCTCGAAGCACGGTCAAATCCGCCCGCCGTTGCACGGCGGCTTAGCGGTGGGATTGGCCCAAACAAAGCATAGGTGAAACATTCGGCCAAATGGCATGGTTTGACGGCAAAGGGCCAGACCCGCGCCAATGCCACCTGTGGACCGACCACAGGCTCACAGGTCAGTCTTTGCCAGCCCCAATGGTTTCCACCGTCAAATTGCCGTTGGTGAACACGCAGATGTCCGCCGCGATGGCCATGGCCTTGCGGGCCACCTCTTCGGCGTCGAGATCGGTTCCCATCAACCCCCGCGCCGCCGCCAAGGCGAAGTTGCCGCCCGAACCGATGGCCGCCACGTGGTGTTCAGGCTCTAACACATCGCCTGCGCCGGTGATCACGTAAAGCTCCGCACCGTCGGTCACGATCAGCATCGCTTCCAGTTTTTGCAGATATTTATCCGTGCGCCAGTCCTTGGCCAGTTCCACTGCGGCCCGCGCCAATTGGCCGGGGGTGGCCTCCAACTTGGCCTCCAATCGTTCTAGCAGCGTGAAGGCGTCCGCCGTGGACCCCGCAAAGCCTGCCACAACGTCAAACCCGCCAGGGGACAGACGCCGGACCTTCTTTGCCGTGCCTTTGATCACGGTGTTGCCGAGCGACACTTGTCCGTCCCCGGCAATCACCACTTTGCCAGCCTTCCGCACCCCGATAATCGTGGTGCCGTGCCAGCCTGGGAAGTCGTCCGACATGGAAATCAGAGCGCTTCTTCAATCCAGCTTTGCAAAGACGCCTTTGGAGCCGCGCCGGTTTTGTTCGACACCACATCGCCGTCCTTGAACATGAACAGGGCAGGGATGCCGCGCACGCCCAAAGCGGCTGGCGAATTTGGGTTTTCGTCAACGTTCACTTTGACGATTTTGACTTTGCCGTCATACTCGGCGCTCAGCTCTTCCAGAGCTGGGCCGATCTGACGACAGGGGCCACACCACTCGGCCCAGAAATCCACCACAACGGGGATGTCAGATTGTTTCACTTCGGTGTCGAACGTGTCGTCGGTGACGGCTACGGTGGCCATGGTTGCCTCCTTGGGACTTTAACAGGAGCCGAACCTAGGGACGGCGGATGGGTGGGTCAAGGTGCCTGCCGGGCCCGCTCCAGTGCCGCACGCGTCAAGTCACGGGAAAGTGGCATGAGTGTTGCGTTTCGCGTCCACAAGAGCGCGGTTTGCACCGATTTGTCTGGGTAAAGCTGGTCCAGCAACGCGGCGTAGGCTCCCATTTGCCGCAGAAGACCTTCGGGCACGTCGTCCTCGGACAGCGGAAGCTGATGATTGGATTTGAAATCCACGGCCCAGACATGGCTGTCCGAGATCCAAAGCCGGTCGATCACCCCGCCCATGCCACCGTCATAGCCGTCCATCGGTGCCCAAATGGGCACCTCCGCCAAGGCGTCATCGGCGAAAAGCGGTGCGAGTGTTGGGGTGGTGAGGACCTTGGTTGCTTCATCAAACGCGGCCTCGCGTTCGGCGGGCGAGCTTTCGGGTTCGGTGTCGTCCAAAATTTGGCCCGCCAATCCAGTCCATCCCGCCGGGGGTGTGCCCGGCAGGTGTTCCAACAAAGCGTGGATCATACGCCCAAACCGCAGCGCTGTGGCCTCGTCCAAGCCTTCACCCGGCAACGCCTTTGCCCCACCAAGCGAGGATGGGGCGGTTGGAGACACGGGGCGGTCAGGGTTCGGCGCGGGGCGATGCGCCCAAGCGGGCAGGGGCGTAACATCCAGGTCTTGCTCAGAAACAGCGGTTGGCGCGACACCCTGCCAAACACCGCTCCCGTGCCGCATTCCACGTCCGCTTGGCGTTTCCAGCGCTCCCGCGGCCACAGCCCGCAACCCCTCGGTCACTTGCCTGTGCCAACAGGGTTTGCCGTCGGCCACACCTTCGGCGGCCACGATCAACCACTGCTCCGCTCGGGTCATCGCCACGTAGAGCAGCCTATCCCGTTCATCCGCCTCTGCCTTGGCTTTCGCCTCGGCCGCGGCATCGAGTGCGGGCGGACGGTCGTCGGACTTCACCGACCAGGCTGGCCAACTGCCCGGACGCGGCATCACGGGTCCACCGGGCCGCGTGCGCACCTCACCGCAATCGGGCAGGACCACAATGGGCGCTTCCAAACCTTTGGCCCCATGCACGGTCATCAACCGAATGCGTCCACCCGCTGCCTCGGTTTGGCGCTTGATGTCCACATCTTCCGCCGCCATCCATTCCATGAATCCGGTGAGCGTGGGCACGTCCGACCGCTCATATTCCAACGCCTGTCCCAGCAGGCCATCAATGGCCTCCTCGCACTCCGCGCCCAGCCGTTCGATCAGCTTGTACCGTCCACCATGGCGGGTGAGCATTCGGTCAATCAAGGAATAGGGCCGCAGATAATCGGTCTGGTTGCGCAGATCATCGAGAATTTCGAACGTGTCAGTGTGGTCCTCAGACCGTCTGACAGCGGCCCAGAGCGTTGACCCAACCGGGCGATGATGGGCCACACGGAAAAGGTCGTCTTCCGACCAGCCAAACAGAGGGGATCGCAGAGCCGTGGCTAGGCTCAGATCATCATCGGGCAGAGCCAAAAACGCCAGAAGTGCCAGCAAATCCTGCGCCGCCAGTTCGGTGCCGAGCGTGATCCGGTCCGACCCCGCCACGGCCAGACCTTTCTGTTTCAGCGCTTGCATCACCTCGAAGTAAAGACCGCCGCGTTTGCGAAAGAGGATCAGAATATCGCCAGGACCAATGGGACGGGCCGCGCCATTGCCATCGGGCAGCGTGTCTTCCCGGATCATCTGGTCCAGAGCGTTTGCCACGTGGTTCGCCAGGATCACCTTGGACGAGGTGGGCAAGATCTTGTCCACCGGCGACCATCCTTCGGGATCTTTGGGTTTGTCGCTGGTCGGCACCACCGGCCACAGGTCAACCCGGCCCGGCAAGGACGACTTGAACGCGATATGCTCCGGCGCGGTGCCTAGGCCACTGTTACCGGGGAACGTGGCATCCACCGCTTGCAGGATTGCAGGGGCGGAGCGGAACGAATGGGCTAAGTCGCGGCTGTGAAGTGCACTCTCCACCGCCCTCAAGCCATCGTCGAAATGCCCCCGCATCCGGTCAAACTCGCGCGGGTCAGCACCTTGAAACGAATAGATCGACTGCTTTTTGTCCCCGACCACAAATATCGTCCGGTCACGGTCATCCCGCGCGCTTTGACCGCTGGTGAACTCTTGCGCCAGCAGTCGCACCACGTCCCATTGCACCGGGCTGGTGTCCTGCGCTTCGTCCACGAGGATGTGGTCAATGCCGCCGTCGAGCTTGTAGAGCACCCACTGCGCCACTGTGGGATCAGTGAGCAATCGACGGGTTTTCAGGATCAGGTCGTCGAAATCCAACCACCCCCGCTGCTGTTTCGCCTTCTCCACCCGTGGCAGAAAGCTGGCTGCAAACCGATGTAGAACTTGGGTCCTTTGGTAGATATTCCATGCCAGCCGCAGCGCCCTCGCCTCGCTCACCCGTTCGGCCAGCGCATCAAGGTCTGGGGCAATGTCTGCCAGTTTTTCCAAGGTCTTCTTGGTGGCCAGTTTGCCAACCTTCGGCCCAAAAGGCGCAGCCGCGCCTTTTCCAAACAGCAACACCTCTTCCAGGCCCGCTAACAGGGGCAAGCCCGTTTCAAACGGGCTCAGCGCATCCAGTTTCGCGCCCGCCTTGGTGTCATTGGTGCTGCCCATCAGCAGATTGTCCCGCAGCCGGGTCAGCCGCTCCATGTCACCAGGGGTAAAAGTATCCGCCACAAGTTGCGACGGGTCAAAGCTCAGCGGGACACCCAAGCCCAAGCGAAGCCCATCATCATTGGGCGGACGCGACAATTCTTCTCGCTGGCTCAACAGGTCGCGGCACAGCCCGACGATGTCCTCATCGCTCATTTGCAACGCCAAGGCTTCTAGCAGTCCAGCATCGGGGCCGCGGGCGATCTGATCGACCACGTCCTCGATCAACTGCGCGAGGCTCCGATCACTCATTTCCCGAAACTCGGGTGACACGCCAGCCTCCAAGGGGAACCGCCGCAGAAGCGCCGAGCAAAACGAGTGGATGGTTTGGATTTTCAGCCCACCGGGCGTCTCAATGGCCCGTGCGAACAGCCGCCGGGCCCGCACCAGAGTGTCGCCGTCCAATCTGTTTTCGCCCAAGGCAGTCAGCGCCTGTCGCAATTCCGGGTCAGGGCGCATCGCCCATTCGCCCAAGGTTTCGAACAACCTGTTCTGCATCTCTCCAGCGGCGGCCTTGGTGTAGGTCAGACACAGGATGTTTTGTGGGGCGACGCCGGACAGCAGCAAGCGCGCCACGCGGTTGGTGAGCACACGCGTCTTGCCGGACCCCGCATTGGCGGCGAGCCAAGTGGAGGCCGTGGGTTCCGCAGCCAAAACCTGAGCGCGGGTGGCGTCATCCATCCTCGGACCCTCCCACGCGCAGCAAGGTTGATTCAGCGCTCAGGTCCCATTCGCCGGCGCGGGACAGATGGTCGTAATCAGAATATTCCTGCGTGCTCTCCCGCGCCACTTGCGCGGCAAACCCCCAATCGGGGTCCAGCATCTGCGACAGCAATTCCGACAAACCCGCCGCCACCTTGTCCAAGGGAACGGCATCGAAATCAGCGGGGCGGACAGGTGCCCCGGTGCCGAGGCCCAAATACTCCGCCCCCAAGACCGGCGCGGGTGTCACATCAGCGAAAGCGCCCTGTTCCACCATATGCGCAGTGATGTGGAGTTGTTTGGCAAAATGCACCTGTTGCTTCGTCGACGGCAGGGAACCGGTTTTGTAGTCATAGACCCAAAGTTTCCCATCCTCCGCCGCATCGATCCGATCTGTTTTCACCGTGAGCGTCACGCCGGTATCGGGCATCGTCATTTGCCCGACCTTCTCCAACGCCAAGGGTCCCCCACGGATGCGCCGACGTGCTTCACCGAAAAGGAATGGGTCCACCACTCGGTTCAGTCGGGCCATCCAAAACTCGCGAGCGGTGGGCCAGGGCACGGTCTCAGCGAGCACCTCTCGCCCAGTTTGCAGCAGTACCTCGCGTTGCTGGTCATGGTCGAGCCCGTCCAACCCAGGCAACCCCGCTTCAAATACGGCATGGAGCACCGTGCCGCGCATCGCCATATCTGGTCGCAACCGAAGCCCCGGCAGCGATTGCAACCGCAGCACATGTTTGGCGTAAATCTGGTAGGGATCGCGTATCAGTTTTTCCACGTCGGTGACGCTCAGCCGTCTTGGGCGAGCTTCGACGGGAGGGCACGGCGCGGGGCGCGGAGCGCCGATGGGGTCGCTCAGATCAGGGCTGTCCAGCTGCTTGGCCCAGTCTGTCCACTGCGCCCCCCGCGCGGCCATTTCCGCCAGCGCTTCGGGGCCTCTTTGATCCGGCAAGCCTTTCAAAAAATTGATCAACCGATTGAGCCAACGTGACGGGACCGTGTCGGCGTCTTCCCCGCGTTTCGAACGCGACAGCACAACCTCGGGCGCGCAGGCGGCCTGCTGAAAATCATGGGCCGAGAGACCGATGAATTTGTCGAGCAAGGGCAGACCCGCCGCCTTGCGCATGGCGCGGTTGAGCCACGGGTCCGCTTGGGGATGTTCCGGCCAAACTCCGTCATTGAGCCCCGCCAAGATGACCAGATCGGCACCTTGGACACGGGCCTCCAGCGTGCCCCAGATCATGATCCCAGGGTGTGGCGTGATCGCATCGCGCACTTCGGTGGCCAAAACGCGAGTGAAAATCGCGTCGAACGCGGTTGGGTCGACTGTGCCCCCGTATTCCGCTGCTTCGGTCAGCGACGCCACTTGGGCCCAAGCCTTGGCCCCATCGCTGCTTTCCCAAAGTGTGCCTTCAGTCGGACTGTCCGATGGCCCCGCCGCCAACATTTTTGCGCGGTTGATCAGGTCGTTGAGATGCGCCCCGACGCTGTCAGGCCCGACCTGATCCAGGCCACCGAGGCTCAGGGTCAGCCAATTGACCCAGGCTGTGACTTCGGGATTGTCCCTGCGCACCGCCCAGCTTTGCAGGTCTGTAGCTGTTGGGAAGGCGGGGCCGTTGCGCCGCAGTTGAAGCTCCAACTGACGGGTGAACAGCAGGTGGGGGCCGCGCGCACCACCTTCGGACACTTTGGGGTTTTTCAAGAGCGCCACCAGCGCTTCGGCGGTGAGCGGTGTGCCGATCAACCCGGATAATCCACGCAGCAAGCGTCCCACGGCGGTGTTCCCCAAAGGCTGCCCCGCGCTGTCGTCGGGTACGATCCGCCAGCGGTCCAGCGCGGCTTCTACCCGCCGTGTTAAGGTTCGGTCCGGTGTGATGAGCGCTGCGGTCTGACCCTGTTCCGCCGCTTGGCGCAGGCGCAACGCCAATGCCACGGCCTCATGGCGCGGGTCGTCGGCTGTGATCAACGTGACCTCCGCCATGGCCGGGGGAAGGTCGCCCAACCCCGGCCCATCCCGCAACCAACCATCGGTGACCGGTGCGGGGCGCAGTGCCATGGAAATCACACGATTGCGATGGGGCGATGGCGCTTTCCCGTCGTTCTGCCAAGGCTGCACCGTCGATGAAGGCACGCCGAGGTGACGTAGTAAGCGGCCCGCGAAAACCTGAGGGTGGTCCATTTGCGGTTCTGGGTCCAGGATGCTGGACCAAAGTGTCTCCGGGAAATCCCAGTCGAAACCCGGCAGGATAATGGCCCCTTGGGGCAGTTTGCAAACGGCCTCCATCAGCACTTGTGTAGCCCCCCGTGACCCCAAGGAACCCGCCACCAGTACCGGTGACTGAGGCGGCGCGATTGCCCAATCGCGGGCCAAAATCTCCACTTGGCGACGTTCGACCGATGGGTCGGTTTGGGTGTCTGGGGTCAGTCCAATGCCATGGGCGATAAGCAAAAAAGCAAGGCTCCGCTGCCAGTGGCCGGAATAGTCGGTCACATCCAGGTCGAGGATTCGTTCGAAAGGAACGCCTTCCATCCGCGCCTCCTCCAGAAGCCCGCGCAGGCTTGCGGCCAACTCAAAGGCGGCGGTTCGCGGTGCCAGGTCCGGTTGAGCATTGATCAACGCCGAGACCAACTGGGTCAGTTGCAGCGTTTGGGCCAAGGGGCTGAGGGTTGGTTTGGTCCCATTGTTTGCGGGCGTGCTCACCTCGGCGACCAACTTCAGTTTGGGTAGGAACCCCGCGCGGTCGCGGCGGAACATGCTTTCCACCCGGCGGCGCATCCGTTGGGTGCTGAGGTAAATTGTGACCTGTGCCATGGCATGGGGTGGATGGTCGGCCATCTTTTGGCGGAGCCCGTGGACCAGGCTTGCGCAGAAATCCTCACCCGGTGCCATGGCGAACACCCGCGGGCTGGGGCTTGGCTCAAACACGCGTGGCCACCATGACCTCAGCCTCGGCGATACCTTCGGGCCGTCCCACATCGCACCAGAACCCAGGGTGGATTACGCCAAACAGGCGACCTGTGGGCAGGAGCCGGTCCCAAGTGCGGTTGAGCGAAAACGCTGGAGCTGTTTCAGCCATCACCGGCGCGGTCTTGAGAATTTGAGCCCCGGTAAACGCCAAAGTCGGAGACCGCCTGAGGCGTCCAAAACCGTCCATCGTGAAGCCACTTTTGAGGGCATGTCCCACGGCTCGATCGGGTGGGACCAGCAAGAGTAAGCCGTCCATCTGATATGGGTCCCAGGCTTCGGCGAGGGTTTCCAAAGCCGGGGGGCCAGTCCACACCGCATCGGTGTTCATCGTGAAGACCGCTTCAGGTTCACCCAAAACCGGCATGGCCGCCCGCAAGCCGCCGCCCGTTTCTAGCACATCCGGTGTTTCGTGTGACACCGATAACCGTCTCTCGGAAGCCGCTACCGCCATTTGATCGGCCAAGTGATGGGTATTCACCACCCTGGTTGAGATGCGGAGTGCTCCGATTTGTTCCAGCGCATGATCCAACAGCGGACGTCCGGCCACCGAAATGAGCGGTTTTGGCGTTGTATTGGTCAGCGGTCGCATGCGCGTGCCAAACCCGGCGGCAAAGAGCATCAGAGCATTGGGATGGTTCCGCATCGGTCTTTCAGATCTTGCAAATGGGCAGGGGTTGGTTCCGGTAAGCCATTTAGCGCGATGTCCGCCACATTCGCCAGGTGTTGGTGCTTTAAATCGGTTTGCAGGTGGGCCCAAACCCGCGGGATCAGGTCCACGTAATGGGGTTTGCCAAAGTGCAGGCTGAGCCGTGCGAAGACGCCTAGAATACGTAGGTTTCTTTGCGCGCCCATGGTGGCGTAGGCGGCTTGGAATTCTTCTGGGTCTGAGCCGGAAATGTCGATGTAGTGCGCGAGGCAAGCCTTCACGGTCCTGGGGTCCACATCGCGGCGAGCATCTTCCAGAAGTGAGACAATGTCATAGGCGGGGTGCCCAACGCGCGCGTCCTGAAAATCCAATAGTCCTACGCGCGCCACACCCTCACGGTCGCCCAGCCATAGAAGGTTTTCCGCATGGTAGTCCCTCTGAACCAAGACGCGTGGGGGTCCGTCGAAAGGTTCAAGTGCTCGCTTCAAAGCCCCTCTGAGCGGACCCGCTGTATCTTGATGTTGGGTTTCGTTTCCGTACCATTCGAACGCTAACGCGCCGAGATCCGGCATGGTGGAGCTGTCATAGGCTTCGAGCCCGTCAGGCGGTGGCAGCCGATGAAGGTGGTGGAGCGCATCAATGGCGGCGGTGTAAAATGCCAGTTCCCGATTTGGTTCAGACTCGAGAACTCTAGCATACAGCGCGTCACCCAAGTCTTCGAGAACAAGCAGGCCTTCAGTTTCATCGGCTGCAAAAACCTCTGGCGCGGACAAGTCAGTGTCACGCAGGTGCTTTGCTATGGACAAAAATGGTCGGACGTCCTCACCGCGGTGAGGCGGCGCATCCATAAGTACCGCTTTGCGCCCGTCAGGGTGGGTCAAACGGTGGTAGCGACGGTTGGAAGCGTCGCCAGCCAGTGGTCTGGCACTTGCGTGACCCCAGCCCGCATTCTTCAGAAACTCTGTGATATGGTCATCCATGGCTGGTCTCGAGGACATTTTTCAACCGTGCCGACCATCCTGAAAATTTGGAAGTGATGCTGCACAATCTGCTGTCGCTTGATCTTTCCGGTTGGAGGTTGATGTGGAGCGTATGGTCGGGAAGGTCGGGTCCCATCCTGTCTGGCCATTCGATTAAGCAGACCCCGGTTTCGAACGCATTGTCCAGCCCCAACTCCAAAACCTCGTCGGCGTGGGTGACGCGGTAGAGGTCGCAGTGCCAAATCTCAACAGAAGCCGTTTCGTAAGTTTGGACGAGCGTGAAAGTCGGTGATGGGATGTCTTCGCTGCGACCATCGTCATCTAAGCGTTTTTTTATGAAAGCTCTTGCCAATACGCTTTTTCCGGCGCCGATGTGGCCTGAGAGAGCGAAAACGTCACCGACTTCTGCCAGCACTGCGAGCGTCCGACCCAAGGTTTCGGTCGCCAATTGATTGCGTAAAGTGATTTCGAAACGTGCACCTTGACCCATGCCGCGATTATGGGGTTCGTGGGCTGAGGGCTCAAGTAAGAAGCGCGGTTAGCTCTAAGAGGTCGTGGCGCAGGTTCTTTTCGCAGGGAGCGTAAGTGGCATTCGCGAGTCGTGACCTATTGGGCCAGCCTCAAAAGCTCTTGCTCTGAAGTCTCGAGCGGAGCGTCCAAAGGGAAGAACTCGACCAGGGTCGACCGTTGAGGGAGCGCGGTCACACGTAAGTCCAACGGTTGCCCGGCGATGTCAAAAACTGGGATCGAGAAGCGCTCGCGATCTTCTGAGTGGAATACGAAGCTGATGAGCCGTGCGCGGATGTTGTCAGCGCTCTCCGACAGTCCCCAGTCGGACATCGCTGCGTCTAGTCCATAGCGGGACAGACGCTCTGATACGTTCACATTGAACAGCTTTGCATAGGCATCGTTTGAAAAGACCAGGTCGCCTTCCCGTGAAAACACAGCAACGCCGTGGTCAATGGCGTCCAAAATGGACTGGCCCAAATCGATTTCAGACCTGAACCGCCGCTTCAGAGAGATTTCGGCGCTGATATCTTCGAAAAGGAATGCAATGGCACCGTCTGGGTGTGGCTGTCCCGTGACCCTGTAGGTTTGACCGGTGGGGAGTGTCCAGGTTTCCTGATACCTTCCATCGGTGGCGGCAGCTTCCAATTGAGCGATGCGCAACCGCCAGCTTTTGTAGTCCCGCGGTTCTGGGATGCGTTGGTTTTCCCGCAGTGCATCCAAAAACATGTGTAGGCTTGGCCGTTGAGTGAGCACTTCCGCGCCAAGTGCTGTGAGTTCCACCAAAGCAGGGTTGAAGAGAACCAACCGTCTTTTGGCGTCAAAGATTGCCAATCCGATGGTCAAGTGCGCAAAGGTCTTACCCAAGGTCGCAATGAAATCCCGCAAGGAGGCTTCCGCTCTGACCAAGTCGTCAATGGATTTGGCGTAGCACAGCGTACCATTGTCTTCGCGAAACAACTCGAGATCGTACCATTTGGGATTGGCACTGTCCGACCCATCACGTTGAACGCGGCGGCGTTGATGGTCCGCTTCGTCGATCAGTTGGGTGGCTTCCCGTGTGAACAGTGGTCGCGGTGGCCAACGACCGGATAGTTCCGAGCCCATTTCAGCCTGGACATGCGACATGTACGCCCCGTTGGCCCATGTGATGGTGCCATCTGCTTGTTCTTTCCAAGTCAAAAGTGGCGCGGTTTCGGCGATTGTTCGGAGTGTTTGTAACTCTAAATCAATGGCTTGGATTGAATAGTCTGCGTTTTGGGCAGGAAGCCCGTGGGGGTCACTGCCAGTGATCGCAATGCGCGTTACGCCTTCCATCTTTTCGGCAAGGAGCGACATCGCCGCTCCCCCCGATGGACCGCCAACAAGGTGCAAATGGCCCCGATCCCCAAGATCCAACAGTTTTGCTTCCAGTTGTTCGAAGCGAGAGGCGAACACTGAAAGAAATTTGGACCAGTCATCGGCAAATTGCTCACCGCTTGGCAACAGTGCCCTCGCCTGCTTGCTAGCATCCGCCAGAGACCTGTTTTCAAACAGGAATACAATCTCGTCCAATGTCTGCTCTGGCAAGGCGCTTTCGCGATCTGACGTTTGCCCGAATGCGCGGATCAAGACCAATGCGCAGCACGCGCTCGCCAAGCTCACCAATACGATCAATATCGCCGTTCCGCCGAATCCCATGGCACCCTTCTGGTCCTGTCGTCTGCCGCGCAAGGCTTAGCCATTGAAGGGTGAACAGACTGTTAAGGGGCCAGTGGCTTGGCAACTCTTTCTCAGGCGCGAATGGGTTCGTTTTCACCCAAGGCAACGCTCCCCGCGGTGCTGGTGAAGCGACCGATACGGTCCATGGGCCAAGTGACCTCAATGATTGCGCCTGAGCGCGAACCAGCCGGTTGTTCTTTCTTGCTGAACGGGTCGCGGCCATTGCTGAAAGTCAATTCTCCACCGGAGCGTTCCAGCAATGTCTTGGCGATAAATAGACCCAAACCCATGCCTTCATATTCGGGGCGCTTCGCTTTTTCTTCCGCGGACTTACGCCGACGCAAGAAAGGGTCACCCAGCCGCCCGATCACGGTGGTTGGGAACCCTTGTCCATCGTCGGAAATTCGGATAGTCACGTCGTTGTCCGACCAATTGGCGTCGACCCACACGTTGCCTACGGCAAAGTCGACGGCGTTTTGGACGAGGTTTCGTAAACCATGGATGATCTCGGGTTTTCTTTGAATGACGGGCTGTTCGCTGCCGCCCCCGAATGACGGCGCCACGTGGAAATGCACGATTTTACCGCGGTCCATGTGGGGCTCAGCGGCTTCGCGGATGACAGTGTCGATGGGCGCGGTTTGCAGATGTTTATCGTCTTTGCCCGCCCGGCCCATGGATCGCAGAATGTCGCGGCATCGGTCCGCTTGGTCACGGATCAGTTCAGCATCGCTGCGCAGGTCTTCGTCTTCTAACTCGCCGACCAATTCAGACGACACCAGCTTGATCGTCGCTAAGGGTGTTCCAAGCTCATGGGCCGCGGCGGCCACGACACCGCCCAGATCGGTCAATTTCTGTTCCCGGACCAAGGCCATTTGAGTGGCCAGCAAAGCGTCCGACATGGCGTAGATTTCAAGGCTGATCCTGCGGGCGTAGCCGGACAGGAAGATCAACCCAATGACCAGCGCGACCCAATATCCGAACAGAAAGTCCGGCGGTACGCGGAAAGTGAACCCCGACACAGACCGCAGTGGGATGTGAAACACCGCGACCAGAGAGATGAGGGCTACGGTCACGACGCCAAGAATCACCGTACTGCGCAGTGTGAGCGCCGACGCAGAGATGGTAACGGGCACTAAGATCAACAGCGCGAACGGATTGTGTAGGCCGCCAGTGAGATACAGCAGGAAGCTCAACTGCGAAATGTCGAAGAGGAGCATGGTGGCCACTTCGCTCTCCGAAAGCCGTTTGTTTTCGGGGAAAGCGAAGATGGCCATGAGGTTGGCGATGATGGACGCGCCCACGGCCAAGTAGCAAAGGCCAAGCTCCATATCCAAGCCGAAGAAGCGGTGCGCCACAGTGATCGCCGTTAACTGACCACCAATCGCAATCCACCTAAGGATGATTAGCGTGCGCAACCGAATCCAGTTGGTGCGTGCGGTTGGATTGAACGGGTCCAGTGCTGGGTCGGCCATATGATCTCTGCCCCGTGATCTCTGCCATGTGATCGCAAGAACGGTTGCGATGTGCCATTGTGTCTATATGCAAGCACAACCATAGGTCAAAGGAGGTCGACCATGACATTGCGCACTGTCGCCATTGCTGCCGCCGTTGGATTATCGGCTCTGATCGGTGGAACGGCGGCCTATGTTTTCCTGGGATCCGGGCCAGACAACCAGTTCGCGCAGTGTCTGGGCAGCACAGTTGCAGGCGGGGCGGACACCATCGGTGGCCCGTTCACATTGGTGAATGGTGAAGGGGTCACGGTCACCGATACCGATGTGATCACAGAGCCCTCATTGCTCTATTTTGGCTATACCTTTTGCCCGGATGTTTGCCCGTTGGACAATCTTCGCAACGCCGAGGCCACGGTTTTGCTGGAAGAACAGGGTCTAATTGCCACACCCATCTTCATCAGCATTGACCCGGCCCGTGACACCCCCGCGGTGGTTAGTGAATTTGCTATGAATTTCCACGACAGAATGGTCGGATTGACCGGGTCAGAAGAGCAGGTTCGCGCGGTGGCACAAACCTATAAAACCTATTATAATCCGCAAGGTACGTTAGAAGACGATCCCTACTACCTGGTGGACCACATGACCTTCACCTACTTTGTGATGCCACAGTACGGCTTTGTGGACTTCTTTAGACGGGATGACTCGCCCAAAGCAGTTGCAGAAAGAGTGGCCTGTGTAATTAATGCCGCATGAGCGAAATTGACGTATAGGTGTGTCTATCCTACACGTTAGGAAACGCAACGGAGAGAACCATGGCGGAAGCGGAATTGCGGGACATCGGGGAGGACAAGAGCCTACTGCTCGTGGACGATGACGAGCCGTTCTTGAAACGCTTGTCTCGCGCAATGGAAAAGCGCGGGTTTGAGCCCGAGAACGCAGGTTCAGTCGCAGCTGGAAAAGCCATCGCCACGGCACGGCCACCGGCCTATGCGGTTGTCGACCTTAGGCTCGAAGATGGCAACGGATTGGACGTGGTTGAGGTGCTTCGGGAGAAGCGGCCAGACTGCCGTGTGGTTGTATTGACTGGATACGGGGCAATCGCCACTGCGGTTGCTGCGGTCAAAATTGGCGCCACAGACTACTTGTCCAAACCGGCCGATGCCAACGACATCACTGCAGCGCTGCTCGCGCCCATAGATGAACTTCCACCGCCCCCCGAAAACCCCATGTCGGCGGATCGGGTGCGTTGGGAACACATCCAGCGCGTGTACGAATTATGTGATCGGAATGTGTCTGAGACCGCCCGTCGGTTGAACATGCACCGTCGCACGCTCCAGCGCATCTTGGCGAAGCGCAGCCCGCGCTAAGCTGGACCGATACCATTCTCGCAATTGGGGGTGACTCCTGCTGCGAGACCATCTACGTAAAACTTTGACAGGGGCGCTGTGAGCGCATTCGTTGTGCGGATGTGACTTAGGCTGAGAAGAACCCTTTGAACCTGAACCGGCTCGTACCGGCGTAGGGAGTCATGTTGGGCCATACCGTTTAGGCTGGCCCACCGCGTCTCCTCGCCAAAGGGAGACTACGTTGGCCACTGACATGACCGCGTCGAACGCCATCAGAGCCTTGGCAGCCCTGCGTGCCAAGCCGCCGCTTGTGCATTGCATTACAAACTTTGTGGCGATGAACTTCGCGGCAAACACCGTTCTGGCCATGGGCGCAGCACCAGCGATGGTTCACGCCACCGAGGAAGCTGGGGATTTCGCCGCTGTGGCCGGGGCGCTGACAATCAACATCGGGACGCTTTCTCCACCTTGGGTGGACGGCATGGTTGCCGCGATCAAAGGCGCCCAGGCCGCGGGGAAGCCTTGGGTGCTCGACCCCGTTGGGCACTTCGCAACTCCATACCGGTCCCGAGTCGCCGCTGACTTGCTCTTGCTGCAACCGACCATTCTACGTGGGAATGCGTCCGAGATTCTCGCGTTTTCTGGCGCAGAGGCCCAAGGGCGCGGTGTCGACACCGGCGACAGCGTCGATTCGGCCATGGCGGCAGCGAAGGCCATCGCCGTGCAAAATCGCTGCGTTGTGGCCGTAACCGGGGGCGAGGATTTCCTCACCGACGGCCTTCGCTCAGTTTTCGTGCGCGGTGGCCATCCGATGATGGAGCAGGTCACTGCCATGGGGTGTTCACTGACCGCGGCCATGGGGGCCTTCGTCGCCGTGGAACCGGATCCGTTTGAGGCGGCACTCGGTGCGCTCCTGTTATTTGCCGAGGCTGGAGAGGCCGCGGCCAGAACTGCTGCTGGCCCAGGTAGCTTTGCCGTCAACTTCCTGGATCAACTGGCTTTAATCCAACCGGAGGCCCTGAGCAGCGAGAAGGTTTTGGCCCTGTGACCCCCGCGTTCGACCTCTCGGTGTACCTCGTCTTGGACCCAGACCTCTGCGAACCCTTGGGCATGGTCGAAACCGCGGTCCAAGCCGTCAAAGGTGGGACGACACTGGTCCAACTGCGGGACAAGAACGGAACGACGGCGCGTCGTATCGAGGTTGGTCGGGCTCTCATGCACGCATTGGACGGCTCTGGTGTCCCGGTCATCATCAACGACGATGTCGACGCAGCCAAAGCTGTCGACGCTCATGGTGCCCACGTGGGCCAGGATGACACCGCCGCCGCGGAAGCCCGCGCTTTGCTTGGTCCCGACAAAATCTTAGGCGTCTCCTGCGAACGTCCAGAACTTGCCGCGGCCATCGATGCAAACGTCGTGGATTACATTGGCGCGGGTCCGGTGTTCACCACGGCCACCAAATCGGACCACAAAGCCCCCATTGGTTTTGACGGTCTTGCAGCGATTGTCGGCGTGAGCCCCGTTCCAACGGTGGCCATAGGTGGGGTCAAACACGATCACGCCGCTGAGATCTTGGCATCCGGTGCCCAAGGCTTGGCTGTGGTGTCCGCCATCTGTGGTCGTCCAGACCCTTGCCGCGCCGCCCGCGTATTGGCCCATGCCGTGTCCCAAGGGAGGCCCAAATGATCGCCAACGTCCTATCGATTGCGGGCTCGGACCCTTCCGGGGGCGCGGGTATCCAAGCGGACCTGAAAGCTTTCGCAGCCCGTGGCACCTATGGCATGGCAGCGCTCACGGCACTCACCGCCCAGAACACCACCGGGGTCAGCGGGGTACACCTCGTTCCGCCGGATTTCGTGGCATCGCAAATCGCCGATGTGTTCGCGGATGTGCGGGTGGACGCGGTGAAAATCGGCATGATCGCCACCGCTGATATCGCCGCCGCGGTGGCCCAAGCGCTCAGACCCCACGCGGGCGTGCCCATCGTGCTCGACCCGGTGATGGTGGCGAAAGGTGGCGCGTCGCTTCTGGATCCATCCGCTGTGGAGGCGCTCACGTCTCAGCTTTTGCCGTTGGCCAGCCATATCACGCCCAACTTGCCCGAGGCCGCCAAGCTTTTGGATCAAGACGTGGCCACCAACCGAGCTGAGATGACGGATCAGGCGCACGCGCTTCTGGCGTTCGGCCCGCGAGCCGTGGTGCTCAAGGGTGGTCATTTGGAGGGGGATGAGAGCCCCGACCTAGTGGTGACGCCCGACGGCGAAACCTGGTTCGAGGGCGATCGCGTCCCCACCAAAAATACCCACGGCACCGGATGCACACTTTCTGCCAGCTTTGCCGCCGAACTGGCCAAGGGCCTGCCCCCCGCCGAGGCATTTGCCGCCGCCAAAACTTACGTAGCCGGAGCGATTGCCGCCGCAGACCAATTGTCTGTCGGGCACGGCCACGGCCCCACTCACCATTTCCACGCTTTGTGGTCCAACGCCTGAAGGACACCAATCCATGCGCTTGCTTGCCCCTTTCACCGCCGCTTGGCTCGCTTTGGCCGCCGCACCAGCCTTTGCCACCGACAAGCTGACCATCATTCTCGATTGGTTCGTGAACCCCGACCACGGGCCGATCATCCTGGCCGAAGAACTGGGCTACTTCGCCGAGCAAGACCTGGAGGTGGAGGTGATCCCCCCTGCGGACCCGTCCACGCCACCCAAGCTCGTGGCCGCCGGGCAGGCTGATTTGGCGGTGAGCTACCAGCCGCAACTGCACCTGCAAGTGGCCGAGGGTCTGCCGCTCGTCCGAGTTGGCACGCTGGTCTCCACCCCGCTGCAATGCCTGGTTGTCTTGGCCGATGGCCCGGTGAAATCCATTGCCGATCTGAAAGGCCGCAAGGTGGGTTTCGCCGTGGCGGGCGTGCAGGAGGTCTTGCTGGAGCAGTTGATCGCCCAGGTTGGGCTGACCATGGACGATATCGAAGCGGTGAACGTAAACTGGTCCATTTCCCCGTCGCTCATGGCCGGACAAGTGGACGGTGTGATCGGCGCGTTCCGGAATTTTGAATTGAACCAGATGGAAATCGAAGGTGTCGAAGGGCGGTGTTTCTACCTCGAAGAAGAAGGCCTGCCGCCCTATGACGAGTTGATCTATGTGGCCAACCCCGACCGTATGGACGCCGACGTGATCAAGCGGTTCATCGCCGCCACCGAGAAGGCGACCCACTATATCGTCAACCACCCGGTGGAAAGCTGGGAGATTTTCAGCGGCACTTCCACCGAATTGCAGGACGAGTTGAACGCAAAGGCTTGGGACGACACTCTGCCGCGCTTCTCGCTCACCCCTGCCGGTCTCGACGCCGGTCGCTACGCACGGTTTGAGGCGTTTCTGAGCGAAACTGGCATGGTCGAAGGCACCCGCCCGGTGTCCGAACTGGCCATCGACCTGGGCGCACAATGAGCGCGCCCGACTACGGTCGGGCCTTCGGGCTGTGGCGCGCGGCGGCAGGGGACACCTGGACGGCCTATACGCGCCACGCTTTTGTGGAAGGGTTGCGCGACGGGTCTTTGCCCGAGGCGTCCTTCCACCATTACCTGATCCAAGACTATGTTTTCCTGGTCCATTTTTCCCGCGCATGGGCGCTGGCGGTGGTGAAGGCGGAAACGCTGGATGAAATGAAGACCGCCGCGGGTACGGTCAACGCGCTCATCAATTTGGAGATGCAGCTCCATATCGACACCTGCGCTGCGTTGGGCATCGGTGAAGACAGGCTGTTTGCTGCCACTGAATCCGCTGCCAACTTGGCCTATACGCGATACGTGCTGGACGCAGGGCACTCCGGTGATTTTGCCGATTTGTTGGCCGCACTGCTGCCCTGCGTGATAGGCTATGGCGAGATAGGTGCGCGGTTGGGCGCGGAAGCCACCGCCGACACAGCGTACCGCGATTGGATCGATACCTATGCAGGCGACGACTACCAATCGGTGTGCCGCGACGTGGGCGCAATGACCGATGCCGCCTTGGCTCGACGGATTGGGGAAGATTTCGAAGCCGCACCGCGTTGGTCCCGCCTCACTGACCGTTTTGTCACCGCCACGCGGTTGGAGGTTGCTTTCTGGCAAATGGGTCTCGACCGCATATGACGGGCGCGCCCGGTCTGCATGTGACAGGCCATGCGGAGGCCGGGGGCAAGCAGCTGTTTGCCCCTTTGTCATTTGAAGCGGTGCCGGGCGCATGGACCTGCCTGTTGGGACCGTCGGGCGTTGGGAAATCCACCCTGCTGCGAGTGGTGGCGGGGCTTGAGACCGGCGCAGACTTCCATGGATCTGTGCAACCCGATGACCGTCGCTGCGCTTGGATGGCCCAGGATGACCTGTTGCTGCCTTGGCTCACCGTTTCGCAAAATGTGGGGCTGGGCGCGCGCCTGCGGGGTGTGTCCGGTGACCTGGACCGCACGGCAGGGTTGATTGATCGTGTTGGTCTTTCGGACCATGCGAAGAAACGCCCCGCCCAGCTTTCGGGCGGCCAAAGGCAGCGGGTCGCTCTGGCGCGAACGCTCATGGAGGACCGGCCCATCGTCCTTTTGGACGAACCCTTCAGCGCGCTGGATGCCAAAACTCGCGCCGATATGCAGGACCTCGCATTTGAGACCCTGTCCGGTCGCACCGTTGTTCTGGTCACCCACGATCCTGGCGAGGCCGCGCGGCTTGGGTCACGCATCTACCTGATGTCGCCCACAGGGCTAGAACAGGTGGCCGTGCCGTCTTTGCCAGCCCTGCGGTCGGTGAGCGATCCTGAAACGCTGACAGTTCAGGCCAATCTTTTGACCCGCATGAGAAGCGCGGCGTGAAAAGTGCGCGGTGGCATGGCTTGGCTTCAGCGGCTGTTTTGTTGGCGCTGTGGCAGGCGATAGTCACATTGGGCGACCTGCCGCCCTTCATCCTGCCCGGCCCGGGGCGTGTGGCCGAAGCCCTTTGGGACAATGCCAGCCTGATCAACGAACACTTCTGGGTCACGCTGACCGAAGTGGTGCTGGGCCTGATCCTAGGCACGCTTTTGGGCGCGGCCACGGCGCTTCACTTGGCGGTGTCCTCTTGGGCCCGCGTGCTCGTTCGACCGGCTTTGGTGGTCACCCAAGCTCTGCCGGTGTTCGCACTGGCTCCGATCCTGACGCTCTGGCTGGGCTATGGGCTATGGTCCAAAGTATTGATGGCGGTTCTGATCATCTACTTCCCGGTGACGTCGGCCTTTTTCGACGGGCTGATGCGCACGCCGCCCGGTTGGAAAGACCTGGCCAAAACCATGGGGGCCAGCGACCGGGCCATGCTGTGGCACATCCGCGTGCCCGCCGCGATCCCGTCGCTCGCTTCCGGTCTGCGCTTGGCGGCGGTCTATGCTCCAATTGGTGCGATCATTGGTGAATGGGTGGGGGCGAGCAGGGGTCTCGGCTATCTGATGCTCCTGGCCAATGGCCGCGCAAAGACAGACCTTATGTTCGCCACGCTGATCGTTTTGGCGGTGATGACGCTAATCCTGCATCGCTTGGTCGGCTGGCTCTGCGACCGTCTGGTGTCGCGGATGGTCTGAACCACCTTGCGCCAAGCGTTCGAATTGGGCAGGGGAGTTGCCCAAAGAGGGGACCCAATGGAACAGATCACCGCCACAGCCCGCGTGGTCCATCACACGACGCACACCATCTGTCAGCTGCTGCTGGCGATCATCGTCGTGGGGCAGTTGACCGTGGTCATTCTGCGGTATGTGTTCGGCATGGGGTTCATCGAATTGCAGGACGCGGTGCTCTACAGTTTCGCGGCGCTGGTGGTCCTGAGCCTGCCCGTGGCGCAAGCGGATGACACCCATGTGCGCGTGGACGTGTTCCGCGCCCGCCAAAGCGCGTTCTGGCAAGGCCGGTTTGACGACGTCGCCATGTTGGCGTTGCTCTTGCCATTCTTCGGGCTCACGATCTGGTGGGTTTGGCCGGACGTGGCTTATTCCTGGTCGATCTTCGAAGGCTCGGTGGAAACTGGCGGGCTGCCCGGCCTGTTCCTAGTCAAGTCCTGCCTGCCTCTGGCATGCGTTCTGATGATCCTCCAAGGGATCGCTGGCATGGTGGCGCGCCATGGCTGATCCTCTCTGGCTGAGCATTTTCGGCGCGACGCTGCTGGCGGGTATCCTGTCCGGCATCCCAGTGATGCTGATCCTTGGCGGTATGCCAGTTCTGGTGGCCCTGGTGGCAAGCCTGTTTGGCGCGTTCGATCTGACGTTCCTCCAAGCCTACCCCCAACGGGCGTTTGGAGTGATGCAAAACTCGCTGCTGGTGGCCGTGCCCTTGTTCGTGCTCATGGGTGTTTTGCTGGAAAAATCCCGTGTGGCCGAGCGGATGCTGATGCAGGTGGGTCGCGTTTTGGGCGGATCGCCGCGGGCGCTGACCATTGCGGTGCTGTTGATCGCCACCCTGATTGCGGCATCAACTGGGATCATTGGTGCAACCATTGTCATGTTGGGCCTTATCAGCCTGCCCGCGATGCTGCGGGTTGGCGTCGAAAAAGGCACAGCCAGCGGTCTGATTTGCGCAGCTGGGACCTTGGGCCAGATCATCCCGCCATCGATTGTGTTGATCTTATTGGGGGATCAGGTGGCCAATGCCTATCTGGACGCCCAGCAGCGTGCGGGAAATTTTGCGCCCGATGCGGTGACCGTGGGCCATTTGTTCGCTGGCGCTTTGCTGCCCGGTTTGGCGCTGGTTCTGCTTTATGGGCTTTACGTGGGTGTCAGAGTTCCCGGTGGGAGTTCGACACCCTGGCAAGACGCCCAGGCCGACAATCCGGGCATTTGGGAAGTGCTGCGCGAAGCCTTGCCACCGATCCTTCTGATCTTGGCCGTGTTGGGATCCATCCTGGCCGGTGTGGCCACGCCCACCGAAGCCGCGGCCATTGGCGTGGCGGGCACTCTGCTGCTCACCGCTGCGCGTGTGCGGTCCGCCGAAGGCGTTACCGAACGGGACACAGCCTCGGCGCCCCCGAGCGAGGGTTTGGCGGCAACAGCGGTCAACGCACCCGGCTTGTCGGGAGAGCGCAGATCCCCGGCCTGGCTGCGCCACGCCATGACAGTAACGGGGTTGGTGGCATTTGCGCTCGTGGGCCTACGGCTGACAGGCGTCGGGCGTATCAACTTAGCGTCGGGCGATGTTGTGCTGACGCCGGGTGCGGTTCTGGCCCTGGTCCTGACAGTGATACTGGTGGCCGGCCTGATCCTGGCCATTGTCACGCTTTGGCGTGCCGGAGTTCTCACGGCGGCTTTGGGCCAAGCGGTGCAAGTGTCAGCCATGATCGTTGGCATCATCCTCGCGGCGTCCATGCTTGCATTGGTGTTCCGCGGATTTGGCGGCGACGAATGGGTGCATGGGCTTTTGACGGCCTTGCCTGGCGATCACCGTAGCATGTTGCTTTTCACACTGCTGGTCATCTTCGTGATGGGCTTCGTGTTGGAGTTTGTGGAGATTGTCTTCATCGTCGTGCCGCTGGTGGGGCCGATCTTGTTGCAAGATGTGGACCCGGTTTGGTTCGCGGTGCTGGTGGCGCTGAACTTGCAGACGTCGTTTTTGACGCCGCCTTTCGGTTTTGCGCTCTTCTACTATCGGTCCGTGGCGCCGCCGGACATCACCACCGGCGTCATATACCGCGCGATTATCCCGTTCGTGATCATTCAACTTTTGACACTGGGACTGGTTTTCGCGTGGCCACCGCTTGCGACTTGGTTGCCTTCGGTGTTGTTTGGATAGTGTCGTTTGGTCGGGGAGGGGATGCCCCGCAACAGGGAGAACACCAATGAAACGCCGTGACTTCATGAAAACTGGCGCGGTTGCCGCGCCCGCCGCCGCCCTCGCCGCACCGGCCATCGCCCAAGGGGTGATCGAGTGGAAATGCCCCACGTCCTTCCCGGCCCGTGCGCCTGGCGTCGGCACCAACGCCACCAGTTTCGTGGACCGTGTGAACGCCATGGCCGAAGGGCGGTTGCAGTTGAAGCTGTTTTCGGGCGGCGAATTGGTGCCACCGTTTGCGGTTGAAGACGCGGTGCAGCAAGGCACGGCAGAGATCGGCCATTCCACGCCCTACTACAATGCGGGCAAGAACAGCGCGCTGCACTTTTTCACCACCATTCCCTTCGGCATGGACAGCAGCGAGATGGCGGGCTGGCTGAAGTTCGGCGGCGGCCAGGAATTGTGGGACGAGATCTATGCCGAGCGCGGCTTGGTCCCGTTTTATTCAGGCAACTCCACCGTGCAAGCGGCGGGTTGGTTCAAAAATGAAATCAACTCGGTGGAGGACCTGTCGGGTCTGAACATGCGGATCGCGGGACTGGGCGGCGAAGCGATGCGGAAACTGGGCGTGAATGCGGTTCTGTTGCCACCGACCGAGATTTTCCCGTCTTTCCAATCCGGTGCAATCGATGCGGCGGAGTGGGTGGGCCCAATGCTCGACCAGGCATTCGGCCTGAACAAAGTGGCCAATATCTGCTACGCGCCCGCGTTCCACGAACCCGGCGCGGGGCTGCACGTTGTGGTCAATCAAGACGCCTGGAACGAGTTGACGCCAGACCTGCAAGCGGTGATCCGCAATGCGGCCGAGGCGGCTGTGACCGAAAACGTGGCGCGGTTCACCTACTTCAACGGTCAAGCGTTCAAGGCGCTGCAAGAGGCTGGCGTTGAGTTCAAGTCCTTGCCCGATGATGTGCTGGATGCCCTGCGCCCGGCGGTGGCGGAAGTTCTCGACGAGCAAGCGGCAGCGAACCCGCAGTTCAAGATGGTGATGGAGAGCTACATGGCCTACCTCGCCGTGGCCCGGGACTACGCCAGTGTCTTCAGCGCCCCAAGCTTGATCCAGCGTGGATAAATCTCATGCGCTCCGGTTTTTGGTAATATTGGATTTACCTAAAATGCCTAAGACCGGGTCAGCCTAAACTGGCGTGAATATAAGCGGTGCAGAATGTGCCATAGTCATCGGGCGGGCGGAAAACCGCGAGATAGCCACGGTGATACGAGCTGGGAAAAGTCCGGCATACACACCCCCTGCCCTGGCCGGGTCACCCCGCGCCAGGGTTTTCTTTTATCTTGCGTTCCTGTCCGTGGCAGTGGGTGATCCAAAGGACGCGGGCGGTGCCCGCGATTTTCATATCCCCACCCTCTCCTTGCGGAGAGCGCGGGTCCCGCCGCCCGGCCACGCCGGTATGCCTGTTTTTGTGGCATCGCAAAGCCTGTGGGGAGTGACTGAGTATTTTTGGAACAATGAAATCAGGTTTTCAGTTTTTCGACCGTGTGTGGTGCGGCTGCGGTTGGTGGGCAGTCAAATCGGTTCTGCGTTGAACCCGGCGTTGGATAGGGCCGGCAAGACCGCATCGGTCGGTGCGGTTGAGGTTACGATGACTGTGCGTTTTTCCAGGTCGGCGGAAACCTCCGCTGTGGCATCCACCGATTGAATGGCTTTGGTCACACCGCTGACACAGGCGCCGCAGACCATGTTTTCTATATGCAGTTGCATGGCACACTCCGAACTTAACACGTTCTGGATCTTCCCATGCCGATGGGGACCTGACCAGGGGCGGAATGCCTCAGTATGGCGAGACATGGCGCGCTTGACCTCCCCAGGGTGGGGTGGATTACATGCGCCTTTGAAGGAATGATCGACCATGGCGCATTCGCAAATTTCCGCATCGATCACGCAATACATCATAGGCGGCATGTCATGCGCCGCCTGTTCCGGACGTGTGGAACGGGCGCTCGAAGCGGTTCCGGGCGTTGAAGATGCTGTGGTCAACTTGGCCACACACCGGGCCCGTGTGGTTGGTGAGGTCAGGCCCGAGATGATCCGAGCGGCGGTTGAGGCGGTCGGGTTTGAGGCCCGTGTGTCCGACGGTGAGGCGGAGCGGTCGACAGTTCGCCAAGAGCGAGACGCCGAAATGGTGGCCCTGCGCCGCGACCTTGTTCTCGCGTCCATCTGCACATTGCCGGTCTTTGTTCTGGAAATGGGCAGCCATTTGATCCCGGCGTTTCATCACTTTGTCATGGGTACCATTGGAATGCAGGCCAGTTGGCTGATCCAGTGGGGCCTCACGACATTTGTGTTGGCCATCCCCGGGCGGCGTTTCTTCGCCCATGGTATCCCGGCGCTTTTGCGTGGTTCACCAGAGATGAACAGTCTTGTGGCTGTGGGGACGTCCGCTGCGTATCTTTATTCGATGGTGGCAACCTTTCTGCCCAGTTGGCTACCGGCGGGCAGTGTGCATGTCTATTTCGAGGCTGCGGCGGTGATCGTGACGCTCATCCTGCTCGGGCGATGGTTGGAGGCGCGCGCGCGCGGGCGGGCGTCGCAGGCGATCGAGCGGTTGGTTCAGTTGCAGCCGCAAACGGCACGGGTTTGGATCGGCAAGACATTTCAGGCCCGTGATGTGGGCGATGTCTTCCCCGGCGATATCATTGAAGTGCGCGCGGGGGACCGTGTGCCTGTGGATGGCACCGTCGCCACGGGCGAGGGCTACGTGGACGAGGCGATGGTGACGGGTGAACCTCTGCCGGTTGCCAAATCGGCGGGCGATGCCCTCATTGGCGGAACGGTGAACCAGGCCACGCGGCTCACCATGCGTGCCGAGGCGGTGGGACGGGACACTCTGCTGTCGCAGATTATCCAAATTGTGGAGCAAGCTCAGGGCGATAAGCTGCCCATCCAAGCCATGGTTGATCGAGTGACACGGGTTTTTGTGCCGGTGATCATGGGGTTTGCCGCGCTGACATTTGTGGTCTGGCTCTGGTTGGGACCCGAACCGGCTTTGGCCCTGGCCGCAGTGAATGCGGTGGCGGTATTGGTGATCGCCTGTCCCTGCGCCATGGGACTGGCCACCCCGATGTCGATCATGGTGGGCACCGGGCGCGGTGCAGAACTGGGCATTCTGTTTCGCAAAGGTGATGCCTTGCAGGCGTTGCAGTCTGTGAAGGCGGTGGCGTTCGACAAAACAGGCACGCTCACCCAAGGGCGACCTTCGCTGACGGACGTGAGTGTCGTGGACGGGTGGGACCGGGGCGGTTTGCTCGCCCATGTCGCCGCGGTGGAGGCTTCATCCAGTCATCCAGTGGCCCAAGCGATGGTGCGCGCAGCCCATGACCAAGGTGTTCCTGATTTGAGCGCTGCCGAAATAAGTGAGATGCCCGGCAAAGGTGTTACGGGCACCGTGGCGGGTAAATCGGTCAGCATTGGCACGCTGGTCTTTATGCGCGACCTGGGAGTTCACATTTCGGATCAGTGGGTCACCTCAGCCGAGACTTTGGCCGCAGATGGAAATACTGCAGTCTATGTGTCCGTCAGCGGTCAGTTCGTGGGACTGCTGGCTGTTTCGGACCCGATCAAACCATCGTCACGGGCCGTCGTTCAAGCTTTGAGACAACAAGGGCTCGCCGTGGCCATGGTCACCGGTGACACGGCGCCGGCCGCCCAAGCCGTCGCGCGCCAGATCGGGATCGATCATGTGGTGGCAGAGGTCTTACCGGGTGGAAAAGTGGACGCGGTCCAAGACTTGCAACGTCAGTTTGGAGCGGTGGCGTTTGTGGGTGATGGGATCAACGACGCCCCGGCGCTTGCCACGGCGGATGTCGGGCTTGCCCTGAGCACAGGCACCGAAATCGCCGTAGAAGCTGCCGAGGTTGTTTTGGTTGCTGGATCGGTCCAGGCGGTTCCTGCGGCCATCGCCCTGTCGTGGAAAACGCTTCAGAACATTCGGCAGAACCTGTTTTGGGCGTTTGCTTACAACGCGGCCTTGGTGCCTGTGGCGGCGGGGGTTTTGTACCCGGCGTTTGGCTTGCTGCTGTCGCCGATGTTGGCGGCGGGAGCCATGGCGGCATCGTCCGTGTTTGTGGTGATGAACGCGCTGCGGTTGTCGCGGTTCTCTGCCATCAGTTGGGACGCGGAAGTTGAACCGGAAGTGGACTTGGCCTCGTCCCAGACAGTTCCCGCGCAATGACGGGTGGCTGCCGAGAAAAGTTCATGTGAGGCCAACCGACAATCCAAGCGTAAAGTGCAAATGAAATACACGTTTGAGTTGCAAGCGTGTCGTGCCATACACCAATAAAGACAATCGCCGCTCGGCCTGCTCTCGTTTCTCGAAACGCTGTTCCCGTTAGGAAAGGAGCTTGACCTAGCTGCCTAGGTCCAATCGCGTCAATGGAGACGGTTCAGGTGCAACTGGTCCAAAAGCTGACGACCAAAACCACGCTGGCCATGACGCAGCGCATGCAAATCAGCTTGCGCATTCTCCACATGAACAACGCGGACCTGGGCACTTACCTTCTGGAGAGGGCGCGGGAAAATCCCTATCTGTCGGTCACACTGCCTCGGGGATCTGCGATGGCCACGGACCAAGGCGTGGATCAATTGGATTTTGTCGCGTCGGATGGGCCGAGCCTAGAGGCCCATGTCACATCCTACATAGACCAAACCTTTTCAGACCCACGCCAAAGGGATTTGGCGATTGGGTTCCTGGAGGCGTTGGACAGCTCCGGCTGGCTCACCAGCGAACCGGTGGCTGTGGCCATGGCTGCCGGGGTCTCTGTTCACTTGGGCGAAACCGTGCTGCGCCAGTTGCAGGACATTGAACCCGCAGGCCTATTTGCGCGGTCATTGGCGGAGTGTATCCGCCTGCAAGCCAAGGATGCGGGGTTCCATTCGCCCGAGCTGGATGTGGTGATCGAAAATCTACCCCTGTTGGCGGAGGATGAGACCGGTACATTGGCGCAGTTGGCAGGCTGTTCGGTGGAGCACGTGTTGGAGCTTGCCAAGCTGATCCGTCAGTTCAATCCCAAACCGGGTCTTATGTTCGAAGACACGCGAGCGCCAAGTGTACCGCCAGATGTGATCGCGCGCCAAGACGGCACCATTTGGACTGTTGAGTTAAACAAATCCACTTTGCCGACGATTGCAGTTCGCGAAGACTTGGATGGTCCGGCAAATGGTCCGCAGACCAGTGAGAGGTTGAACAAAGCTCGCGCGGATGCGCAATGGCTTGAGGGCACATTGGAGCGTCGTCGGGTGACTTTGCTGAGGACGGCGACACTTCTGATCGAACGTCAGCGGGCGTTTTTGGAACAGGGGCCGGGTGCGTTGCAGCCGTTGTCACTGGCCGATCTGGGTGATGCCTTGGACCTGCACCCGAGCACTATAAGTCGGGCCATATCGCATCGGATGGTGGATACACCGCTTGGTACTCTGCCCATGAAGGCCTTTCTCAGCCGGACCTTCGCCAGCGGCCAAGACGAAGGCGAAACCTCTCAGGACGCTGTTCTGGATTTGGTGCGCCGGATCATCGCCAGCGAAGATGCGGCGAAGCCCTTGAGTGACACCGCTATAGCCGCCCAGGCCAAGGAGGCAGGTGTGCATATCGCCCGGCGGACCGTTGCCAAATTTCGTGGAATGCTCGGCATTGCGTCGTCGTACCAGCGTCGTCAAACGGCCAACGTGGACTGACGCAGGACAAGCGGCACGTCGTCCCAAACAAGGTCACGCATGGCTGGCACTGAGCGTAGCCGCCATGGCGGCATCGAAGTCCGGGCTGATTTTTTGCATCTCCGCCAGACGGCTCTGATCCAGGACCAGAACCAGCGTTGGGGTAATGGCCCTAATTTTGGCGCGTCCTCGGCTGCGGGCAAGCAGGCCAGTTTGCCCTAGAATTTCGCCCCGTCCGAATTTCCAGCTTTGCCCCGCAATTTCCACCTCCACCGCCCCGGAGGCGATGAAATACACGTTTGGATTGGGTCCGCCTGGCGTCACGATCCGTTTGCCCGGATCGTAATATTCCGTTCGTAACGCCCGCTTTAACTTGCGCCGCACGGTCGGTTCCAACTGCGCAAAGGGGGGGAAGGACTCCAACAGCTGCTGCTTGCTGGGGGCTATGTCCAGGTCGGGCCGCGCCTCCGCCTCCGCTCGGCGAGATGCGATTTCGGCCAACAAGGTGGCGTGGACCTCCTGCCCGATAAGCCCATCGGCCCGCATCGTTTCATACTCCCGTTCTTCCAGACGTAAAGCAGTGCGCCGGATGAAGCGTTTCTGAAGTTCTTCGCCATAGCCCGGGTACTGCAATTGCAGTTCTTCCATGGCACCGTCGACGATGTGAGCCCGTCGGCTGATCAATTCCTTCAGCAGGTCGGCCACCCGTTGTCCGTGGATCCGGCGAATGCGTTGGTCGATGAAGTTTCGGATGTCCCCGAGAACGAGCCTTTGCGCCAATAGGATCTCGAACCGATGTGCCGTCATCCGTGCCAGCGGGGCGTGGAACCGGGCACGTTCGCTCAGCCGGAACGCCAAGCGAAATTGCCATCCATAGGCGACTGTGCGCCGCGCGGCCCGCATGTAGCCGGTGCGCCCACTGGCGCGCGCCCCTTCGATCAACCGGTCAATGTCCACCAGCGCGTGTTCGGCCAGCCGTGACGACAGCGTGCGGTCCCGCATGTGTTCCAGGATCATATCCCGCTCGGCACCGGCCAGAACGATGAGCCCCAAGGTGATGCGGTCGCGGTCAAGGATGTCGTCGGCCTCTTCGGCTTGGCGCACAGCAGTTTCCAGCCTGTCCCCGAATTTCACCGCCTCAGACCGCATGATACTCTGGTCTAGATCGTGACAATGGGTGGTTTGGGCGACCTCTTCGCGCACGGTTTGTAGGGCCACAGCCACGACCTGTTTGGACAGAGCTTGATCCAGCGGCGATAGCCGATCCAGCCCCAGCCAGCCAATGACTTTGCGCAGGCTGACGCCCTGGACAAAGAGCGTGAACAAAGTGAAGGCGGTGGCAAGAATGCCCACAAGTCGCTGAGTTTCGTCGGGGACAAGCGCGTTCTCGGTCACGGCGAGCGCCAGTGCCAGTGTGACCGCCCCGCGAAGGCCACCCCAAAGGATGGCCACCCGATAGGGACCTTCCACCGAAGTGGACAGTTTCACCCAACTCAGAAGGGGCAGCAGGCCAAAGAGGATTGCAGCGCGGGCGGCGATCGCGGCGACAACCACCACCGCAACAAGGCCCAAGTCAGCCAACTGCACATCGCCCAAGAACCTTGGGATGAGCAGCGCGGCCAGAACAAAGATCAGTGCGCCCGCCCAGTGGGCCAGGACTGCCCAGATGTCAGTGAGCCTGCTCCACGCTTGCGGTGTCAATCTGCCCGGTGCCAGTAGGGTCAAGGTCAACCCCGCCGCGACCACGGCAATGACCCCTGAGGCACCGACGCTCTGCTCTGCCGCGATATAGGCCAGATAGGGCAATGCCACTGACACCGAAACCTGGGCCAGTTCATGCCCATCAAACATACCCATCAGCCACAGCGAAATGCGGGCTATCACCCAGCCGGTGATCGCGCCGCCTATGAGCAGGGTCGGAAACTGCAATAGCGCGTCGGCGGGCGTGGGGTCGGGCACGCCCACCATCACGAAGCCGATGAAGAGGCCAAAGAGGGCAATGGCCGCGGCATCGTTCAGCAAGCTTTCGCCCTCGATCAGCCGCGCTAACCGTTGGGGCGCGGCGATGGACCGGAAAATGCTGACAACGGCTGACGGGTCCGTGGTGGATACGATCGCGCCGACCAAGAGGCACGCGACCAAAGGCAGGGCGCTAAACAGCGACAGGGCATATCCGACAGTGAAGGTGGCAACCAACACGGCAACAATCGCCATGACCAGGATCGGCACCCAATCGTCCAGCATCCGCCGCAGATTCATCCCCAAGGTCGCCTGGAACAGCAGAGTTGGCAGGAACAGGTACAAAAAGACGTTGGCGCGGATAGGGAATTCCACAATCGCTGAGGCGATGGGATCAAGCGCATCCGTCAGGGTCGTGTTCAGGACAATCCCAGCGACAGTTGCGATCAAGACCCCAAACACGGCCAGGATCACGCTGTAGGGTAGGCGCAACACCGACGCCAAAGGCTCAGAAATCGCAATGACCAGGAAAAGCAGCGCGACGATCGTGGTTAGGACAACGATATCCATGGGGTGGAATTAGGGTGCGTGTGCCGAAACCGCCAGCATCGGCGTGCAAACTTTGCCAACTTCGCCGCAGTTGGCGCGATCGATCTGGGATGAACGCATCTGGATTGAGTACGAGTGCTCGCATGCGAACCAGTTCAGATTTCGGTTTGCCTTTAGGCGCGAAGGGCGTAGGCCGTGATCAGTTGTCTGGCCGTAACCGGAAGTGGCTGATGCCCCAAACCGAACCGCTCTTATAGCCAAACAGGCGGTCGGTCGCGATAAAGAACAGCCGCCAGCGCTTCATCCAAACCGCCAGGTCATCCCCGTATACTGGCCGTAAAACCTCGCGAATGTCCGCCTCCTGTGTATGGAAGTTTTCCAACCATAACCCCGCGGTTTGCGAATAATGTGTGCCTGACCAACGGTCTTCGTCTTCGATGGAAAACGGCACGTCCAATTTACCAATCAAACCATGGCTAGGCATGATGCCACCGGTGAAAAAATACTGCGCGATCCAATCGTTGGGATCGGTATGGTCAAATGCATAGGGCGCGGTTTCATGGCTGAAAACGTGCAGGTACACCCGTCCATCTGGCCGCAGCCAGCTGTGCATCCGTTGCAGCATCGCCGCCCAATTGGTCAGGTGTTCGAACATCTCAATCGATACGATGCGGTCCACTGCGCCTGATGGTTCAAAGGTGGCAATGTTGGCTGTTGCGACCGACACATTGCCGAGCGACCTGCGCGCAGCCTCTGCACGTATGAATGCACCTTGGCTCGCAGAGTTGGACACAGCCGTGATCTGAGCATTTGGAAACGTCTCTGCCAAATACAGTGTGAAGGAACCCCAACCGCATCCAAGGTCCAGGATTGTTTGCCCATCTTCGATGCCTGCCAGTCGTGCAGACTCGGCCAAAGCGGCCGTTTCCGCGTCATCGAGAGCCGCTGCATCGGAAGTAAACAGCCCGCACGAGTATTTTCGGTGCTTGCCCAGGACGAGGCCAAAGAACGCTTCCGGCAATTCGTAGTGTTGATCGTTCGCCTCATCCACGCCCACCGCAATCGGGGACGCGGCCATCTTTTCGACAAACGTGTCCAGATAGGTATCAGAAACCCGACGCATGCGCAGGTCGGTTGCCCATACCAGGGCGTGTGACCCCGCGCGCAAAACCGGGTCCGGCAAGGGCCAAGTTTCGGCGGCCCGGATAATCGCAGGAATGAGTGCTGACATGGCTAAAACGCGTCCATTCTACGGCGCCGGTGCCAGGGAGGCGGGATGTAGGGACTCACCGGCCTTACTCTGACTTGGTCCTGCTGAAATGGGCCAATGGCCAGGGAAATAGAGCTGGTGTGGTTTCGCAATAGGTCGCAAACGCCTCCCCATATTTCTCAGACATATGCCGTTCCAACATCGGGACACCCGAGACGAACCGCAACAAAATGTAAATTGCGACGGGCCCCACCGCGGCGAAGGCGCCGGAAATCCCGTGTCCGAGCGATAGGGCTGCAATGCCTGCCCAAAAGATAATCTCGCCCACGTAGTTCGGATGCCGGGACCACCCCCAAAGCCCGTATGAGCAAAGTCCCTTGTTTGACCGCTTGAAGATCGCAAGATCGCGGTCCGCTTTCCATCCGATCACCAAACCCAGTCCGGCGATTGCTATCCCAGGAATGACTTTCAGGACCTCGAATGGGCCCGGGACCATTGCAGCCGCGAGCAAGGTGATCACCAACGGCAAGCTCAAAATTACTTGGGCCTGGAGGTTGAACAGCATTTGAACGGCCACACGGTCGCCCCAAGCGGCGCGCATTTCTTGGTACCGGGGGTCGTCCTGCTTTGACCCTGAACGGGCAAACAGATGCGCGCCCAGCCGTCCGCCCCAAAGCATAAGCATCACAAGAGTGGTGGCTGCGTAGCCCAGTTCGATTGGCACCCCGATGCGCGACGCGGCAAAGACCCCTGCGGCTGTGCCTGTGGTCAAAGACAGGGTCCAGAAAACATCGACCCAACCGCCGTTACCGGTTCGGCGTTCGACCACCCAAGCGCCCAGCATGCCCAAAGCAAAGACTGCCCATGCAACGCCAAAGGAAAGAAGCACACCCACCACCGTTCAACGTCCATGTCTTGCGCGTAATTGGGAAACCGTAGCAATCCGGCCTTAACCTCGCAAGCGGCCCGACCCGCCCGAGGAGGTGGCGGCATCGCAACTGTACCCAAACGCGCGACATACGTTTACTTTGTGGCACCGGTCGTGCAGCGTACCCTCGCAACCGCTGCTGTAGAAAACGCGTACCCATTGGCCCCTGTTTGAATGACCTCTCCCACGACATCACCTGATACGCATACTGGCCCGACCTCCGGTCAGGGCACCTTTGCGGCGATTGAGAAGCTCCAAGACACCCTGCGCGCACTTGCGTTTTTGCCGCCCGACGCAATCGACGCCGTCGTTGATGTGGCGCAGGTCGAAACGGTCGCGCCCGATGAGATCATTTTCGAAGAGGGCGATGCAGAAAACACGCTGATTGTCGTTCTAGAGGGCCACGTTCTCTTGTCACGGCACGCGCTCTATTCCGAACTCCCTCTGGGGTCCGTGTCCGAGGGCGGCTTTTTGGGGCAGCTTTCGTTCTTGGACGCTTCCACCCGGACTGTCACGGCCAAAGCAGGGTCAGACCCTGTGACCATCGCGCGGATCACATCGGTCGATGTGCTGTTGGCGGAAAATGGTGACCAGCATTTTGACGCCTTGCGTGCCGGGCTTGTGGTGCCGGTGGTGCGGTCACTGCGCGAACAATCCAAAGCTCTGGTGGTCGCGATGGAAGACAGGCAACGATTTGCCGGTTTCTTCCTATTTATGATCGCGATCATCTATGGGTGTATGCTGATCTATTTCCTGGTGGCAGAACAGTTTGTCACCGATACGACCAGTCAACTGTTTGCATGGCAAAACGCAGCAATCCTGGTGATCCCCAGTATCATTGTCGTCTACCGGCTTCAGTTAGGATACGCCGACCTGGGTCTGCAAAACAGTGAATTTAGGGCCTCCCTGATTGGCGGGTTGATATGGAGCGCTGTGACAACAGCCGTCTTTGTCGGCACATTCTACTTAGTCCGCGCCGTTGGCATGATGCCGGACTTCGAACGCGCGCAGGCGTTTAGTATGTTGGATTTTGCGCTGTATTTCCCGCACACCTTTGTCCAGGAATTCGTTGCGCGTGGCATCATACAAAACGGATATCAGCGGTTTTTCGATGACGAATCCGGATATCGATCCGTTCTATTCGCCAGCTTCGTCTTTGCCATAGCGCACATCCCCATTGGGGTAGGTGCCGTGGTTTTGACCTTCTTTGGCGGGGTGCTCTTTGGCCTGTTCTTCCTCAAATACCGCCATCTGATCGGCGTAACCTTGGTGCATTTCGCGGTTGGGGGATCGGCCATTGCGCTTGGTCTGATTTGAATCTTCCCTTGCTTTGGGTCCGTCCTAAACGACGGTTGCTCAAACGCTGCGTGCCAGTTGGGGCTGCTCGCGGGCGCGTTGAAACGCTTCGGTCAATTGGCCCTTGCTGTCTGTTACAACCAGTGGCTCGAAATCGCGTTGGAACATTTCAGGCATTGGCATGATAGGCCGATACGCCGCGCGAAGCGGGTCCGTAGTGGCCAGATATGTGGGACGGGCCTCCCTCGCGCGCATCCGCATTTGCGCCAAACTGCCCACCCCGCGCCGGCGGCGAAATCGGTTCAGCTGCATAAGGACGGACAGCACCGTCATTTCATAGGGCAAGTGTTTGCGCCAATGCAGAGCTTGCCCAATCGTATGGCGCGCCAACGCCCATTGGCGGTTCCGTAGATTGACCAGGTCGCCAAAGAACCTCGCCACCTCTTCCAACGGCTCTGTGGGCCATTCCACCAGTTTCATACCGTCCATGTCGCTCAAGCGGACGTTTGGCAGGATGCGGCCCTGCCGGGCCGCGCTGTCAAAATACGGCGTGCCCACAACGGGGATTGTGGTGGAGATGAACGCTGGCATTTTCATTTTCGGATCACTCAGGAGTCCGTCGATTTGATCGGCAACCTCGCCCATGGTTTGTTGGGCAAAATCCACCATCAGGCCGTAGTCAAACAGTATGCCGTGTTCCGCGCAGGCGTGAGTCAAAGTTCCTGGGTGCGCAATCAAGCTTTGCTTTTTATTGTAAGATTTCAAGATCTTCGGATCG
>JBCDFD010000002.1:0-44042 GCA_039178645.1 Pseudomonadota bacterium | reverse complement strand
CCGGCACAACGGCATCGAATTGGAAGTAGGGATTGGTGGAAATCGCCGGTTCCATTTTCACGTCGATGATGTTCTGGCCGTTAAAGTCAGCGACAAAGCGGTTGATGATGGACCGAGGGATGATGTTCCCTTCTTTATCCTTGCGCTGACCGCTTTCCATTTTGTGGCTGATCAGCGTTTTGATCGTGATCGTGTCACCGACGGACGCTGATTTGGGGACTTTGACGCGGGGTTTTACACCTGATGCCATGTTTTCTCTCCTCGTCCTAAACTCAGCCGCCGCAGCCGCCGATGGTGACTTTGACGTTGGCCGATGCACGCTGGAACGATCCGTCTTCCATCTGCGCGACAGCAATGACGTTTTGCGTGGTGGCCAGGCGGATCCGGGTGGACGCGATCCGGCTTGGGTTGAGCGGGCCGAACTTGAACGTCGCCACGTCGGGCACAGGATTGCCGTCTGCATAGATGGCGACCATGACGGCGCCAGGCGCAATCACTTTGATCGGCACTGTATTGCCATTTTCGGCGATTTCAGGGGCATCCAGTTCGACCAAACCTTCGCCCACGGCCGCACCCCCGGTGAGAGCCGAAATCCGTTCGTCGGTCACAGAGGCAAAAGCGGGCAGACCGGTCAGGCTGGCAAAGGCCAGAGTGCCCGAGCCAATCGCGAGGATATCGCGTCGTGTCAGTTCCATTGGTTCCTCCAATGCTGGAAAATCAGTCTACGTATTCGAGTGTCATGAGGAACGCCACGACGTCCTCGATTTGCTGCGCGGTGAGCAGCGGGTCGGCTTCACCTTCCAAGGCTTTGCCGGTGTAGGCATTGCCGATGCGGATGAACCCGTCGGTTTTGTAGAACGAGGGCATGATCGACCCTTCGAACATGACTTTGGCATTTGCCACGATCCCACGGATTTCCGCCTCTGACCAACGTTCGGACACACCGTCCAGCGTCGGGCCAACTTCACCGTGGAATGGCAGATGCGACAGGGCGGACACCTGGTGGCAAGCCACGCAATTGCCCGCGCCCTTGTTCATGATGATCGCGCCGCTTTCCGGGTCGCCCGGTTGCCCGCTGAGCGACATGGTGATCGCGCCGTCGGTATAGGTGACATCGGTCGGTTTCACGATCTCGGCTGTGGCCATCGATGTGGCCAAGGTGGCAGCCATGGCTAGTCCAAAAGCGATTTTCATGTGTCCTCCCGAAAATCGATTCTTGTTTTTGCTGCCCTTAGGCTTAAGCGATCACGGCTTCGTTAGGCAACAACAAATTCATACACACGAATGTCTCTATCCTTTCGCAAGTGCAGCATTTTGCTTTACTTTTGCTGCGCCGCAAAACGTCTGGCGTGATATTTTTGGAAAGATTCATCCCCGTTGTAGCCCTCTTCCACGACCCAAGTGAGCAAATTCAAAGTGGTATACTTTCCGAAGGCTCCGGGCATTGCGGCCACCGTTGCTGCAGGTGCAGAAACATTTTCCGGCACATTTTTTGGAAAAAACATCATGTTTGGCGTGAAAAGAGCCCCCCAACGGCGGATCATTTGCTTTTCTGGCAATGTGGTGCCGTCGAAATCGGTGACCTCGACATCCCCAAACATGTTTATCTGGACCACGAAGTAGTTGGCCTCGATGTACTCGGCGACCTCCGGCAGGACGAAAACCTCTTCGTGCATTTTGGTGCAATAGATGCAGCCGCGCTGTTCCACCATCACAAGCAGACGTTTGCCTTCGGCGTTGGCTTCGTCGAGATCTTCGCGAAGGTCCTTAAACGTGTCGCGCATCCAGGGCGCTTTGTGCAAACCGTCGTCTCCGATCTCCGCCGCGGTGGAAATCGTCGCGAATAGTATGGCCAGTCCAGCTAAGATCAGATGTCTCATGGGCCCCTCCCTTGGGCTATGGTGTCACCCGATGGTCATGAACCACGGGATGTGTTCCAACATCCACTGTGCGATATGGTTGATGGAATTTGTGGCGATCAGAATACCGAAAGTGACGAGCAAGAGGCCCATCAGTTTCTCCATCAGCCCCAGGTGACGGCGAAACCGCTGCATCCAGGACATGAATGGCCCGACGAAGAATGCCGCGGCGATGAATGGCAAGGTCATGCCCAGGCCGTATACGAACAGGAGCAGCGCCCCATGATCCGCCGTATCCTGGCCTGCTGCCGTGAACAGAATGGTCGCGAGCACAGGACCCACACAGGGCGTCCATCCAAACGCGAAGGCCAAGCCAATCACGTAGGCTCCCAAAAAAGACACACCTTCGGTGGTGCCAACGTCTGATCGCAGTTGCCGATAGAGTATCCCGATGCGGATGAGACCAAGGAAATGCAGCCCCATGGCAATGATCACTGCCGCCGCCAACCAACGCAGAACATCGAAATAGTCTCGGACCCACTGACCAAAGACCGTCGCCACGGCACCAAGGCCCACAAAAATCGTGATCACACCCAGCGAAAAGCATATCGCGGCCAGAAGCGCGCGCAGGCGCACATCGCGGTCCACCCAGCCGCTCGCTGTCACTTGGTTCATGCCAACGCCCGCGAGGTAGCTGAGGTAAAACGGAACGATGGGCAGTATGCACGGCGATAGAAATGACAGCAGGCCCGCCAGCAGCGCGCCGAAAAAAGTCACATCCAGCATCGCGCCGCGCCCCAAATCTTGATAAATTCGAATATTAGATTACGATCCGTCGAAGAAATCTGTCAATCCGGCTTATCCATATGCGCCTCCCAGCATTCCTCTGCGCCGCTCTGATCTGGTCCATCGGACCGGCAAAAGCGGAGACCTTTTTGTATATGGCGGAGGAAGTTGGGTGCATGTGGTGCGCGCAGTGGAACGCCGAAATTGCTCCGATCTACCCTAAGACCGCCGAAGGCCAAACCGCTCCGTTGAAGCGCTACGACATCCACCGCGACGCGACGCCCGATGTCGAGTTTGCCCGTCGAGTGCATTATACACCCACGTTTATTTTGGTGGACGCGGGCAAAGAGGTCGGGCGCATCGAAGGGTATCCAGGCGAAGATTTCTTCTGGGGATTGCTATCCATGGCGTTCGACAAAGCAAACATTACCGTGGGGAATAACGAGTGAGAATGACACCATGACGGTCACTGTTGAGACACCGGCGGAAACGGCAAAATCGACGCTTCCCGTATTCGACCCCAACGCCTGCCCCGAAGACATTGGGCGCATGGTGCAGAATGCCACCGACGCCGCGAACTTCCTTAAGGCCATCAGCCACGAAGGTCGGTTGATGATCCTGTGCCATTTGGCGTCCGGGGAAAAGACCGTGACCGAGTTGGAAGAACTCCTGTCAGCCCGGCAAGCGGCGGTGTCACAGCAACTGTCTCGGCTGCGATTGGAAGGCTTGGTGAAACCCCGCCGCGACGGCAAGGCCATCTACTACAGCTTGACAGATGATCGTCCCCGTAAAATCATCGAAGTTGTATACGAACTATTCTGTAAGGACGGCTGATCGGTCGAGAGTGGAGGCTCCCGGTCAGGGAGGAGGTCCACATGTTCGACTGGCTGAGCGAAGCGAACACCGCGGCGCTGATTGGATTATTGGGCGGCATCGTCCTGGGACTGGCCGCGCGCGTGGGTCGGTTCTGTACCCTCGGGGCCGTGGAAGATTTCCTCTATGGTGAGGATGACCGCCGATTGCGCATGTGGGGTGTGGCCATCGGGGTGGCGGTTTTCAGCGCCCACTTGGCCCTCGCCGCCGGTGCCTTCGACCCCACAACGAGCATTTACCTCAGCCGAGGCTGGTCCCCTGTGGCGACCGTTTTGGGCGGTCTGATGTTTGGCTACGGTATGGCGCTTAGCGGGACCTGCGGGCATGGCGCGCTGGCGCGGCTGGGCGGTGGTGACCTCCGTGCCTTTGTCATGGTCCTGATCATGGGGCTCTCGGCCTATGTCGTGTTATCCGGCCCATTGGCCGCCACCCGCATCTGGCTGTTCCCAGTTGAGGATAATGTCGCGACCCCGCAAGGTCTCGGATACCTCATTGAAAATGCCATCCAGATGCCGCCAGCGCTCACGGGACTGGTGGTGGGCACGATGATCCTCGCAATCGCACTCAGCAGCCGGGACATGCGCCAAGACCGGAGCAAAGTGTTCTGGGGTGCCATGGTCGGCCTCGCCATCACCTCCGGTTGGGTGGGAACACATTGGATCGCCACCACCGGGTTTGGGAATGAACCGGTCGAAACCCATGCCTTTGTGGCCCCCGTCGGTGACACGATTTACTATGCCATGACCGCGTCTGGGAACACCTTGTCCTTCAGCGTCGGGTCTGTTGTCGGAGTGATTGTCGGTGCCAGCATCGCCTCGGTGCGCCAAGGCCATTTCCGATGGGAAGCCTGCGAAGACCCCCGCGAACTGCGACGGCAAATGCTGGGTGCGGCGCTGATGGGACCTGGCGCTGTCTTAGCCCTGGGATGCAGCATCGGCCAAGGTCTGTCCGCGTTTTCAACCCTGGCCCTCAGCGCCCCCTTGGCCCTGCTCGCGATCTTCGCCGGAGCCGGCTTAGGACTCCGCCAATTGATCACCGGTCTACTCACTAAAGATTAGCAGCTTACAAATTAGCGTCCATGGCGCTCTACCGTCTAGTCCAATCAAGAACGAATTCACTTTTCGCTAGGAAACGTTTGTGGGAGCAGCTACCAAACCTCGTGAAGTACACGACGTTGTGGTTACTGTGAGTGCCGTCTCTCGCTCTGGAGTGAGCACTTCACCAATCCCAGCACTTAAAGATCTCAAGTGAGGCGTGTACTCAACCTGAGCCGATGGACCAAGTCGCTCCATTGGCATTTTGGATGATCTTTATTGCGTTAGTTCTGGCAAAAGTCGCGTTAAAAGCATGATGGACGCTTAGAATATCCTCCTGCAGTTCTTGGTCATCTTCGATAGCTCTCACTTTCAAGCCCATGTCTTGACACTTCTCGATAAGAAAATGATGCGCGTGCTCCGTAGTGCCCCGGTAATCCATGAAGTTCTTGATGGTCTGTGCAGCCGCTGCTTTTGGATCCTTCTCTGAAGCCAGCATATTTTTTTCTAACCATTCCGCCACCATGTCCCGTGAGCCTTGAACAGAGCGCTCGCAGTCTAAAATGAATGCTGGCGGGTACTTTGCAAAAACTTGCTGATAGACCATTTGCTTCAGCGGTTCTTTTTTGACCTCAACGATGGCTTGATCAACTTCTGCCAAAACACCCATTGCCGGATGGCCTTTCACTTGGGGATCAGTGGGACCAAGGCAGGAATGTTTGCCCATTAGGACTTCACGGCAAGCACACGCGATCATCGTACCTGCGGACATTGCCATATGCGGTACGATAGTCCGTATGTTTCGACCGAACATTTTGTAAAGGTATTCTACCAGCGCTCGCGTAGCCTCGGTTCCGCCTCCAGGTGTATGGAGAATTAAATCAAGACCACGATCGTGAGGCACATTGTGAACAACTGCCATAAACGCATTCATATCCAAGTCAGTTATAGCGGTTTCAGGATGAGCCCTGCCATCGGGGCTTCGTTTCTGCAAAAATCCTGAATAATAGGCTATAACGGTCCGACCAAGCCGGTTTTCCAAAGCCTTTAAATATTTTTCTCTGACCTGGTCGCAGGCATCGCTTGTACCAATTTCAGAAATCTCAGTGTTGATCTCGTTCCACGTCGGCATCGGTTAGAATAGTCTCCGAACTAATTGTAATCGGAGTGAACTCGCCGTAGCCAGAAAATGCAAGCGAAGCATCACCATTGACTATATGTAGCGTCGAGTGATCAAATGAACCCGGTGAACCAACGTCGATGCCCAGATCCTGTAGCTCGACTTCCCTGCTAGACCCGCTTTGCTTCGACATATTGAACCTCCTCTTAGTGATTCGGTTAAAGGTAACACACGTGAGTCAAGAGGCAAAAGCCAAATTACATTGATTTCAATACAGCTAGGCCATTATCCCAATCAACATCGCACCTGCGCGACTTTGACGGCAGTAAGATCTATTTTTGGGTAAAGATACCATAAAGCAAAAACTCAATGGAGGGTAACGCAGATGACCACGCGCTATTGGCTGTTCAAAAGTGAACCTTCCACATGGTCGTGGGACGATCAGGTGACCAAAGGCGACATTGGCGAAGAATGGGACGGCGTGCGCAACTACCAGGCCCGCAACTTCATGCGGGACATGCGCGTGGGTGACCTCGGATTTTTCTACCTATCGCAGAAGGACAAAGCCGTGGTCGGCATCGTCGAAGTGATCGCCGAAGCGCACCCAGACAGCACGTCTGATGATCCCCGCTGGGAATGTGTCGACATCCGCGCGGTGAAACCGCTGGTCACACCGGTCGGTCTGGATCAGGTCAAATCCGATCCACGCTTGGTGGACATGGCTTTGGTGAAGAACTCCCGCCTTTCCGTGCAACCGGTGACTGAAGACGAATGGCGGATTGTCTGTGAGCTGGGCGGGGTGGAGCCCTAAACGTGCGTCTCACCCAATCACACGGTTCCAGTGCATGACTTGGACGCTGTCGAACAGGTCGGCTTTGGCGTAGGGATCATTGGCAGCCCAATCCGCTGCGGCCTCCTCGGTCTCAACGCTCAGAACGATGAGCGACCCAATCATCTGACCTTCGGCATCGAGAAAGGGGCCCGCCTGCTGCACCGCGCCTGTCTCTTTTATATAGGCCAGATGCGCATCGCGGTTGGCTTTGCGGATGTCGAGCGCGCCGGGTTTGTCCAGGCAGATCAGAGTGTAGGGCATGTCATTCCTCCTTCAGCGGGCGCGCCAGCAGCGCGGCCTTGGCCGTTTCCATGGTGGTATGACCGGCCACCAGGTCAGCCACAACCTTGGTAATTGGCAAATCGAGTCCCCGCGCCTGCGCCAATTGCGCCACGGCTTGGGCGGTGTGGACGCCTTCGACCGTGCGGGTCGGGTCGGTCTTGTCACCAGCCCCCAGAGCAAACCCATGGGCATAGTTGCGCGACGTGGGCGACGTGCAGGTCAATGTCAGATCGCCGAACCCAGACAGTCCAGACAGCGTTTCAGGGCGACCGCCCATTGCCGCGGCCAAGCGCTGCATTTCAGCAAACCCACGTGTCATGGTGGCGGCGCGCGCGCTTTCGCCCAACCCGGCCCCCATGGTCGCGCCGCAGGCAATGGCGATGACGTTTTTCAACGCACCACCCAGTTCAGCCCCGACCAGATCGTCGGTGAGGTACAGGCGCAAGTTGCCGGTGGAAAGCCGCGCTTGCAGGTCCGGCGCGTTCTCGGACGCACAGGCAAAGGTGAGCGCGGTTGGCAATCCGTTGGCAATATCCTTGGCGAAGCTCGGGCCGGTCAGGACCGCCGGGATGGCCTGGGGACACGCGGTGGCAATGACTTGGGATGGACCCGTGAGGCTCTGCCGGTCCACCCCTTTGCAGCAGGCCACCAGGGTTTTCCCGGCAAATTGTTTAGCGTGTGCCGCCAACACTTCACCCATGGCTTGCATGGGCACGGCGATCAGGATCACGTCGGCACGGGCGAGGTCCTCTGATTTTCCAGTGACGCGGAGATTTGACGGGAAATACAGCCCCGGCAGGTGCCTTGCGTTTTGGCCTTCCACCATCATGGCAACCGGATCGCGCGCCCATAGGCACACCTCTTTACCGTCTTTGGCCAAAGCCAGCGCCAAGGCTGTCCCGAATGCACCACCGCCGATGACACCGATCATGCCTTGGGTCCTTTCTTGCCCGACCCCAAAAGCGACGGGCTGCGCTGATCCAGGGGCCAACGGGGGCGCGCGGACAAGGTGAGGTCATCCATGTGGCCCAAGCGGAACCGCTCAATCCCAGCCCAAGCGATCATGGCCGCATTGTCCGTGCACAGCTTGTGCGGCGGGGCCAGAAACGGCACCTCGCCTGCGACGGTTTCCAACTGCGACCTCAGAGTCTGGTTCGCGGCCACGCCGCCTGCGACGGCAAAAGCGGTGAGGCTCTGGGTTTCTCGCGCGGCCAGCAATGCCCGTCGGGATTTCTCGGCCAGCACATCGGCAACGGCCGCTTGGAAACTGGCGCACAGGTCCGCACGGTCTTGGACTTTCAAGCCGCCATGCTCGCTCACGCATCCGTCGCGCGCCCGGATCAAGGCGGTTTTGAGACCGGAGAAGCTCATGTCGCATCCGGGACGATCCAAGAGTGGGCGAGGGAACGCGAACCGTTGGGGATCACTGTCTTGCGCTGCCTGCTCCACCGCTGGCCCACCCGGTTGCGGCAAACCCAAGAGCTTTGCCGTTTTGTCGAACGCCTCGCCCGGCGCATCATCGATGGTGCCGCCCAGCCGTTGAAACTCGTCTGGGCCAGTTACGAGCAGAAACTGGCAATGGCCCCCGGACACCAACAGCATCAGATAAGGAAACGCGATCCCATCGGTGAGCCTCGGTGTGAGCGCGTGGCCCGCCAGATGATTGACGCCCAGCAGAGGTAGCCCTGCGCCCATGGCCAGACCTTTGGCACACATGACACCGGCCACCACGCCACCGATCAAACCCGGCCCAGCAGTGACGGCGATCCCGTCCACATCGCCAATGCTTAGGCCTGCCTCGGCCAAAGCAGCCTCCACCGCCAAGTCCACCTTTTCAGCGTGCGCGCGAGCGGCCAGCTCGGGGACCACACCCCCGAACGCCGCGTGGATGTCGGATTGGCCGTAAATCACGTTGGATTTGATTTCTCGGGCCGCGTCAGGCCAATCGCGCACCACGGCAGCGGCGGTTTCATCGCAGCTGCTTTCGATCCCAAGGATGGTGAGAGGGGTCTCGCCGTGCCAGGTTGTGGTGCCCATGGCCGGGGGCTAACATCCCGGTCACCGAGCCACAACCGGAGACCCCCGTGCCCCACGCCCCGATCCTCTTGACGCGGCCAAAGGCACAGGCGGACGCCTTTGCCCGTCGGATTGAGGACGTCATGGGGCCGGGAGAGATCGTCATATCCCCACTATTGGAGATCGTGCCAAAAGGCACGCCGCCCGATTTAGACAGGTTCGATGCCATAGTTCTGACGTCCGCCAATGCCGTGACAACTTGGTCCATCAAGGCGAACGAGGGGATGGTTGCGTACTGCGTTGGCGACGCCACCGCGCGGGCGGCAAAGGCGGCAGGCTTCGCGGTCAAAAGTGCCTCTGGCGATTGGCGCGCTTTGGCAAAGGTGTTGTCGGCCGAGCGTCCTTTTGGTCGGCTTTTGTACCTGCGCGGTGAACACACTGTAGGCGATCTCAAACACACGCTATCCGTGTGTGGGTTGGATGTGAGCGAACAAATTGTCTACGCTCAAAACGCGCGCGACCTTACACCCGAAGCTGCAAAAGTTTTGGCCAAACCACACCCCGTGCTGATTCCCGTGTTTTCGCCACGGTCGGCCAAGCTGCTCGGGCCCCATTTGAACGCCGCCGCCGCAGAGACGCATATTGCGGCAATCAGCCCCGCTGTTCGGGACGCTTTGCCTGTGCAGACTGTCTCGCGGTTGGAGGTGGCGACCCATCCCACGGCAGAATCGGTTTTAGAGCGGCTTGCTGCGCTGCAATACGGTCTGCGCGCTTGAGGGTGTGGTGTGGCCAAGTTAAGCTGAGCGAGGGCGGGGGCCCGCCATCAAGCTCCAGGGAGAGGACGCAGGTTTGAGTATTGAAGACAAGCGCGAGGGCGAGGACGACGCCGTCGAAACCGTTGCAACGGATCAAGACACCGACGCATCGGAGACGCCCATCGAAGACGCTGAGGTTGTGGAAGACGCTCCCGCAGATGCCGACGACGAGACGTTAGAAACCGAAGAAGCCAGTTCCGACGACCGCACGGAACCATCGGAAGAGGTGGATCAGGACCAGCCGTCTGAGTCGGAACCGGAGCCGGTGGCTGAAGAAAAAACCGAGGACCAACCAAAAGCTGCTGAAAAATCCAGCGCTGGCGTGATGTCCACCGTGTTCGGTGGTTTCCTCGCCGCCCTGGTGGGTTTTGGTTCTGCACAATTTATCAGCGTTGACTGGATGGACCTCACCGGCCTGGGCACCGACCCGGTAGCCGACGCGCTGTCGACGCAATCGAGCGAGATTGAAGCGCTACGCGCCCGATTGGCCGAAGTGGAAGCAGCCGCCACAGACACCGCCGCAGTTGACGCGCTGATTTCAGGTATTTCGGCCGATCTGGTGGCTCGGTTCGCAGCGGTCACAGACGAGGTGTCATCGCTAACGGGCAATGTGGCCGGTCTGAACGGCGACCTCAGCGGCCAAGTGGGCAGCCTCGCCACAACAGTCGCCGCGCAACTTGAAGAGGTGGACGGCGCATTGGCGACCTCCACGGCGCAAGTGGCGTCTGTGGGTGAAGCTTTAACCAACGTGGAAACGCGCATGGTCGGCATCGGTGACCGCCTTGATGGTGTGGATGCGCGCATGGCCGAGGTGGAAGCCCGGCTGGTTGAGGTCGAAAAACGCCCATTTGTGGAATCGTCTGACACCGCTCGCGCGGCTATCGAGCTTTACGAAACTCGGCTGGAAGAACTGCGCGCGGTGATGGACCAGCAAGCGGTGGAAGCCGCGGCTCTGGAACAGGCGCTGACTGATATGCAGGCCACGGCCACCGCGCAAATGACGGCTGTACGCGAAGAAGCCGAAACGCAAATGGCAGCCCTGCAAAACCAAAGCGCGGCGGAAATCGCGGCAGCTCTGGCAGCGGCGCAAGCCGAGGTGGAAGCCGCGGACGCCCGCATTGCAGACATCGAAGCCCAAGCAGACGCGCGGGCTGAACTGGCGGTTGCGCAAGCGTCACTGGCCCAAGTGGAAGCTGCGCTGAACGCCGGTGTCGGATACGAGGGCGCCTTGCCCGCCCTGACCGCCGTCATTGCAGTGCCCGCAGTCATCACCGACAACGCGGCCTTGGGCATTCCGACGCTCGACCAATTGCAACAGGGATTTGCCGACGGTGCCCAAGCCGCGGCCAATGCCTCTGTGATTGCCAACATGGGCGAAAGCGCGGGCGATCGCCTCACAGCGTTCCTCCGCGCCACATCCGGTGTGCGCTCCACAGAAGCACGGGAAGGCAATTCGCCGGACGCGGTCCTGTCGCGTATGACCGTCGCGGTTGAGGCAGGCGACCTGGCAACGGCGCTCGCCGAAGCCGAGGCTCTGCCGGAGGCTGGCAAGACGGCGCTCACCGCCTGGATCAATGGTGCCACCGCACGGTTGGGCGCCGAAGCTGCGCTGCCAGACCTGGCGGCTTCCCTGAATTCGAACTGAGGACGCCACTATGCTCTGGTCTCTTATCTTAGTCCTGGTCTTTGTCGCCATTATCGTGGCGCTGGCCTACGGGTCCGAATGGATCCTCGCCAATGGTGAAGGCATCTACGTTGAGTTCGCGGGCCAAACGCTCGACCTCGATCCGTTGCGCACACTGATCTTCGCCGTCCTGGTTGTGGTCGCCATCTACATCGCCGTCCGCTTGCTTGGCATGCTGCTGGGATCCATCGCGTTTTTCCTGGGCCGCAACACGGCACTTTCGCGGTTTCTGAACCGCCGCCGGGAACGTCGTGGTAACCGCATCCTGAGCGAAGGCATGCTGGCGTTGGCCTCTGGCGACAGCAAACTGGCCATGCGCAAGGCACTACTGGCAGAGAAAAAGCTGTCGCAACCGGAAATTGGCAAACTGTTGGCCGCACAGGCGGCAGAGCAAATGGGCGACAAAGATCTGGCCAAGGAGGCATACAAAGACCTTCTGACCAACGACAAAACCAGGTTCCTGGCGATCCGTGGTTTGATGAAGCACAAGCAAGGCGAAGGCGACGAAGCCACCGCGTTGCAACTCGCCAAGAAGGCCTTGGATATCAATCCAAGCCACGACGAAACCTCGACGCAGTTGTTCCTGATGCAAGCCCATGAAGGCGACTGGTCCGGCGCGCGGAAAACCTTGGGGATCAAACGCCGCTATCGCACCGCACCCAAGGACATGGCCACACGCCGCGATGGTCTTTTGGCGCTGTGTCAGGCCATCGAGTTCCGCAAGGCAGGCAATCTGGAAGAAGCTCGCAAGGCGGCGATGGACGCACTCAAGGAAGTGCCGAATTTTGCCCCCGCTGTTGTCGAAGGTGCCAAAGCGCTCATCGAGTCGAAGAACAAGGGCAAGGCTGCATCGGCCATTCGTTCGGCTTGGGCTTCTGAACCACATCCGTCCTTGGCCGCGGCTTATGCCGAGATTGAACCAGATGAAACACCAGCCCAGCGTGTCAAACGGTTCGCCGACTTGGTGCGCCGCGATACCGATCATCCAGAGGCTCGGATGCTGATGGCAGAGGTCAACATCGCCGCCGAAGATTTCCCGGCAGCACGTCGCGCCCTTGGTGATCTGACCGAAAAGGACCCAACCGCCCGCGCCATGACGCTCATGGCCGCCATTGAACGAGGCGAAGGCAGCGACGACAGCACAGTGAAAGCCTGGCTGGCCAAGGCAGTCACCGCGCCACGTGGCCCAGCCTGGGTCTGCGAAACTGAGGGCGCCGTCTATGCCGAATGGCAACCGATCTGCGATGTATGCGGTGGGTTCGACACGCTGACTTGGAAAGCCGCACCGGCTGGCGAAGTCATGGCGGACACCTCCGTGGGTGCCATGCTGCCGCTGATCATCGGCGCATTGGAAGACAAATCGTCAGACGCCGAGGACGGACCAGAAACGGTGGACAGCACCGCTGAAGAAGCGACCGAAAAAGCCTAAACTTACCTCTACCGCTGGTGACAGACCTCTGTTACCAGCGGCGACCTGGGGAAAATCCCAAAGCCGGTGTAGCTCAGCTGGTAGAGCACGTCATTCGTAATGATGGGGTCGTAGGTTCGAGTCCTATCACCGGCACCACACAAAACTTCTTTTTGAGTGAAGGCATTTCATAGATGATCGGTAGTCATGCCCATCGCATAGCGGCATAGTTGCTACCGAGTTTCCGTGTCGGGCCTGCAACCTAGTCAACGTCCAGAGAACAAAGCGTGCTTTGACAACGCCCCTCTCGACCGGCGCATGTACCACGTTAGGTAGCTCGTTGGTTCCATCGGTGACAACACGTTTGGCAGCGAAGTGGGTCTCGCAAAGGCCGTGGATAGCAGGATGCCGAGGTCCCAAATTCTAAATGGTGCTGGTCTGACAGGCCGAAACGCGTAGGTTGTGTCCACAGGGTCACACCTGACTTGGGAAAGGCCGGTCGAAAATCATTGCGGAAACCATATGAATGCGCTCACGTTAGAGAACCTTTCCATCGACTTTCCCACCGGTGCCGGTGTGGTGCATGCGGTGGCGGACCTCAGTCTCACCATCGCCCGCGGGCGGCGGGTTGGGTTCATCGGCGAAAGTGGGTCGGGCAAAACCACCACGGCGCTGGCCGTGATGCGAATGCTGGCAGAACCCGGCCGTGTGGCTGCCGGGACCATCACGCTCGACGACACCAACATTCTGAGCCTTAGCGACGATGAAATGCGTCGCACCCGGCTGCGCCGTGTGGCCTATATTCCCCAAGGGGCGATGAACTCGCTCAATCCGGTAATGCGGGTGGAGGCGCAGCTTTGGGATGCAATCACCACGCACGAAGGCACCACCGACCTCGACACGCTGCAAGAACGGTCAAATGCGGTACTGGAAAGCGTGGGTCTGGCCATCCATGTGGGGCGGCTTTATCCCCATGAGCTTTCGGGGGGCATGAAACAGCGGGTGTGTATCGCGCTCGGTGTGATCCTGACCCCGGACCTGATCATTGCGGATGAACCCACATCGGCGCTCGATGTGATCACGCAGCGCCAAGTGATGCAGACACTTCGGGATGTGCAGAATCGGATCGGTGCGGGTTTGATCCTGATCGGCCATGATATGGGATTGATGGCTCAGTCGGTGGACGAGTTGGCAGTGCTGAAAGACGGAGTTTTGGTGGAACATGGCGATGTACGCCAAATTATCGAAGCACCGCGCCACCCCTACACCCGCGATTTAGTCTCGTCGGTGCCTTTGGTGGGCGGTCCCAGTTTTCTTGATCCAACACACGGAGACAGCCCCGTTTCCGGGGCTGTACAGGCGGCGCCTTCAAGCCTTTTGGAGTTTAAAGGCGTCTCTAAGGTCTATGGTGAGGTGACCGCGCTGCATCCGCTGTCTTTCGCGTTGGATAACAGCCGACCACAGATCATCTCGATCGTTGGGCAATCGGGGTCGGGAAAATCCACCATGGGATCGCTCATGCTGGGGTTCAATGAACCAACGACCGGCCAAGTGATGTTTGAGGGCACGGATGTGGCGGGGCTGAGCGGCGCTGCGGCGCTTGATTTCCGCAAACAGGTGCAGGCGGTGTTCCAAGACCCCTACGCCTGTTTTAATCCGTTCTATCGGGTGAACCATGCTCTGGCATTCCCTTACAAACGGTTTGGCTACGGGCAATCGCAAGCCGAAGTGCAAACCGCGATGGAAGATACCTGCCGGGCCGTTGGTCTCGACCCCGGCCTGGTTCTGGACCGGTATCCCCATCAGCTATCGGGCGGTCAACGGCAACGCCTGATCGTGGCGCGGGCGCTGATGCTGCGGCCCAAGCTGCTGATCGCGGACGAGCCGGTGTCGATGGTGGATGCGTCGCTGCGGGCGTCGATCCTCAAAAACATCTACGACCTCAAAGAACGGCATGGCATTTCGATCATCTATATCACCCACGACATTGCCACAGCGTACCATGTGAGCGATTTTGTCATGGTCCTTTACAAGGGCCGTGTGGCGGAGGCTGGCCCGCCGGCGGACGTGATCGGCGATCCGAACCATCCCTATACCCGCCAATTGATCGATGCGATCCCATGGCCAGATTTGGACCGTCCTTGGGTGGCTGGTGCGGATGTGGACGATGCCGCACTGGCGGGCACGCCCACGGTATTTCGCGGATCAGTCCCTGGGTTTGACCTGGTGATCTAATCGCGCGGGCCGCTGAGCAGCACCCATGGCCCAACGCGTTGGACCTCGCGAAAGCCGCTGGCTTCGCGTGCTTTGATTTCGCTGGTGGCGTCTTCGGGGCATCCGATCAGAATTTGGGTGTGGTCCAGGAACTCGCGGGTCACGTCCGACTCGCCCATCACCAGGCATTGACTGGTATCATCTGGGAACGACCGAACGGGAAACAGGCCATGGTCTTCTGGTGCGCCACCCAGCGTTTCAGCCGCCACACAAGCCGCCAGTGCCACGGACACCATTGGTAGAGCTAAACCGCGCACGTGCGCTCCCTAATGAGAGTGGCTTGAAGCATGACCGAAAGGATCCCGTCGCTCAATGGGGCCTCATGCTGAAATCCGTCGCAAACCGCCAATGCTTCTATCGCAAATGGATGGGTCGCTCGCAGTGTCTGGACGCAAGCTAGTGAAAAAGGGAGGCCATCCATGCGCGACGACACCAGCCCCATGCGCCCGCTCACACCGGATTTTGCAAGCTATGCGGTCGGGGACCTCCCAATGCTGAGTATCGACCGGTCTTTCGTCTTGGCCACTTGGCCGGACGGGCTGTCCCATCGGTTCCACGCGCTTTTCCTGCGCGAAAATGAAGTGACCTCAGGCATCGTGGAAGGGGTGACACGGGAACGGACCATCGAGATTGACCAGTTCCCGGCGGAGACCCGCGCGACAGATGTCCGCCTCACCGACGGGCCAGCCGTTCGCATCACATGGGCGCCGGATGGGGTCACATCGCTGTTCGATCCGGGCTGGCTGCGCGCCATGGCCGAAGGTGCTTGGCATCCCGACTATGACATCCCTGGGCAACAGCCTTGGGACACAGCGGCGATGCCAGAGCCGCCCACATTCGACGGACCATCAGCCCTAGAGGACGATGAAACGTTGGACGCATGGCTGCGCGCCGCTTGGACATACGGGTTTGCGCGGCTCCGGGGTCTGCCGGTGGACAGCGGAACGGTACAACGGGTTGGCGAACGGATTGGGACGGTGCGTTCGTCGAACTTCGGGTTCCTGTTTTCGGTGGAAACCAAACCGGATCCCGACAGCACGGCTTACACCGCCGCGGGCTTGGACGGTCACACCGACCTTGCCACGCGGGAAACCCAGCCCGGCCTGCAGATGCTGCATTGTCAGGAAAACAGCGCGACTGGCGGAGCGTCGACCATGGCGGATGGGTTCGCTGTGGCCGAAGCGATCCGAACCGAAGACCCGGACGCGTTCGATGCGCTGACCACGCTCAACTGGGTGTTCACCAACCGGCACACGGACACGGACTATCGGTTTTCTGGCCCGATTGTTGAGTTGAACCGGGACGGTCAAGTTGTGGAAATCCGCAACACCGGGTTCCTACGGTTTTTCCCGGATATGTCGGCCGAGGACACGCCCCGCGCCTATCGGGCCGTGCAGCTGTTCAATACGCATTGCCGGTCAGACCGCTTCCTGTGCCGCACACCATTGCGGGCCGGGGACCTAATCCTATTCGACAACCGGCGCATGCTGCATGGCCGGGACAGTTTCGATCCGCAATCCGGCACCCGACGCTTGCAGGGTTGTTACCTGGACCGAGACGAAATCCTGTCACGGCTGCGCATCCTCGCTCGGAACCGCCGAGCAAAAGTCCTCAGCAGTTAACGGTTCATCCGACACAACCAGAGATTGACGTCACTCGCGCGCTGGCATTTTGTGACCCCATGTCCCACGCCACCCGGTTCACAGCCGAAAAAATCAAGCAGCGGCTCAAGATCGTGCAAGCGCATGTGTTCAACAACGCCATGCCGCTGTCGCCGTTTCGGATCGTGCCGCTGGCGGATGCTTGGACCGAACCACCGGTGGAAGCGGACCACAGCGGTTGGGAAGAAATCCCACACAGGTCCTATTGGGGTGGCCCAAACCTGAACTTTCTGATGCGGTCGCATTTTACAGTGCCCACCGAGTGGGAAGGCAACTTGGCACTACACCTGCCCTTGGGCGAGGCCGGGGATATCTTCACCCATCCCGAAGGCTTGGTTTACATCGACGGCAAACCCATTGCCTCAGCGGATCGCTATCACCACACCGTGCCTTTGCCCGCCCATGTACATGACGGTCAACGCCACCAAATTGCATTGCATGGATGGACGGGCTTGTCCGGCTGGCCGCCTGATCCGAACAGCAACTCCAAGCTCTACATGGAAACTTGCCGCTTGGTGACGCGCCACCGGCCCACGCAGTTCTTCCTGTGGCTGGCCAATGCGGCCCTTGGCACAGCCGAAGAATTGCGGATCAACCGGTCAGAACGGCATGGGATCCTGACGGCACTGGACCGCGCGTTCCTGACACTCGACACCCGTGACCCCATTGGGGATGCGTTCTATGCATCCGTGCCCGAAGCGTTGGAGCAATTGCGCAGCGACTTGGCCCAAGCGGGCGGCACCCAGGATGTGACGCTCCACGCCATAGGCCACGCGCACATGGATATCGCCTATCTCTGGCCAGTGTCGCAGATGCGGCGCAAGGTGGCACGGACCACATCCAACGCGTTGCGGCTCATGGATGAATACCGCAGTTTCCGGTTCTCCAATTCCCAGGCGGTGCTCTACCAGTTCCTCGAAGAGGACTATCCCGATCTCTTTGACCGGATCCGCATGGCCGTGGCGCGCGGCCAATGGGAAGTCATGGGCGGGATGTGGGTGGAGCCGGATGTGAACTTGGCCGGGCCCGAGGCTCTGGTCCGCCAGATCACCTTGGCCCGCCGGTATTTCCAACGCCATTTCGGTGAGGCGGAAACCCCAGTGCTCTGGTTGCCCGACACGTTTGGGTTTCCTTGGTGTTTGCCGCAACTCATGGCCCAAGCGGGGCTGAGGTGGTTCTGCACCAACAAGCTCAACTGGAACCAAGTGAACCGGCTGCCGTCGTCCACGTTCCGATGGCAAGGCATGGACGGGACCCAAGTCTTGGCCCATGTGCTGACCACTCCGCGGGAGGTGCAGTACCTGCCGTTCCCGACAAATTACAAAAGCGACCTGAGCGCGCCGGAGGTGTTGGGCACCTGGGACAATTCCACCGCCAAACACTGTATCCGCGATCTGCCGGTGTGTTTCGGCTATGGCGATGGGGGCGGCGGCCCGACCGAAGGGTTGATCCAAACGGCCATGGCCTACGGGGAAATGCCGGGGATGCCCCACCTGCGCATGAGCACCGTGCGCGACACATTCGAAGCCATGGAACAAAGCCGTGAACGCGTGCCGGTGTGGAATGATGAACTCTATTTCGAAGGGCACCGGGGCGTGCTCACGTCCAATGGTTGGATCAAGCGCGAAAACCGACTGGCTGAGGTGGCGCTGCACGGAGCAGAGGCGCTCGCAGCGACGTACGGCTTCCCGGCGCGGCTGGGAAAAGCCTGGGAGCTTCTGTGCCTCAACCAATTCCACGACATCCTGACGGGCACGGCCATTCGAGAGGTGTTCGAGGATGCAGCCCAAGATTACCGCGCGATCCACGATTTCGTGGGTGAAGCCCTACGGCCTCTACCGTCTGGCGCGACCACAGTCCACAACCTCGCCCCAGCGAGGGTTGCGCCAGTGGTTACGGTGCCGCGTGATGCTGCGCCCGGCGGTGCTCAACCGGTTGCAGACGGCGCGCTGATCCAGATGCCCAAGATGGAACCTTATGAGTCACTGGCCACAAGCGCGGCGGTCGCGCCAGAGCCGGGATTGTCCATCACCCAATCGGGCGGCGAAGCGATTATGGAGAACACCCACACGCGGGTGGTGGTGAACTTCGCCGGGCAGCTCACATCGCTCTACGACAAAACCGCTTGCCGCGAGGTTCTCGCCGAAGGTCATCTTGGCAACCAGTTGCAAGCCTTTGAAGACCGCCCCATCGTTTGGGACGCCTGGGACATCGACCCGTTTTTCGAAGACCGGTTGGAGGCTCTGGACGACGCGGCGCAAATTGAGGTCATCGAGGATGGCCCCATCCGCGCAGCCCTACGCGTGAGCCGTCCCTTCCGAAACAGCCGGATCACACAAACCATTCGCCTCACTGCCGGGTCACCTCAAATCGACTTCGTCACCGAGATTGACTGGCACGAAACCCATACGCTTCTGAAGGTCGCCTTCCCGGTGGACGTGTTATCCACCCGCGCGACCTATGGAATTCAATGGGGCAGCATCGAACGCCCCACCCATCGCAACACTCCCTGGGACGCGGCTCGGTTCGAGGTGTGCGGACACGGCTGGGCGGACCTGTCCGATGGCGGCTACGGCGTGGCGCTGTTGAGTGACTGCAAATACGGCTACGACATCCGCGACAACGTCATGCGCCTGTCGCTGATCAAATCGGCGACAATGCCGGATACCGGCGCGGACCAGGGATTGCACCAGTTCACCTATGCACTGCTGCCCCATGCGGGCGACTGGCGCGGGGTGGCCCAACCGGCTGCGGCGGCGTTGATCCATCCGCCACGACTGTCCGGGGCCAAGCCTACGTCGCCGCCGCTCACCTGCGATCATCCCGGTGTGGTCATCCAAACCCTCGCTCCAAGCCACGACGGATCGGCGATTATCGCGCGGCTTTACGAGGCAAATGGCGCGAAGTGTCGAGCCACCGTGACATTCTCCGGTCCAGTGGAGAATGCCGAGGTTTGCGATCTCTTGGAAAACACGCTCCACCCGCTGGACGTCGAGAAGGGGCAAGCCCACCTGGAGTTCAAACCGCACCAGATCATCACGGTGAAGTGGCGGCGGGCTTAGTCCTTCACTGGTCCAAATCCGCCCCCGCCGGGCGTGCGCATGACAAACCGATCTCCGACCGCCATTTCCGCCCGATCATTTCCAGACAGCCGCTCCGTGGTTCCATCCTCGCGGTGGACCCAGTTTTCACCGACCGATGCCGGACCTCCCCCCGCTGCGCCATGGGGCGGAACGGACCGGTGGGACGACAAAACTGTGACCGTCGCAGGTTCGAGAAAGGTCAGGTCCCGGACGATGCCTTCGCCGCCCTGCCACTGACCCGCACCGCCAGAACCGTCGCGCATCCCGAAGCGTTCCACGCGCACGGGGAACCGGGTTTCCAAAACTTCGGGGTCGGTCATGCGCGTGTTGGTCATGTGCGAATGCACCCCGTCCGCGCCGTCGAATCCATCCCCGGCCCCCGTGCCGCCGCAGATGGTTTCATAATTCTGATAGCGGTCATTGCCGTAGACGAAATTGTTCATGGTCCCTTGGCTGCCTGCGATCACCCCACGCGCGCCGTAGAGCGTGTCGGCAATGGCCTGGCTCACCTCGGTGTTCCCAGAAATCACCGCCGCAGGCGCTTGGGGGTTCACCATGGTTCCTTCGGGCGCAATGATCCGCAGCGGTTTCATGCAACCCTCGTTCAGTGGGATATCCTTACCCACCAGCGTTCGGAACACATAGAGCACCACGGCCCGGCAAATCGCTAACGGTGCGTTGTAATTCATGGGGTCCTGAGATGACGTGCCGGTGAAATCGATCACCGCCTCGCGGGTGGCGCGGTCCACGGTCACGGCCACTTTGATCTGCGCTCCACTGTCGAGCGGATAGGCGAACTGGCCCGGTTCGAGAACGTCGATCACCCGGCGCACGCTTTCTTCGGCGTTGTCCTGGACATGGCCCATGTAGGCCGCAACGACCTCGGGCCCGAACTGATCCACCGCTTTGCGCAGCTCGGCCACGCCGGTGGCATTGGCCGCGACCTGAGCCGCCAAGTCGGCCATGTTCTGATCCACGTTGCGGCAGGGATAGGGGCCTGAGGACAGCAACTCCCGTGTAGCGCTGTCTCGCAGGTTGCCCTGTTCCACCAAAAGGAAATTGCGGATCAGCACGCCCTCTTCGTCGATGTGGCGACTGTCCGGGGGCGCGGATCCCGGCGTGCGCCCGCCAATGTCAGCGTGGTGACCACGTGAGGCGACCACGAATTCTATCCGCGCGCCTTCTTTATCAAACACCGGCGTGATCACCGTCACATCTGGCAAATGCGTCCCGCCGTTGTACGGATCGTTGACCATGAACACATCGCCGGGGCGAATAGCACCCTCGTTACGCGTGAGGATTTCTTTCACGCTGGCACCCATGCTGCCCAAGTGCACGGGCACGTGCGGGGCGTTGGCCACCAGATCGCCTTGCGCATCGAACACCGCGCAGGAGAAGTCCAAGCGTTCCTTGATGTTGACCGAGTTGGCGGTGTTTTCCAACGTCACACCCATCTGTTCCGCGATGGACATGAAGAGGTTGTTGAACACCTCCAGCATGATCGGATCCACCGAGGTGCCCACGGCCTCGGCCCGTTTGAGCGGCACCACGCGGCGCAGAACTAAGGCACCGCCGGTGATCACTTCCGCCTGCCAACCTGTGTCGATGACATTGGTTCCGGTGGCTTCTGTGAGTATGGCAGGTCCGTCGAGCCGATCCCCCACCCCCAGGGTAGAGCGGTCGATGAGCGGAACGTTTTCGGTTGTTGCGCCTGTCCACATGGAGACCTTGCGCGCGCCACGGTCGCCGCGTTCAGGATCACTCAACGCGGCAATTTCGCCGGTCCGGCCAATGGCCTCGACGCTGAGCATCTCTACCGTCAGATCTGACAAGTCAGGGACGAAGCCAAACCGCGTGCGGTGAGCCTCTGCGAACGCTTCGGCCATGGCACTGGCATCCCCACAGGGCACAGCCAAACTCAGGTGCGCCCCTCGCGGACGCACGTGGGCCTGGGCGACCGTGTCGATCTGGTCATCGGGTATGCCCTGGGCCGCGACCTCAGCGACGCTGGATCGGGTCAGGTCCGACCGCATGGCCGCAATGGCATCGCTGTCGGTCAGGGCGCATTCCAGCTGACCCTCGCGCATGGCCGTCACATCGGCGAGCCCCATGCCAAGCGCGGACAAAACCCCCGCGAATGGATGGATGTAGACCGAAGTCATGCCCAATGCATCCGCCACCGCACAGGCGTGCTGACCACCCGCGCCGCCAAAGCAGTTGAGCGTGTACGCAGTCACGTCATAGCCGCGCTGCACACTGATTTTCTTGATGGCGTTGGCCATGTTTTCCACGGCAATGCGCAGGAACCCTTGGGCGAGATTTTCCACCGACAGCGGTGGCTGTCCGGTCTCCTTGGCGATGTCCTCCGCCAAAGTTGCAAAGCGCGTACGGACAATGTCGGCGTCCAGCGGTTGATCCGCGTTTGGCCCGAAGATCGCAGGAAACGTTTCGGGCCGGAGTTTACCCAATGCTACGTTGCAATCGGTGACGGTGAGCGGCCCACCTCGGCGGTAGCACGCGGGACCAGGGTTCGCCCCGGCGCTTTCGGGTCCCACTTGCAGACGCCCGTCGCGGAAACTCAGGATTGACCCACCGCCCGCCGCCACGGTGTGGATCGACATCATGGGCGCACGCATGCGGACACCAGCGACCTCGGTTTCGAACTGCCGTTCAAACTGCCCCGCATAGTGGCACACGTCGGTGGAGGTGCCGCCCATGTCGAACCCGATCAGCCGGTCAAACCCGGCGGTTTCACCGGCGCGCACCATGCCAACCACGCCACCTGCCGGACCCGAAAGGATGGCGTCCTTGCCCTGGAAGGTCTCTGCATCGGTCAGTCCGCCGGAGGATTGCATGAACATCAACCGCGCCGCGCCCGGACCGCCGCCCAGGGCATCTCGCACTTGGGCCACATACCTGCGGAGGATCGGTGACAGGTAAGCATCGGCCACCGCAGTGTCGCCCCGTGCCACCAGCTTAATAAGCAGGCTGGCCCGGTGGCTGAGCGTGACCTGAGTGAAGCCCACCTCTCGGGCAATCTCTCCAGCTTCCAATTCATGCTCCGGGAAGGCGTAGCTATGGATGAATGCGATGGCCACGGCGCGCAGACCCGCGTCGTAGGCGGTTTGCAAGGCGGCGCGCACTTGGTCCACGGCCAGCGGGCGCAGGACTTCCCCGTCCGCCGCGCAGCGTTCCGAGATGCCAAAAACGGTTTCCGCCAACTGACTGGGTTTCTGGATATGCAGATCAAAGAGCCGGGGACGATTCTGATACCCGATTTTCAGCAGGTCCTCGAACCCCGCGGTGATGAGCAACGCCACCCGGTCGCCCTTGCGTTCCAACAACGCATTGGTGGCCACGGTCGTCCCCATCTTCACAGCGTCCACCGCCCCATCGGGGATCGCCTCGTCCGACGCGAGCCCCAGCATATCGCGGATGCCTTGGACGGCGGCGTCCACATATTGTTCGGGGTTTTCCGAAAGCAGCTTGTGGGTGGTCAGGGTCCCATCGGGTGCCCGTGCCACCAGATCGGTGAAGGTGCCGCCCCGGTCCACCCAAAACTGCCAGCCTGCCATTGCCTCACCCCTTTGCACCCGCGACGACACCAGAGCCTCAACACATGTAATTCATGCCCAGCCGTCCGCCGTCGGCATAGATGGTTTCGCCCGTGATGTAACTGGCCGCGTCGCTGAGCAGAAAGGCCACCACTTCGGCAATCTCGCGCGGATCACCGACGCGTTTGAGCGGTGTGCGGGCCATGATTTTGGCCATCGCCTCAGGGTCGCTGTTCACCGCCGCCATCATGTCCGTGTCAATGCTGCCTGGCCCCACGGCGTTCACGCGGATGTTGTGCGGCGCGAGTGCGAGCGACGCCGCTTTGGTCAGTTGCATCAATCCACCTTTAGAGGCGCAATAGGCCGCCACCGTTGGGATCGCCACTTGGGCGTTTATGGACGACATATTGACGATGGCACCCTTGAGGCCCCGATCCACCATGGCACGTCCCGCCCGCTGAGTGGCCACAAACGCACCGGTCAGGTTGGTGGCGATCACGCGTTCGAAGCTTTCCAAGGGCGTATCCAAAAATGGCTGTGGCTCAGCAATGCTCGCATTGTTCACCAGCGCCATGACCGCACCATGGGCGGTTTCCACCCGATCGAACAAAGCTTCAATCTGCATTGGATCGGCCATATCGCAGACCTCTGCCAGTTGCCCCAAACGAGATGCAGAGGCTTTCACGGCCTCCCCGTCGATATCCACGAGAACAACTCGATGGCCGCGTTGCGACAGTAGCTCGGCACAAGCCAACCCGATCCCGCGCGCCGCGCCGGTGACCAGAGCCAGGGGTGCATCTGACATGGGAGTGCTCCGTCTGTAACAACCGCACCAGGTTGCATCCCGCGCGCGCCGGTGTCCACATGGCATTGGCAAGAGGAGACACACCTTGGACAAACTCAAACGCCCCGTGGCTCTGATGGTGGCCGAAGCACGCGCCCGCATCGAAGAAGTGGATACCGCTGATCTGATCGCCTCACTAGACGATCCGAACCTTGTGGTGGTCGACATCCGAGATGTGCGCGAACGGCAGAGGTCGGGCTTTATCCCCGGCAGTTTCCACGCGCCCCGTGGGACGGTGGAGTTCTGGGTCGACCCCGAAAGCCCTTACCACAAAAACGTGTTCGCTCAGCCCGGCAAGCGGTTTGTGTTCCACTGTGCGTCTGGCTGGCGGTCGGCGCTGACGGTGGCAACGCTCCAGAACATGGGGTTTGTCGCCGCCCACCTGCGCGAAGGGTTCTCCACCTGGGAAGCCCAAGGCGGCCCGGTAGACCGCGCCGATCCCAAAGACTAACGGCTGGTCGATTGCCCCACGCGGATTATCCTAACGGATGAACCGACGGAGCACCCTTTGCTGATCCTCACCCGCGACACCCTGTGGAACCCCAGCGCGTTGGACATCTCCAACGTGCCCAGACGGTTTTTGGGGCGGCGCATGCTGTGGCCAAAACCCGGCATCGGCTGGGCCAACACGGGGCGCTGGATATTTGAAATGCAACTGCTCCGCTATCTGGTCGCGCTCCTGCCGTTCGTCATCGCCATGGTGATCTGGCCGGACTTGGCCCTTCCCATCGCCCAAGCGCCGCTGTTGATGATTATCGCCATTGGGATCGTGGAAATGCAGCTGCTCCACATTCCCAAGGCCAAGCGCGACGCCGTCACCACCGAGGCCGAGGCCGCCCGCGTCTTGGACGCAATCCGGTTCCGCGGCACCAAGCTGCTACGCCGAGTGGCGGCGGCGCGCGAATTGACCAGCGGCGAGTTGAGCCTGGTGATCGAACAATCCGAATTGGCCAACATCCGACCGGTGACGTTGGTGTCCGTGCAACGTAGTTCCCCCAAATTCGAAGTTCTTGGGCTGTCCCGCGAAGAGCGCGACGCCTTCGATACTGAATTGTTCGACGACGAGGTTAGCGAGCGGGACTTGGCGCTGGCCAACCAACGCGAGCATGAATTCCTACGGTCCATCACTTTCGACACGCGCGGTGTGTCAGCCCATGCGCGACTTGCGGCGCGGCTTTCCAAACCAAGGACCACTGCACCGGAGCCAGCGGAGTGAGCCTCAACGCCTCCATAGTTTCCGCAGGCGATGCGCTGGACGTCCTACGCACCGGCTGGGCGGCGCAATCGTCGGGCCAGATGCAGGCGTCCTGGATGCTGCACGGTCGGCCCGGCGTTGGTAAGACAGAACTGGTTCAGAGCTTGGCCCATGAGATCGGCGCACGTCTGTTTGACCTGCGTTTGACCACCATAGAACCGCAAGACCTGCGCGGCCTGCCCTATTACGATCACGACCAAAAGCGCACCGTTTGGTACCGACCGGCCGACCTGCCCGATGATCCGACCCAACCGTCAGTGCTTTTCTTGGACGAATTGACCGCCGCCTCGCCCTATTTGCAACCGACAGTCTATGGACTGCTGCAAGAGCGTCGGGTGGGGCAACACCGACTGCCCGACAACGTGTTGATCATCGCGGCGGGCAATACGGTCGAAGATGGCGCTGTGGCCTATGAAATGGGCACCGCGCTCAGCGACCGGCTGATCCATCTGCACGTCCAAGCCAACGCCAAAGACTGGTTGGAACACTACGCCGTGCGGGCCGCTCTGCATCCGGCGGTGACCGCCTTCATTCGGACGCGCCCAGACTTGCTGGAAACCACCGAAGACGCGCTGCGTCGCGGGGAAACCATAGCCTGCACACCGCGGTCCTGGGCGCGGGTCAGTCAAATCATGCATGCCGTCCCAGACCGTAGGCTGCGAAACGTGATGGTGGCCGGAACAGTGGGCCAAGCGGCAGCCCACGAATTTACCCTGATCGCCGATGAAATCGCCGCCACCGTGCAGGTAGATGAGATGTTGCAAACCCCGCGCGCCAAACGCGGCGATCTCTACCCCAAGACACTGCACGGACTGGTCGCGATGATCTATGGGCTCGTGGCCCAAGCCAGCGCTGACACCACAGAACCCACCATCGATATTCTAGCCGACATGAGCTATCTGGGCTCGGACCACGCGAGCCTACCTCTGGCCGACCTCACCAGCTTCGGGTTTGAAATTCTGATCCGCAAAGCGCTGGACAACGGCTGGGAAGACGCCTTTGCCCGCTCCAAAAGTTACGCCGACTATGCCAAAGCGCGCGAAGACGCCGGTCTTGTATGACCGACCCTGGCTTCATTGTTCCAAAAATACTCAAACGCCCCCTGTCCACCAAACGGACACATGGTCCATAGCACCCGCGCCGCGTTGGCGCTCGCCCATCTGACCGAAACAGACCCGGCGCTTGGGGCTTTGGCGCTCTGGTGCCAGCACCGCGATGCGCCGGGCGGGGACACACGCACTGCCGGAGAAACCATTTTCTACGGGCCACGCTTCCCGCTCCTGTCCTTGCCCGACCAAGTGGGCACCGCGGCACACCATGTGTTGCACGTGGCGCTCTGTCATTCGGACCGGGCCGCCACCATGGCCCAGCGTTTTGGGGCGGCGTTCCAAGAGGATCTCTACAACCTGGCCGCCGACGGACTGGTCAATGACACGCTGATCTCAGCTGGCCTGCCGGTGCCGCGCCCGGCGGTGCGCGCTTCGGAACTGCTGAGCCAAACGGAAAAGCGTGTGGTCTCTGCCGCTGAGGCGCTGGCCACTTGGGATGCCGACAGGCTTTACCTGCATCTCGCCGCCCGCGCTCCAAATCGCAAAGGTTTGAGCGAGGATGTGCGAAGCTATGCGCGAAGCAAGGGGTTCAACGGCGACCTGGACCCCAGCGGGCACAGCTCCGATGGCGGAGACAAACCCGACGAAGGCGAGTGGCGCGGGCGCATGGTCGGCGCGCTTTCGGCAGGGCGCGCCGCGGGCACAGGGATCGGGGCCTTGGCCGTACAGATCGCAGATATCCCGACGCCCCGCGTCCCGTGGGAACTGCGTCTGCGGCGGATACTGGCCAAGGCCACATCCCAAGTGCCCCGCCAAAGCCACAGGCGACCGGCGTCCTGGTGGTGTGCCGCCGATGACGACGCCCGCAGGCATGGGCGTCCCGCACCCGTCTATGCACCCGGTCAGGCCAGGGATGGTTACAGGCCCCGCATTGTGGTGGGGCTCGATACGTCAGGGTCAGTGGCCGATGGCCCATTGCACCTTTTCGCGTCCGAGGCCGGGTCCATCGCGCGCCGCACAGGTGCCGAGGTTCAGGTTCTGGGGTTCGACACCGAGGTGCACACCGACATGGCCATGGGTCCGGGCGGTTGGGATGCCCTGCTCACCTCGCTGCTCATCCAGCGTGGCGGCGGAACCGATTTCCGACCTGTTCTGAGCGTCGCCGAAACCTATGACCCGTCACTAATCGTCGTTCTGACCGACCTCGACGGGCCTTTAGGTGACGCCCCCAAACAGCCGGTACTTTGGGCGGTGCCAATACTCCCTGCGCGGCTGCCGAGCTTCGGAGACCTGCTCGACATCGGCGGATAACTGTCGCCACTGCCTAAATTTGCAGCAGTATGACCGATGCACAATATCACCACCCTGGATCTGTCGCACCTGCAGCATGCAAGTTTTGATTGAAAACCAATCTAGACTACCTACAACCCGTATCGGCTTTTTGATGCTAGCCAAGTTTGGACCGCACACTCCAACACTAGCCCGCATTGGCCCTTGGGTGGGAATGGGTATGTGTGCCGTCAACATGGACCAGTGATCTTTCGAAATGCGCGCCGCCGCGTTTCATCCGGTCCACAGCACATTCGTCCCCGTCTCACACCCTGGCCGCCCCAATTGTGAGAATGCGAGATGTTTGAGACGCTGACGACGAACTTGCCTGACACCGTGGCACCAACTGTGCAGGAGGCGGGCACCTTTCTTGAACAGGGTGGCCCCGCCATTTGGGCGATCGCCGGGCTATCGGTCATCACGGTTGCTTTGATCCTGTGGAAAATGTGGCGGCTGATGTTGCTTGGGGCCTGGGGCGGACGCCGCGCAGAACAGGCCGTGGGCCTTTGGCAGCAAGGCCAGGCCATTGAGGCAATGGCCACCGTGTCACGGGGCGGCGGTGTACGGGCGCGGATTGTTATGGCGGCATTGCGTTCGGTCACGGACCCCAGCCTTTCAGACGCCCACGCGCGGGAAGAAACCGCACGGGTGGCCAAGAAGGAACTCACCGCCACCCGCTCTGGCTTGCGCGCCTTGGAACTGATCGCGACCATTGCACCGCTCATCGGTCTGTTGGGCACGGTGTTGGGCATGATTGCGGCCTTCCAAGCCTTGCAAGAGGCGGGTGCCCGCGCGGACCCGGCCACCCTGGCAGGCGGTATTTGGGAAGCCTTGCTGACCACAGCCGCGGGCATGGCCGTGGCGATCCCAGCATCTGCGGCGCTCACGTGGTTCGAAAGCATCTCTGACCGCATTCAGGGCGATGTGGAGGATGCCGCCACCCGGATTTTCACCGCTGACACACCAGAACCCACTCCCTTGGCGCAGGCGGCTGAGTGATGCTGGGCCTCGCCCCTCCGCGAAAGCCCCGCAAACCCAGTCTGACACCCATGATCGATGTGGTGTTCTTGTTGCTGGTGTTCTTCATGCTCGCCTCACGGTTTGGCAGCGACTATGCCGTGCCGATGAAATTGGCCGGGGGCAGCGCCGCCAGCACCGGCTATTCCGGGCCACCCCGCGTGATCGATGTGCTGCCCGAAGGCGAACGCTTGAACGGCGTTACCATCGAAACCGATGCCCTGGTCCCGCAGGTCGCGTCGCTGACTGAGTCCCTAGACGACACCATCATCATCCGTCCCCGCAATGGTGCGGTCCTACAGCGGATCGTGGACGTCATGACCCTGTTTGAAGAGGCCGGGCACACGACTCTGGTCTTGGTGGAATGACCATGGATTTATCGCCTCCGCCCCGTCGCCCCCGCGTGGAAAGCATCGTGCCGATGATCAACGTGGTGTTTCTGTTGCTCATCTTCTTTCTGATGACCGCCCAAATCGCGCCGCCGGAGCCATTCCAGGTGACCCTGCCCGCCGCCGACCGCGAAAACCCCGCTGAGGGTGATTTCACCCTTTATATCTCTGCCGAGGGTCTGGTGGCCTTCCGCGACATGCTCGGTGAAGAAGCCGTGGCCGAAGCGGTCGCCAATGCCGAAGGCGACGCCATGCTGCTGCGCGCTGATGCGGGCGTCGAGGGTGTCGCCATCGCACGGCTGTTGCAAGAACTGGCCAATTTGGGCGTGGAGGACGTTACCCTTGTGACGGCTGCGGGCCAGTGAGACGGTCACTTGAAACCATATCCTTCGTGGCGATTGCGTTGGCGATCCACATTGGGTTTTTCCTCCAAATTGAGGAAGGCGCAGTTGGGGCCGCGGGCAATGATGGCGATGCGGCCATGACGGTCCAGGCCATCAGCGCCGAGGTGATGGACATGCTCGATGCGTTGGACACACCCCCGGAGATGCCGGAGTTGGAAATGGTCGCGCTGGAGGTGGAACAGCCCGATGTGACGCCACCTCAGTTGGAGATTGCTCCGGTCGCGCCACCGATCACGCCACGGGCGCAGACCCAGGCCATGGATGTGCCTGAACTGCGCGGCGGGGACATTGCGCTGCCTGAAATGATGCTGGCCCCGCCGGTGCCGGAAACCGCTTTGCCAGAACTGGCCATGATCACACCGCCCACTGTGGAAACGCCACAGCCGGATGCGCCACGACCGATCACGCCGAGCCCTCGGACGGACCGTCCGCAGCCGCCGGAACTGACCCCGCCCACTGCGGTTGTGCCGCCAAGTTTGGTTGTGCCGCCTCCACCGCCACCCCCGCCGCCCCCTGAAGCCGAGCCGGAACCGGAACAGCAGGCGCAAACACCACCGCCACCGCCGCGCAAACCCACACCACCACCACCGCGCGAAACCGTTCAGACGGAACAGCCGCGGGAGCAACCGGCGCCGCAACCCACACAGCCGCGCAACGAACAGGCGCAGCAAAGCAATCGCAACGTGGAAGGCCAGGCCGCAACCACTGCGGCAGGGGCCGGCGGTGGAACGGTGGCCGGGAATCGAGGGTCCAGCGCGGACCCCAGCCTGTCACCCGCGCGGGTCAACAGCCTCAAGAGTTCCTGGGGCAACCGTATCCGCAGCCGGATCGAAAGGCGCAAACCAAGGATCCCTGGCAGACCTGAAGGCGTGGCCATGGTGCGGGTTGTTGTGTCCGGGGACGGACGTTTGGTGGGCGTGTCTTTGGTCCGAAGCTCTGGACAGCCGGATTTGGATAAGGCTGCCGTGGACTCCGTTCACCGGGCCGGTCGGTTCCCCAAAGCCCCTAAGGCTCTGGGATCGGGCCCGCACTCATTTGCAATCCCTGTGGAGTATCGGCGGTAGCGTCGGGCTCCGACAAATTTTTCAGTGATAGCTCGTGTGCTTGGTAGCGTTGCGAGCCAGTCTTTAGGCCTCAACCATCTGACCGTGCTTGTCCCGTTCTAACATCCGCTTTTCCGCGCGGGTGAGTGTCGCTAGCGCATCTTCGGGGCTGAGTCCCCGTGCCAGAGCCTTGCTCCAAACCTTCTTCGCTGACGCCGGAGACCAGGGCAGCGCCGCGTCGTGCAGCCAGAGCCGAAGCGGTTCGGGTAGGCTGTCAAACGTCTGCATGGAATTTTGGTTGCGCCGTTTGCGACGCAAGCTGGTGGAACCGAGATTTCGGGACATCGGCAAGTCACTCGTCTGTAATTTTATAACATCGCATAAGGGACAAGCGACGGGGAGAAAACCCCATTCCCCACGGCGCGACCACATCGCATGAAGCTCCCGAGGGTAACTCAAAACCCCATTAGTTTAAGGGCACTTGCGACAATTTCGACCCCTTTCGGGGCATGAGCGCGATTCTCACAAGTCTTATTTCGGAAATCACAAGTGACCCGCGTTGCCCGACGGAAATCTGATTCCTTATAAATTCAGTCAAGTTTTTGTGGCCAGGTTTTCGCGAGGACGTGTGCAGTGTCATCGGATCCTAAAAATACACTAGACGAAGCTACGCAATCCAGCGACGGCGTGCAGCTTTTCCCAGTTGCTGTGCGCCTGCTGAAAATCATGAACCGGTATCGGATGCTGGTTTGGCTATCCATCCTGTGCGGGACGGGCGCGGCGATCCTGTCGCTGAGCCCCTATTTGGCAGTGGCGTTTGCTCTGATCAATCTGGTGAGTGACCCGATTGATTGGTCTTGGGTGCTTTGGATCGGGGTGTTCGGGGTCTTGGGCGTGGCCGCCGAAAAGGGGCTGTTCGGGTTGTCCACCTACCTGTCCCACCGCGTGGCCTTTGCCACCCAGCGGGACCTGCGGTTTGAACTGGCCGACAAACTGGAACGCGTGTCGCTGGGCTACACCGACACCCATTCCAAGGGTGAAATTCGCAACACCATGGTCGACGAGATCGAAGTGCTCGAAGACGGCATGGCCCACCTGGTGCCCGAGGTCAGCGCGGCGGTGATCGCGCCGGTGGTCACGCTTCTGCTGATGCTAGTGATCGACTGGCGGTTGGCCATTCTGATGATCCTGCCCATGGCGTTCGGCATGCTCATGATGGGCCGGATGATGAAAAGCGCCGAAGGCCCCACGCGCGACTACATGGATGTGCAGGCGCGCATGGCGACCACTTCGGCAGAAATGGCCGACGGCATCGCCACGGTGCGTGCGTTCAACCAAGACGCCCAGGCGAGCCAGCGCGCCAGCGGCATTTTCCGCGAAATGCGCGAGCTTTCCGACAATTGGCTGGATCGAGCGATCATTCCGGGCACCACGGCGCAGGTTCTACTGACCTCTCACCTGATGCTGTTGGGGTCCGTGGGTCTGTTCATGACCGCTGCCGGCTGGGTGGAACTGGCGGTGTACGCAGCGTTTTTGGCGGTGGCCTACGGGTTCGGCGACCTCTTTGCCGCGATCCAGGGCATCAGCCACCGCCTGTTCCGGCAACACGAATTGCTCGAACGTTTAGACGTGCTGCGCAATGCGCCTGAATTGCAGACCGACGCAAAGCCGGTGGCCATGGCCGACGCGTCCATCACGCTCGACAATGTGGCGTTTTCCTATGGCAGTCGCGAAGTGCTCAGTTCGGTGAGTTTCGACGTGCCAGCCGGGCGGTGTTTGGCCTTGGTGGGCCCATCGGGGTCTGGCAAAAGCACAGTTGCCCGGCTCATCGGTCGGTTTGAGGACGCAGCCCGCGGCGCGGTTCGCATCGGTGGCCAGGATGTCCGCGAAATCCAACCTGACGAGTTGCACCGCCACATCGCCTACGTGTTCCAAGACGTGTTCCTGTTCAACGGCACCGTGGCGGAAAACATCCGTTTGGGCCGATCCAACGCCAGCGATGCCGAGGTGGAAGCCGCCGCCAAAGCCGCCCGCGCCCATGACTTTATCACCGACCTGCCCCAAGGCTACGACACACCGCTGGGCGAACGGGGATTGGGCCTGTCGGGCGGGGAACGGCAGCGGATTTCCATCGCCCGTGCGATTCTGAAAGACGCGCCCATTCTGCTGCTGGACGAGGCCACTGCCTTTGCAGACCCCGAAAACGAGGCGCTGATCCAGGATGCGGTGGCCGAACTTGCCCAAGGGCGGACCGTGGTGGTGATCGCCCACCGGCTGCACACCATCGCCAACGCCGACGAGATCGTGGTGCTGGACGAAGGGCGGATCGTCGAACGGGGCAGCCACGCAGACCTGGTGGCGAAAGGCGGGCTCTTTGCCCGGATGTGGGCGGCCTATGAAACCGCCCAAGCGTTCCGCCATGCCACGGCCACGGCACCCGAAAACGCAGTGATCACGGAGGCGGCAGAATGAAGCTCCTTTCCTTCGTCTGGGCTTACTTGCCACCCAAGCGCGGCCAGTATGTGACCTCTCTCGCGCTCACCGGAGTTGAGGGGCTGCTGACCGCAACACCACCCTTGGCCGTTGGGCTCGGGCTCATGCAGCTGGCCCGCGGCAACGCAGATTTCGCGTCGATCTGGCCCTATGCCGCAGCCTGTTTTCTGGCCGTGTTGATCCGGATCTACGTGATCGGGCAGGCTTGGAAGCTAGGCTATGGCGCGGGCAACTATGCGTCCGAACAGGTGCGCAACCGCATTGTGGACCACATGCGCAAGGTCCCGCTGGGCGCGCTCACCGGGCGGTGGTCGCCCAGCAAGTTGGCGACACTGATCACCGAAGATGGCCGTTGGATCAATGAAACGTCCACCTTCTACCTGGTGCGCTTTTTGAACGGGTTCGTGGCCACACTGATGCTGGTGCTGTTCGCGGCGATGTTTGAGCCGTTGGCCGCCGTGGGGTTGGCTCTGGCCATGGGCGGTGGCGTGCTTTTGATGGTGACGGCAAAGCCCTTCCTCGAAAGCTTCATTCACAAACGCAACGATATGGTCGGGGAGGCCACGCTGCGGATCGGCGAATATGCCGACGGGATCGCTGTGTTCCGATCATTCGGTCGGGCTGACGAGGCACAGAAATCCTTCCGCAGTGCGGTGCAGGATATGCACGACACCACCCTGTCGGTCGCTCCGGTCATCGTACCCTTGCAACAGTCCGGCGCGGCGCTGATCACATTCGCAGCGCCCATTGTCATCGTGCTGGTGGCAGCCTTGCACCTGAGCGGTGTCTACAGCGCCGATCCCATGACTCTGATCCCAGCGCTGTTTCTGGTGCTGGCCGCGGCCACCACGTTCTTGGTGGGTGTTCTGAGGACCACGCTACCGCTGGAACTGGGATCGCGTGCGGAAACCAACATCAGCGCGTTCCTTTCGTCGCCAGAGTTGGGCGGCACCCGCACCGATTTCAGCGACGCTCTGGGTATCGAGTTTGAACGGGTGTCGTTCCGTTATAGCGAAGACAAAGCCGACGCCGTGTCCAAGGTGAGTTTCACCACGCGCAAAGGCGCGGTCACAGCCATTGTCGGACCCAGTGGCGCAGGCAAATCCACATTGATCTCGCTGCTCTTGCGGTTCCACGACCGCAGCGACGGTGAAATCCGCCTGGGTGGCCTGGATACCTTGGAAGCCGATCCGGCAGCGGTGCAGTCCATGGTGTCCCTGGTCAGCCAGGACGTGCATCTTTTCCGAGATACGCTGCGCGCAAACCTGCTCCTTGGCGATCCTTCGGCCAGCGATGCGCGCTTGGCCCAAGTGATCGACGCGGCCCGGCTGACCGACCTGGTGGCGGCCCTGCCCGATGGGCTCGACACCATGCTCGGTGACACCGGCAAAACTCTGTCCGGTGGCGAACGCCAGCGCGTGGCGATTGCACGGGCTCTGTTGAAAGACGCCCCGGTGATTGTGTTGGACGAAGCCACGTCCGCCATGGATCCCATCACCGAACGGGCCATCCAGGAAGCCATCGCCGAACTGGAAGACGGGCGCAGCGTGATCGTGATCGCTCACCGTTTGCGGACTGTGATCGACGCCGACGAGATCTTGGTGCTCGACCAAGGCCGGATCGCGGCGCGCGGCACGCACACAGACCTGCTCAACAATGACCCACTCTACGGACGCCTCTGGGCTGCCCAGGAAAAAGCGGCCGGATGGAGGCTCAGATGACCGCAATTCCCGACGTCGCCACCGAGGACACCGCACCGCTGAGCGAGGGCGCCGGGCGCACCCTGGCCTATGCTGGCGTGGTAGCCTTCATGACCGCCTTCGCTGTGCCCATGTCATTCTTTTTCTACGTTTTCCCACCGATGCTGCGGGAATTGGGCCATTCACCGGAGGTGGTGGGCGGCTTCGCCATGGTTTATCTGCCCTACGTCCTGCGCGGGCTTTGGGCCTTTGCCATCGAACGGGTAATGAAGGGCCAGGCGGCCCGCTACCGCATGGGCACGTTCGGGCTCAGCATCCTGGGACTGGTCGCCGTGTTAGGCCTGATACCGCTGGATCCTTCCCAGAACGTGGGTGCCATCATGGTGGTGGCCGTGTTGGTGTTTGTCATCTTCGCCAGCGGAATGACCACCTTGGACGGCTACTTGCTTGCGACACTGAATTCTGACGACCGCGCCAAATCCGCAGCTTGGAGCGCGGCGGGCGTTGCCTTTGGGGGTATCGTCATCGGTCTCATGGCCTGGTTTGAGGTGTTCAGCGGCAGTTGGACAGCCTCCATCCTGGCACTGGCCGCGGCCACCGTGATCCCGGCCATGTTGGTTCTGATCCTACCCCGCGCCGTGGACGCCCGCGCCGACACTGGCAAGACGGACCAATTGAACAAAGGCGCCATGAAAGGGTTCTTCGCGGACCCTCGCATCAGGATCCTGCTGCTCACGGCTCTCACCGCCCATGGGGCGTTGGGGCTGTTTTCCGGTTATCTGCCGGTTTTGCAAGTGGATGCCGGGTTGGAGATCAGCGAGATCGGGCTTTTCAGCGCCGTCGCGTCCAACCTCATGGGCCTCGTGGGCGCCATGTTGGGCGGGCTCATCCTGGCCAAAATTGGGGGATGGCGCACAATCCTCTGCGTCACGGTCTGCGTGGCACTGTTCCTTGGCGGGGCCGCGATCCTGCAAGAGCCGCTCATGGGCCGCAGCTTCGCCATTGGCGTCACCGCCGCGTCGATGTTCTTCGGGTACGTCTATTTCGTGCCAATCCGCGCGCTGATCCTCCAGGCCTGCGACGGCCCCCATGCTGTCAGCCGCGTGGCGATCATTTCTTCCTTCGACATGTCCGTCGGGATCCTGGGCATGTCGCTCGCGGGCGTCATCGCCGTGCAACTGGGCCTGACGATGTTCTTTGCCACCTGCGCCGCTCTGGCAGCGGTGGGTGCTGTTCTCGCCTTCCAACACGCCACCGGGGCCCACAAGACCCCGGATCAATCATAACGAGTATCGGAGTACCACACATGACCGTCGCGCGTTTCCACCGCTCTCGCTTTGTTCTGCGGGGCCTCAATTCTCTCTTCGCAACCACTGCCTTGGTTCCCGCGGTTCTGGCGCTGCACGCGACCCAAGTGACCGCCCAAGAGGTGGAGGCCGTCGGCGACACCATGCTGCTCGACACCATCATCCTGTCGGGGACCAAACGGGACAAAGCGTTGGAGGACTTCGCAGGGTCCGTCACCGTGGAAACCACCGATGATCTGGACGAAAAACAGATCGACTCCGGCGCGGACCTGGTCGCCGAAGTGCCCGGTGTCAGCCTCTACACCTACGGGGACCGGACGAATGCGTTCATCACCATTCGCGGTGTGGGTCCGTTGCTACAACCGCTGAGCCCCGATGACAGTTCGGTTTTGACCTTTGTGGCTGGTGCGCCGTTGCTGCTGGAACAATCGGCGGGGTCCTACATCGACTTGCAACAGGTCGAAGTGTTCAAAGGTCCGCAAAACAGCCTGTTCGGTCGCAGCACCTCTGGCGGTGCAATTAACCTGGTGCCGAACCTGCCCACAGACACGTTGGAAGGCCGTTTCATCGGCGAATATGGCACCGACAATGAATACCGCGCCGAGTTGATCGGCAACTTGCCCGTCGTTCCCGGTATTCTGAGCACGCGGATCGCGCTGCGTGCCAGCGGGCAAGATGGCTGGATCGACAACACCGCCGGGCCTGATTTCGGCGAAGAAGAAATCCTCACCGGCCGTGCTTCGGCGCTCTGGACACCCACGGACCGCACATCGGTTCTGTTGAGCTACTTCGCCGAAGACGTGGAACTGACCCCAGCCTATTACATCGGCCAAGTGGGTGACGGACCGATCCTGGATGCGGCGCAGAGTTTTTCCTACGACGACACCCAATCGGACATGACCGCCCTGAAATTCGATCACGAATTCGACCGGTTCGTGTTCACGTCGCAGACGTCCTACAACACGCTGGATATAAAAAACGGCTACCAAGGCGACCACAACCTGTTTTCCACTGCATTTGGTTTGCCACCGGCTTTCTTTTCGATCGAGGAAACCAACCGGATCCGGTTGGTGAAGGACCAAACCCGCTTCAACCAGGAATTCCGCCTCGCTTCCTTGCCAGAGAGCAGTGTGAGCTGGGTCGCCGGTGTGGTGGCCTACAAGGATGACTATGACATCTATCAAGACGCCCACAATGCAGCATTCCAAGGCGCACAGTCGGGCATCTGGCAGTTCGACCAAACCACCGAAGGATGGAGCATCTTTGGCGACGCAACGGTGCCCCTGACCGACCAGTTCACCCTGTCCGGCGGATTGCGGTTCAGCCACGAGGAAAAGGAATATACCGTGGACTATGACGCCAATGGCGTCGATGCGCTCTACCCCGGTGTTCTGCCAACCTTCAGCGAAGAAGGCGATGAGACCTATGAGTTTTGGACCGGGCGACTCGCACTGGCCTATGATTGGTCCCAAGACGTATCCACCTATGCCAGCGTGGCGCGTGGATATAAGTCGGGCGGCTTCGGCGTATACAACAGCTTCCTGGCCTACGGCGTGCCGCGCGACACCTATGAACCAAGCTCCAACATCAGCTACGAACTGGGTGGCCGTGCCAATCTGATGGGTGGCATGCTGCAATTGGCGGGTACGCTGTTCTATATCGATATGTCCGATGAGCAGATCATGCTGTTCGATTTCGGATCGTTCCAGACTCGCAACTCCAACGTTGACGCCGAGTCCCGCGGTGCTGAACTGGAAGCCACTTGGTTTGTGAACAACAATCTGACCGTGGATGCCGCGGTGGCCTATACCCAAACCGAAATCACCGATTTGCCCTCAGACGCGGCGGCCATAAACCCAGGGTTGGAAGAAGGCGACGAACTGCCCAACACCCCCGACTGGGCTGCCAATCTGGCCGTGACGTATGCTGCGACCGCAGGCGATCTGGGTTGGACAGCAGCCTCAGCACCGGACTTGGTGCGTGCACGTGTGGGCTACACCTACACCGGCAAACGCTTCTTCGACTCGGCCAATGACGGCAAGCTCGACGCGTTCAGCCTGGTGTCCGCGCGGGTAGGTTTCGCGTGGGGTGGGACCGAGGTTTATGTCTATGGCGATAACCTGTTTGACGAAGACTATTTGGTGACCCGCCAACCGCTGGGCGTTGACGTGGCCACCGGCCAACCCGCCTTCGGTGTGACCCCAGGTCGGGGCAGAACCATCGGCGCAGGCGTGTCGGTCGCGTTCTGAGGCCGCGCGCTATGACTGACCTCTCTTCCCTCGATCCTGCACCGTTCACTCGGGTGACCCCCACATTGGACGGTGTGCCGGAAACTCTGCTCTGGCCGCTGCGGTCGCGGGCGGGGGTGTCAGTCTTGGACCGCGCGTTTTTCGACGACCCGCTTGCGGTGGATAGCCTGAACCGGCTGGACTATGATTTCGCGCGGTTTGGGCCCGTAAACCACTGGCACGCGGTGCGGTCCAAATACAGCGACGAACTGATCCGCGCCTACCTGGCCAAACATCCCAACGCCCAAGTTCTGGCCTTGGGCGAAGGTTTGGAAACTCAGCTGTGGCGCGTGGACAATGGATCCGTCCGTTGGCTCTGCGTGGACCTGCCAGAGAGCATCGCGCTGCGCCGAGTGCTTCTGCCCGAACACCCCCGCCTGACCGAACTGCCGCTTTCGGCGTTGGACCCTTCGGTGTTCGACAGCGTCGATGCCACAGATGGTTTGTTCGTCACCGCGGCCGGCTTGCTGATGTATTTTGAGCCGGAGGATGTCACGGCCCTGGTCAACCGCATCGCGGCCAACACCGGAGACATCCCGGTGGACTTATTTTTCGACGCCATCCCCCATTGGCTATCCCGCAGAACGCTGAAGGGGTGGCATATGCAAAACGGCTACGTCACGCCGCCAATGCCCTTTGGTCTGACCCGCAAGGACCTGCCAAAGCTCTTGGGCGATGTGCCTGGTTTGTCCATTGTCGAGGCGCGCAACTACGGTGACGTTTATCCCGACCGCAACCGAGCCATGGCACTGGCGGGAAAGGTCCCGGTGGTCCGCGATCTCGCACCCCTATTGATCCATGGCCGGTTTCAGAAACCCTAGCGGCACCACTTCAGGTCAGATCGGCCCGAGGCGAACACCCAAATTGACGGCGGTAAGCATGGGTGAAATTGGCGGGATCGCTATACCCACAATGGTAGGCAACCTCAGCGATCTGGTGCTGCCCACCGCGGATCATGTTGCGGGCATGGTCCAATTTACTGCGGCGCACGAAACTGAACAAAGGTTCGCCAAAAGTGGATTTGAAACTGCGGCGCAGCGAAGTTTCGTTCGTTCCCAACTGCAACGCCAAATCACGCGCGCTGGTGACAGCCAAGGGATTGTTAACGACCACGGCCCGAACCGCATGGGCGAGATCGTCTTCGGCGGGGCCCGTTGGCGCCGACGACAGGCCCGGTCCAGCAAACTCCGCCGCCAAATCGATCAGCGCAGCGGTCCCAAGGCTTTCGCGGTAAAGCGTGCTCATGGCCCCCTGGTAAGGCGCGGTATGCAAACGATGCAGAAGGTCCCGCAGCCCAGCGTTTTGCCGCAAGTTCTGGTGAAACACGCCGGGGTTCATCATCGCACGCAGCGGGCGGAGCCCTTGCATCAGATCGCCCTCAAGTTCTTCGAAAAACTGCGGCGTGATCATAAGCCCGGACATCCGCACCCGTTGCCCTGGCAATTGGGCCTCGTCCGACAACACCTCTGTGTCTTGCCCAAGACCCATGATCTGCGGAACCCCCCCGGCGGGATGGTGGAAGGTTTGGCCATCCACACGGCTCACCGCTTTCCCTTCATGGACCGCGGTCAGGAAAATGCACTTGGGCCACAATGCGGCGACCACGAAAGCTTCGGTCATCCGCAAGTTGCAATCGATATACTGCAACCCCGGTCGGATGGTTTCGCAAATGTAATGGCCCGTCCCAATTGGCAGGTCCGTCGCCTGCTCACTGTCACGCACGTGAGAGTAGGCCACCTCATCCGACAAGACATCCCGCAACGTCAGATGCGCATTGCGACCGCGTTGCAGCGAGATATCTTTGTATGGAGATGGTGCATGTCTCAAGGGTGTCACCGTGGCATCGAACATGGGTGCGGGCGGCGCAACGCGCTTGAGCTAGCGGGTTCGATAGTCTCACAGCGCATTTTAACCGGGCAAGTCTCCTCTGGGTTGTCGAGGCAATTGGTCGCTCGTGCTGACCTTTCCCAAACGACTCGTTTACGTATCCCCCCGGGGGGGATATAAAACCCCATGAAACACGCCAGCCACCACGACATCATCAATCGTCTCAAACGCACAGACGGGCACCTGCGCAAAGTGATCTCCATGATTGAGGACGGTCGCCCTTGCATGGATTTGGCCCAGCAGTTGCACGCAGTGGAACGGGCGGTATCCGCCGCCAAGAAGACACTGATCCAAGACCATATCGACGAGTGTTTGAGTGACCCGCGCCCGGATCCTGCGGACCATGCCGCCTTGATCCAGGAACTGCGCGACATCACGCGGTATTTGTGAGGGTGGCACGATGGGTTTGACCGACATGATCACCGCGGGGGGCTCCAACCCTCTGTTATTGTTTACATTCGCTTTGGCTTTGGGGGCGTTGCACGGGCTAGAACCGGGGCATTCGAAAACCATGATGGCCGCCTACATCGTCGCCATTCGAGGCACAGTGGGCCAGGCCGTCCTGCTCGGGGCCGCGGCTGCGTTCAGTCATACGATCATCGTCTGGGCGCTGGCTTGGGTGGCGCTCACCTGGGGCAATGAATTGATCGGCGAAGAGTTGGAACCGGTGTTCATGGTGATCTCCGGCGTAATTGTCCTGGGGATCGCCGCCTGGATGCTTTGGCGCGGCATGGCGGACGCCGCTCACCAAAGACAGCACAGCCACGCACACGAACATGCACACGGCCACCACCATCATTCCCACGGTGAACACCATGGGGGAACAGACGGTCTCGACGCCCATGCCCGAGCCCATGCGTCACAAATTGAGGCGCGACTCTCCGGGGGGCGCATTGGCACCGGTCAAACGATTCTCTTTGGCCTGTCCGGCGGACTGATCCCCTGCCCCGCCGCCATTACGGTGTTCATCCTGTGTTTGCACTTGGGTCAGGCGGCGCTTGGCGTGACCTTGGTGGGCGCATTTTCCCTTGGGCTTGCGGCAACCCTCATCGCCGTCGGCGTGGTCGCAGCGCTTGGTCTTAGGTTCATGACCAGTCAGGGTTTCAATTTCGAAAGCATCTTAAAATCCACCCCTTGGGTGTCCGCGGCCCTGGTCGCCGCGGTTGGCCTGATCATCGTCTTCAACGGTCTGTCCCACTTCGGAGTGGAGGCCGCATCGCACTGAAGGATCAATCTGTGATCAACCGCCGCTGCAATCGGGGGTCCGTGACTGCGCACATGTCCGCCCGCCCAAATAGCCGGTAGCGACTGCGGGCCACGCGGGCGTAGAGCCAGTCTCTGGCCGGTTTTGGCAAGATCATCAGCGCTAACAGTGGATAAAATACCCAGTGCAGCCGGGTGTACGCAGTGATGACGGCATGAAGGCCAGTTTGCCCCTGACCGTCGGACACCACGAGCCAACTGTCCGGATCGATCGGATCAAAACCGAAATGCCGCAAGAGCGCTGAACCCAAGGTCGATGCCACGGGTGCAATCCGGAATTGATCTTGGCTGTCCAAACGGGCAATCAAGCGACCCGCGCTTGTGCACAGCGCACAACCACCATCCATCACCAAGATGGTCTTGGTTTCGTCAAAACGCGGCACAGTGTGATCATCGCGCCAGGAGTAAGGGTTCCCATGCATGGGCAGGATTTAGCTCGGTGGCCACATCGGACGCCTATGCGGCCGAAATAATCGAGTCAAACGGCGTCAAAGTTTCGAAAACGGATTATGCCGCGATCAATTCCGCGGCTGCGGCGCGGGCGATCACCAACTCTTCGTTGGTGGGGATAACCAAAACCCGTGGTCCGGTCGGACTTGCCGATAAGTCCCGCGCGCGGTTTTCGTTTTGGACGGCATCGATGCTCAGACCCAGAAACCCCAGCCGCGCACAGACGGCCTCACGGGTGTGAGAAGAGTTTTCACCAATGCCCGCGGTGAAGACCAGCGCATCCACACCACCTAGGTCTGCCGCCATGGCGCCAATTTCCCGTGCGATCCGAGTGGCGAAATAGCTGACAGCTTGGGCAGCGTGTGGGTTCTCGCTGGCCTGCAATGTGCGCATGTCGTTGGATACGCCCGACAATCCAAGAAGCCCACTTTCCTTATAGAGCAATTTGACGATCCGGTCGCCGCTGAGCCCCTCTTGCTGCATTAGATAGAGCAACACACCTGGATCAAGCTGGCCCGTGCGGGTGCCCATGGCCAACCCGTCCAGCGCCGAAAAGCCCATTGTGGAGGCCACCGACTTACCGCCCTTCATCCCGCAGAGTGATGCGCCATTGCCCAAGTGGGCAACCACCACGCGACCGGCGTAAAGGTCAGGTTCCTCCTGAGCCAGATGCCCCGCGATGTAGTGGTAGCTCAGCCCGTGAAAGCCATACCGGCGCACACCTTTGTCGTAATAGGCCCGCGGCAAAGCGTAAGTGTCGCTTTCCCACGGGTGGCAGCGATGAAACGCCGTGTCGAAACAAGCAACTTGCACAGCTTTGGGAAAGCGATCCATGGCCGCAATCACACCGGCGAGGTTGTGCGGTTGATGGAGCGGAGCGAAGGGTTCGTACTGCCGCAATTGATCCACGAACTCGCGGGTCAGCCGTTGCGGTTGGTCCAGGTCGGGACCGCCGTGCACAACCCTATGGCCCACCGCAGCGATTTCGGCCGATGGAAAGCTTTCCTGTACCAGCGTCAACACCGCGTCCACGGCAGCGTGGTGATCGGCAACGGTGATGCCTGTGCGATCGGCCAACACAGTGCCGTCTGCCGCTTTAAGCTTCACGGCCCCATCCTCACTGCCGATGCGATCCACGATACCCGTGGCGCGGTCGACGGGGTCGGGGCTACCTGGTTCAAACACGCCGAACTTGAGCGTTGAGGATCCGGCATTGAGCGTGAGCAAGTGGGACATCTTCTGGGCCTAGTGTTCCAATAATCCCGCCATCCGCGCAGCATGGAGCGCGGCCACGGCGCAGGACGCGAGCCGAGACTTGTCATCGTCCGCACGGCTGGTGAGGATGATCGGCGCTTTGGCCCCCATGACAATCCCAGCACCCTCGGCATGGGCGATGTAGGTGAGTTGCTTGGCGATCATATTGCCCGCGTCCAAGTTGGGCGCGACCAGAATATCAGCCCGCCCCGCCACATCGGAGGCGATGCCTTTGGTGCGTGCGGCAGCCAAACTCACTGCGTTGTCCATGGCCAAAGGTCCGTCCACCAAGCCCCCCTTGATCTGCCCCCGTTCTGCCATCTTTGACAAAAGCGCAGCATCGAGGGAAGAGGGTATCGCTGGGTTTACGGTTTCCACCGCTGACAACACGCCAACCTTGGGTTCCTTGATCCCAATGGAAATGGCCACATCAATGCAGTTTTGTGTGATGTCGATTTTGGTTTCCAGGTCGGGCTGAATGTTGATCGCGGCATCTGAGACCAGCAAAGGGTGCGGTTGACCCGGCACGTCCATCACAAACACATGGGTAAACCGACGTCCGGCGCGCAGACCTCGGTCTTTGCGCAAGGCCGCTTTTAGCAAGTCATCCGTGTGTAGATGGCCCTTCATCAGAGCCTGCGCCGAACCGTCCACGACCAGATCCACAGCCGTATGGGCGGCATCCCGGTGATTGGGGACATTTCGAATGTCTGCGTTGGCGAGCGATTGGCCCAAGGTTTCTGCGGCGGCTTCGATTTTGCGTTGGTCCCCGATGAGGATCGGGATAAT
>JBCDFD010000001.1:0-56327 GCA_039178645.1 Pseudomonadota bacterium | reverse complement strand
CTGATCGCGCCCATCGCCATGGAAGAAAAGCTCCGCTTCGCCATCCGCGAAGGCGGCCGCACCGTCGGCGCGGGCGTCGTGTCCAAGATCATCGAATAAGTCGGCCCGCAGGGTCGGCTTGATCGATGTTCCCGAGACACGCCACGAAAGCAACGTTGAAGATCACCGAGTGAGCCCAAGCGTCACCCAAGCTGGCGCCACTGGAACTCGGACAACATTACAGAGGGCGGCGACGCGGCTGCCCTTTTCTTTCATTGATCCCGTCAAAGCCTCTCAACACTCAGAAGTGACAATTGACCCGGCTTGCAACTGATCTCTCTGCCCGCGTAGCACTTTGGTGACCCAAGCCGAAGCAAAGGCGAAGCCATGTCAGATAAACTCATCCTTTGGGGCCAGCGCGCCGCGCTCACTTTGGCTGCGGCCTATGCCGGTTTCCTCATTTTCGCCGGTCCAATCGCCACAATTGTCCCGTCCTTCTCGGAACCCGCGCGATTTTTGGGCGAGGACGCGGAGCCGACCCGGTTCCATATCGGCGGTGACATTTCTCCGGGCGGTTTCCTATTCGAAGCCACCATGACCTCGGTCGCGTTTGATCGAGCCGCGGATCGCTTGGGGGCACCTTCGGCACTGGATGCACCACCGCTCTGTCGCGACCTCAACAGCAAGTCTCAGCCCAAATTCGCATTGCCCTACCAGTGCGCCCGCTGGGATGGGTTGGATCTTGTGCTCGAACAGAAGATGTCCGCCGACGATGACCCGGTCCGGTTGATACAGCGCTTGTCCCATTCAAATGGGCAGTTGGTGTGGACGCTCACGACCCAATGATCCTGGTTTTCGCTTGAAGCGGCTGGGGTTTCGGCTTAGTCACCCCTTGGCCTTAGGGGTATAGCTCAGCTGGTAGAGCGACGGTCTCCAAAACCGTAGGTCGCGGGTTCGAACCCTGCTGCCCCTGCCACGTCCTCCAACCGAGCCACTAATACTGGGTTTAGCTGGTCCATTGGGTCTGTTTGGGCGCTAATCCGAAATGACCACAAATTGATATTCCTGATCAAACATCGCTGAGACGCGTCCCCAGATTCGCGCGCCGCGCGAGTGTCGCTTTCGGAACAGTCTTAAAACATTGTGCACCAAAAAGTTGCAATTCCAGGTCAATTTCGGATCGATTTGATAAAAAAAGTACCTTAATGCGCATCAAGATCGCGCCGTTTCGACGCGTGTTGGCCGACTATCGCGCCACGTCCCGGCTTCTGTGGCAAGTCATTGGATCAGAACGTTCGATTGATCGAGCGGCGCCGACCCTTTGATACGCACTATGCACAGGCATACACGAACGACGGGGCACCCATGATGAAGCACGACAGAAATACTGACGATCAAACTATGATTGCAGAGATCCCCAAAAAACCGGTTCAGGCGCAATCGTCTCCATCGGTGGAAACTCTGTTTGAGGTTGCAAAGCTGCTCACGGGGTCGGTTGATCCGGTGGCGGTGATGCCCGAAGTGTTTGGCGCACTCAGTTCCATGATGGGGCTGCGGTATGGTTCGCTGTCGATGATATCGGAACCCGGTTCGCAATGGGGCGGTGAAAAGCTGGTGAACCCGTTTTTCCTCTGTGCCACCGCCCATGGCACTGCGCCCGATTTGAAGTCTCGGCTAGAGCTCCCAACGCGTGTCGTGCAAATGGTGTTCCGCACTGGCGTGCCTTTGGTGTCGCTCGACGTGGTGTCTGAGTTAGGGTTCGACGCGCTGCCCAAGGTGGCGCGGGATAAAAAGCTTGCCCTGATCGCCGTGCCCGTGCGCGCGGACGCCGACCAGCCCTTGGTGACAGGCGTTCTGACCGTATTCCGGCCATTCCTCGATGATCCAGGTCGCAACGTCGACACCGACCTGCGCGTGATCACCATGATCGCGTCGCTGTTTGAGCAGGCCATGCGAGTGCAGCGGATCGTGGCGCAGGATCGCGAACGGCTGTTCCGCGAGGCAGGCGACGCCATCAAGGCGCTACAGCACACCCGCGAGGAACCCGAACAACCGGCCCTGCCCGTGGAGGGCATCGTTGGGGCGAGCCCTGCGCTGTCCAGCGTGATCAGGCGGGTGCGCAAAGTTGCGCCCACCAGCGCGCAAGTGCTCCTCCGCGGCGAAAGCGGGACTGGAAAGGAACTGTTTGCCCGTGCCATCCATGGGCTCAGCGAGCGGGCAGATAAGCCATTTATCAAGGTCAACTGCGCGGCGCTCAGCGAGACATTGCTGGAAACCGAGCTTTTTGGCCATGAGAAGGGGTCGTTCACCGGCGCCACCGGACAGAAGAAGGGCCGGTTTGAGTTGGCCCACGGCGGAACATTGTTCCTCGATGAAATTGGCGAGATCAATCACGAGTTCCAGACCAAACTTCTCCGGGTGCTCCAAGAGGGTGAGTTTGAACGGGTGGGCGGCACCAAGACGCTCAAAGTCGATGTCCGGCTGATCACGGCGACGAACAAGGACCTGGAACAGGCGGTGGCCAAGGGTGATTTCCGTGCTGACCTGTATTTCCGAATTTGCGTTGTGCCGATCCAACTGCCGCCCTTGCGGGAACGGCCCGAGGATATACCGGACCTGGCGAAAACGTTCTTGGATCAATTCAACAAAGAAAACGGCACCAAGATCGGCATCACGTCTACCGCGATGGAGTCGCTGTCGGGTTGCCGTTTCCCTGGCAACGTCCGCGAGTTGGAAAACTGCATCAACCGGACAGCGGCGCTGTGTGAAGGGGATGTGATCCAGCACGAGGATCTTGCATGTCACTACGACGCCTGTCTTTCGACAGAGCTATGGCGGATGCAGACCCCGCCGGGGTCAGCCGTGAGCAATCTCGCCGCCGGTGAGGTGGTCTATGGGACCATGAAGGAGTCCCAACGTCCCTTCTCGCCCGCCGCACCGATCAATCCGCAGCCACCGCAGCGGCGCAAGACCACCAACACAGAGGCCGAAGAGTTGGTCGAGGCGATGCAACAGGCGGGTTGGGTGCAGGCGAAAGCCGCGCGCATCCTTGGGATGACACCCCGCCAGATCGGCTACGCGTTGAAGAAGCACAATATTGAAATCAAGAAGATCTGAGTGGCACCGCCGCTCAGACCTGTGGCGCGGAGTTTAGGTTTCGACAGGATGCCGGACTGAAACGGCTGTGGCGGTCCGCTTCTCCGCTCGGAGCATGGGCAATAGGGCAAGGCCTAATGCAGGGATGAGCAGTACCGCGGTTGTCCCATTGGATAGGCCCGCCACCAATGACATTGCGGCCACCAGGATGAGTGCAAGGGCCGGGGTGGCGTACACCCACAGCAGCGTTTGCAGAAACTGCGTCCGGTCCATGGTGACCTCCAAAACATCGCCCACCGAGGTTGGGATGTCGGTGTCCACGCAGAGCGTTTCCTTCGCGCCCAGCATTTCAGCCAGCGCGCCCGTGCCACAACCCGCTTTGATCGCGCAGGACGCGCAAGCGGAGGCCCTAGGGGCCTCCAGCGTCACGCGGGTCCCGTCCACGCCAATCACCCGTAGGCTGCGGCGCATCTGAGGCTCGCAAGCGTCGCCGTCGTCGGTCATGCGGCGAAGTCGATGCAACCGTCTTCCATGCACACGCTCATGCACTGGGGCATGTCATGGTCGGGCTCACATTCGGTGCAGATATCGGTTTTGACGGTGTACACGCCCTTTTTCGGCACGATGGCGCCGGTGGGGCAGACCGGTTCACAGTCTCCGCAGGTGGTGCACAGATCGCCTGAGATAACGACGGACATGGTGTTTCCTTTCCTAAAGCTACTGGCCGGCCAGACCGGCCTTGGCTGTGACGCGCTCCGCGATTAGGCGGGGCGCACTTTCACCTCGCCAGCGATCACTTGGCACTGGCAGGCCAAGCGATCATTGCGACCGGCGAGGTTTTCCTTGAGCACGCGTTGTTCCAGAACCGACGGTTCGGACAGGTCTTCGGCGGCGGCGTCCACATGGGTCAGGCAGGTGCCGCATTCGCCTTCGCGGCAGCCATAGGTGATGCCCGCGCCGATCTTTTCGGACACATCAATGATCCGTGTGCCCGAAGGCACGTTCACGGTGAGCGACACGTCGGTGAAGGTCAGTTTTGCCGTTGCCATATGCTGGGTTCCTTTCGGGGGATGTCGGTCACAACAGGTCCGCCAGGTCGATTTCCTTCGGGGCCACTTGGCCGGTGAGATGCGCGGACAGTTGGCGTCCAAACTCGCGGCATTGTTCCAGTTCGTCGTCTGTGGGGTGAAGTTTGATGCGGATACCGCTTTCAGGGACCCGCATTTTCAGACCCTTCATGCGGGCCTCCACCATGGGCACCGCTTCGCCGGTCCATCCATAGGACCCGAAGGCCGCACCGAGCTTGCCGGAGGTGTCGATGTCGATGAGTGCGCTTAGTACGTCCCAAACGGTTTTCACCGCGTCGCCGTTGATGGTGGGTGTGCCAAAGACCAGACCATCCGCCTCTTCGATCAAATTGATAAAGGGCGTCACCTCGCCGATTTGAAGATCGAACAGCGACACGCGCACGCCTTGGTTTTCCGCCGCGCCTTCGTGGACCGCTTGGGCCATCTGCGACGTGGCCCCGTAGGCGCTGACATAGAAGATCAGCAGGGTTTTCTGATCACCCACTTCGCTGGGCAGGCGAGACTTCACCAACCGCCGATAGTGAGTGATATATTCGCGGGGATGAGACCGCAGGATGGGCCCGTGGCTGGGCGCGATCATGGCGATGTCGAGCGGTTCGATCAGGTCCAGCGCGTCGGTCACGTAGGACCGGAAGGGGCGCATAATATGGTCGAAATAGTATTCAAACGAGAACCGGAAGTCGCCCACCAGATCGTTGAACAGCCGTTCGTCGCAGAAATGGCAGCCCATCAGATCGCAGGTGAACAGGACCTGGGATTCTTCCAAATAGGTGCATTGGGTGTCCGGCCAGTGGACATAGGGCGTGGTGAGAAACCGCAGCGTTCGGTCGCCCAAGCTGAGCGTGTCCCCGGTGCGCACCACAACCACGCGGTCGGCATCGAACTGATCCTTCAGCAAAGCGCGCAGCACCATGACGCCCTTTGGAGACACGTAGACTTTGGCATTGGGTGCACGATGCAACAGTTCAGGAACGGCACCCGTATGGTCGGGTTCCAGGTGATTGAGCACAATTGCGGTGACCTCGTCGTAGCCTGCCACCGCTTCCAGTCGCGTGAAAAACACGTCGGTGAAGCCTTGTTTCACCGTGTCGATCACGGCCACGCCTTCGGACCCGCGCACGGCGTAGGAATTGTACGTCGTGCCGTTGGCCGTGCGCAGGATGATGTCAAAATTGCGCAAATGGGGATCGAACCCGCCGATCCAATCAATCCGGTCCGTCACTGGAATGGGGGCCTGGCCCGCCATCCCTGCCGTCATTCGACCTATCTTCTCATCTCGCGCCACGCGTCCCTCCGGAGCTTGGTCGGCTGGGTGTCCGACAATTCGTATGCCAAGGATCAAGCACGGGGCGTGCCAAGCGGTCATTTGGTTTGGGATGCACTCCAAAACATGGCGCAAAGCGACGACGAACGTGCGTTTGCGCCGTTGGTTCGGGTCTGGGCGATGCCTTGCGGTACCCAGTGTGCAGACAGCGACACGACAATGTAGCAAACCAAACCAGTCGGTTGGCATGGTGACCGTGCGGTTTCGCAGTATGGGCAATGCGAATATCTCGATCAGCCCTAATGCCTTGAAATTAATAGATATCGCAGGTGCAGGGCGCATTCCGGTCTAACTTGGCTGACTGCCATGGTCGGAGTTTCACCAACCGCTTGGCATGGCCAATGCTTCATGGGGACCACGGCCACCGCGCAAAGGACACAAGCCCCATGCCAGAGTTCCTGATCATCCTCCTCAGCACCGCATTGGTGAACAATGTGGTGTTGGTGAAGTTTCTGGGTCTCTGCCCCTTCATGGGCATTTCAGGTCGCATGGAAAGCGCGATTGGCATGGGCTTTGCCACAACCTTTGTGCTCACGCTCACCGCCGCCATTGGGTGGATGGTGGAAACTTGGCTGCTCATCCCCCTGGGGTTGGAGTTCCTGCGGATCATCAGTTTCATCCTGGTGATCGCGGCCATCGTGCAATTCACCGAAGCCGCCATTCGCAAGATGTCCCCGACGCTCTATCGCGGTCTGGGGATTTTCCTGCCGTTGATCACCACCAACTGCGCCGTCTTGGGCGTGGCGTTGCTGAACATACAAGAGGGCCACAGCCTGCCCGAAAGCCTGCTTTACGGTTTTGGCTCGGCCTTGGGCTTCACACTGGTGTTGGTGATGTTTGCAGGGCTGCGCGAACGCACCGCGCGCATGGATGTGCCTGCGCCGTTCCAAGGTGCACCCATTGCTTTCATCACCGCCGGGCTGTTGTCCACCGCCTTCATGGGGTTCGCCGGGTTGGTGAGCCAATGACCCACGCTTCGTCCTCCACCACCCAAGCCCTCACCCAAGGAGACTGCCAATGATCGCAGCCGTGCTCACCATGGCCTTGATGGGGCTCGTCCTGGGTGTGATCTTGGGGATCGCCGCCAAGGTGTTTTACGTCGAAACGCCGCCCATTGTGGATGACCTGGAGGCTGTCCTGCCTGGCACCAACTGTGGCCAATGCGGTTTCCCCGGATGCCGAGGCGCGGCGGAGGCCGTGGCGGCAGAGGCCGCGCCAGTGACGCTCTGCCCCCCGGGTGGCAAGGATGTGATCGTCCAACTGGCCGAGATTGCGGGTGTCGATGTCCCCCAAGGCGGCGGTGGCGACAGCAAGGAAGAACCCGACCCCCTGGTGGCGTTCATATTCGAAGATCACTGCACCGGGTGCACCAAATGCTACAAACGCTGCCCCACTGACGCCATCGTTGGTGCGGCCAAGCAAATCCACACGGTGATCACCGACGCCTGCACCGGCTGCGACGCCTGTGTGGAGGTCTGCCCCACCAAGGCCATCCTCCTGCGACCGAAACCCAAGACCCTGCGCAACTGGCATTGGCCAAAGCCTGGGTCTGTTTATGAGGACGCGGCGTGATGGGATTGCTGGACCTACCTTTCCTGAAACGCACCGCTGGAGCGTTCCGCCTGCGCGGTGGTGTGCACCCAGAGACCCGCAAGTATCTGTCCAAGAATGCGGCCATCGAAAAGATGCCGATGCCGAAGCTGCTGCGCGTGCCGTTGCAACAGCACATCGGGGCCGAAGCAGTTCCGATGGTGGAACGGGACGATTATGTGCTCAAAGGCCAACTGATCGGCAAGGCTCGAGGCATGGTCTCGGCCAACGTCCATGCGCCCACCTCGGGTAAGGTGATCTCGGTGGGGCCATTTGCGGCCCCGCATCCTTCGGGCTTGCCCGTCACCACGGTGACCATTCGGCCTGACGGCGAGGACAAATGGGGGCCGCGCCTGTCGCGGATGCACCCCGAAGATGCCAGCCCCAAGGAGATCGCCAACCGCGTGATGGAAGCCGGCATCGTTGGCATGGGCGGCGCAACCTTCCCCTCGTCGGTGAAACTGGGGTTGGGCGCCAAGTATGACCTGCACACCTTGATCATCAACGCCGCCGAGTGCGAGCCTTACCTGACCTGCGACGAACGCCTGCTGCGCGAGCGCACCGAGGAAGTGGCCGACGGCACAGCGATCATGGCCAAGGCGCTTGGCGTGAAGAAAGTCATCATCGCCATTGAGACCAACAAACCCGAAGCCATCGCGGACATGCGGCACCACACGTTGCAGATGGGCCCGGGCGGTGAGGTGCGGCCGGTTCCGACGCTTTATCCGATGGGGTCGGAGAAGCACCTGGTTCAGACCGTCTTGGGGCTGGAAACTCCGGCCCGTGCGCTGACCGCCGAACTGGGCGTTGTGGTCCATAACGCCGCCACGGCCCAAGCGGTGCACAAAGCTGTCCGGTACTCCGAGCCGCTCTTGTCTCGTGTGGTGACCGTGTCGGGCCGGGGTGTGAACCGTCCGGCCAATGTCGAAGTGCTGATCGGCACACCGGTGTCCGATTTGATTGACCATTGCGGCGGGCTGCATGGTGAGCCTGACCGGTTGCTGTTGGGTGGTCCGATGATGGGTCTACCGATCCGGTCGTTGCGGGTTCCGATTGTGAAAGGGTCCAACGGGGTCTTGGCGCTCACCCATGGGGAAACCCGGCGCAAACAGGCGATGCCATGTATTCGCTGCGGGTCCTGTGTGTCAGCTTGCCCCTGTGGGTTGCTGCCGATGGAAATGAATGCGCGGATTCAGTCGGACAATCTGGAGGAAGCCGTGGACGCGGGTTTGATGGACTGCGTGGCCTGTGGGTCCTGTTCATTCATTTGCCCGTCCAACATTCCGCTGGTGCAGAGTTTCAACTACGCCAAGGGGCGTCTGGCGGCCAAGGAAAGCCGCAAGCACCAGCAGGAAGAAACCAAAAGGCTGGCGGCGGCCCGAACCGCGCGCCAAGAGGCGATTGCAGCCGCGAAGAAGGCTGCCATGGCCAAACGCAAAGCGGAGCAAGCGGCGAAGAAAAAGAAACAGGCCGAAGCGGCGGCGGCGAAGAAGAAAGCGGCAGAGGAGGCGGCTGCCGCCTCCGCGGCAGCGAGCGCTGAGCCGTCCGCGCCGTCGTCCAGTCAACCGGTGGAGGCGGACACATGAGCATCCAAGCTATCCTGAGCGGTCCGCACACCCATTCGAAATTCTCGGTCACGGAGACCATGATCGCAGTCATGGTCTGCCTGTCCCCGGCCACTGCCATGGGGTTCTACCTGTTTGGGTGGCCAGCGGTGTTTCTCTTTGCCGTGACCATTGCATCAGCCTTGGCGGCGGAGGCGTTCTGTCTGGTGCTGGCCCGGAAGTCGGTGATGATGCATGTGACCGATGGGTCGGCGATGCTCACTGGGTGGTTGATTGCCATGACCTTGCCGCCTTGGGCCCCTTGGTGGGTCGGTGCCGTGGGCGCGGTGATCGCCATAGTTGTCGCCAAGCATGTGTACGGCGGGTTGGGGCAAAACCTGTTCAACCCCGCCATGGTCGCCCGTGCAATCCTGCTGGTGGCGTTTCCGGTGCAAATGACGTCTTGGGTCATGCCCCATGCCATCGGCGACCCGCTGAGCCCGAACGTCCCTGAAGCCCTGGCAATCACCTTTGGCCGCGGTCCTTCGGTGGACGCGCTCAGTGGCGCGACAACGCTGAGCCAAGTGACCGCAGAGCTGAGCGGCGGGCGTACTGTTCCCGAGGTCATGGCGGAGACGTTTGATCTGACGTCTTTGGCCTGGGGCCAGGTGTCGGGATCGCTGGGTGAAACCAGTGCTCTGCTGTTGCTGCTGGGGGGCGTGATGCTCTTGGCCATGCGTCTGATCTCTTGGCACATCCCTGTCGCTGTTCTTGGATCGGTTGCGCTCCTTTCTGGCGCGCTGCACTGGGTGGATCCGCTGAGCTATCCGTCCCCGCTCTGGCATCTGAGCTCCGGTGCCCTGGTGCTCTGCGCTTTCTTCATTGCCACCGACTATGTGACGTCGCCGGTCTCCCGCATGGGCAAGTTGATCTACGGCTGCGGGATTGGCGTTTTGATCGTCATCATCCGCACGTTCGGAGCTTTCCCTGAGGGCGCGGCGTTCGCTGTGCTGCTCATGAACGGCTGCGCGCCGATCATTGACGAATTTACCCGCCCGCGCATCTTTGGTCGGACCCGAAAGGGCGCGCCCATGCCGTTGCCAAAGGACACATCCCATGGCTGATCAGAGCACTGAATTGGGCATCGCCACCAAGCTGCACCAGGGGTTCGCGGACCTGCGCAAAGCGCCTGTGGGGCACGGGGTGCTGTTGGGCCTTTTTGCCCTGACCACGGCGCTGATCTTGGCGCTGGTGGATGACCTCACCGAAGCCGCGATTGCGGCGCGCAATGCCGAGGACCTGGCGGCCTCGCTGGCGCAAGTGATCCCAGCGGACCTGCACGACAACGACGTCACCCGCTCCTTACTGACGCTTGAGGATTTGGATGAGGGCCTTGTCACTGTCTACCGCGCCCGGATGGGGGACGAGGTCGTGGGCGTTGCCTATCAGTTGACAGGTAATGGCTACGCAGGCGGGATCGAGACACTGATCGGGGTGGCACCGGACGGGACGCTTTTGGGCGTGCGTGTGCTGAGCCACATGGAAACCCCCGGCTTGGGCGACAAGATCGAAGCAGAGCGGTCCGACTGGATTACCCGGTTCACTGGTCTGTCCTTGCTGAACCCCAAGCCTGAGCGTTGGAAAGTCGACAAAGATGGCGGTGACTTCGATGCGTTTTCGGGCGCTACCATCACACCGCGGACCGTTGTGGGCACAGTGCGTCGTGGGCTGGAGTTGTTCGCGCGCCACGAAGCGACGCTGCTCGCTCCCGGTGTCGAGCCAGTTGAGGAGCCGCGCTGATGGCCATTGATTTCAAGAAAATCGCCCGCGACGGGATTTGGGACAGCAATGTGGTGTTCAGCCAGTTGCTGGCGCTCTGCCCACTGCTGGCGGTGACCGGAACGGCCACCAATGGGCTGGGCATGGGGCTGGCGTCGCTGGCGGTTATGCTCATGGCAGGGCTCGCGGTGTCGCTCTTGCGCAATGTGATCACACCGGAAATCCGCATTCCAGCGTTTGTGCTGATCATCGCGTGCATCGTGACGGTGGTGGACATGGTCCTGAACGCCGTGATGCACGATTTGCACAAGGTCTTGGGCCTTTTCATCCCGCTGATTGTCACCAACTGCGCAATCCTGGGGCGGGCCGAGGCCTATGCCTCGCGCAATGCCCCCGGCGCGGCGGTGTTTGACGGGCTGATGATGGGGCTTGGGTTCATGTTCGCGCTGGTCCTTCTCGGCGGCGTGCGCGAAATCCTTGGCTCGGGCACGCTGTTTGCCGATGCCTCGCTGCTGCTGGGCGATGCCTTTGGGTTCTTGGAAATGACAATCGTGCCGGATTACGGCGGATTCCTGATCGCGATTCTGCCCCCAGGCGGGTTCATCCTGTTGGGTCTTTTGCTCGCCGGTAAAGCGGTGATTGATCAGCGGACCGCGGCGGTGGCCGTCGTCGAAGATGATGTCGCCACGCCAGAATTCATCGCCACAGGCGTGCTGACGCCCAAGAAGAAAAGGGGCGCCTAATGAACGTTGGGATCGCAGTGGCCACGCACACCGCGCAGGTGTGGATGAAGATCGAGGTGCCGGACGGGTCCACCGTCGAAGAGGTGATCGAGCATTCCGGTGTCCTGGGGCAGTTCCCTGACATCGACCTGGCGGTGAACAAGGTGGGGATTTTCGGCGCGGTGAAGAAGCTCGACACCAAGGTGGCCGATGGCGACCGGGTGGAGATCTACCGCCCCATCCATCCCGACGCGGAATTGCTCATCCAGCAGGATGACGATGACGACGACGATGATGATGATTGAGTAAAAGCGCTTCCACTTTTCGTTGAAGCATCTTGCATCATCGCTTTTCGCGTTTGAGCCTCGCGCGAGGCAGCGAATAAGTGATCCAATGTAAAGTGGAAGCGCTTTAGCGAGAGCCTAAGTCTGGCTCACCGCACCAACCGCCAAAACGCTTGGGACCTGCCAAAACGGGTTTCCAGGTCGCGGACGAAGTCCATGTGATCTTGGTGTGACCCGTAGCTTGGGATCGCGGCATCGGCGGCAGCGCAGGCCTCCAGGTGGCGCGCGGCGTGGCGGTAGCGTTTGGATCGGCCTTTTTCCAATGCGAACCGGATCATGGACCGCCACAGGATCACGGCGGCCAGCGGGTGCTGGGGGACAAGCCAATCGGCAACGGGGGTGAGCACCTCATAGGCGTATCCGTCGAACTCGTCATGGCGCACGGTGATCAGGTCGTCTGCGAGTCTCGGGTCCGGCCAATCGTGGCAAAACACCAGCGCGGTGATCACATCGGGGAAATCCAAGACATGGGCGCGGGCCTGCTCCAACGCTTCGTCGTCTTCGAAATCTGGCAAGGATTTGAGGTAGCGTCGCAGGGCATCGGGGCAGAGGTGAGTTTCGAATTTCGAACGCAGCGCGGTGCGCAACTCGTCCCGCTGACCCAAGGCGGCGAGGCACTCGAAATGGGCTTCGTCCACCTCACTGTCCAAGCCCATGGGGTGGCGGCGGTCGGATCGCGCCAGGCAGGCTTGGATGGTGGCCAGCGCCTCCTCGGGCCGGCCCGCAGTGAGCAATCTTCGGGTGGCGTCTGGGGCGATGGTGGCGAAGGTCAGTTGCTCGGCGCTGTATTGTGACAGCCAAGCATCCACATCGCCGCGCAGGTCGGCCACATCCTTGAGCAGAATACGCATCGTCAGGTCGCGCGCATTCCGGGCGGCGTGTTCCCGTTCAGCTGCGTCGTGAATGAACCGATAGCGATGCAGGTCCGCATCTGTCAGCGGCGCGGCCTTGGCCGCCTGCGCGCGATCGGCCAACATGCTCAGCCCCGCGTCGCCCAACGGGTCCGCCAAGGCGACCACGAGCCCATCGTATTGCCCATAGCCATTGTCCTGGAGCGCGTCGAACACGGTTTCAGCCAGCGATGTGGGGTCGATGTCCAAACGTGGAGCCAAGCGCGCAACCGCCTCCATGCAGGTGTCCATGACTTCACCGATGGTGCCCCAACTGTCGTCGGTGCGTTCGTAAATCGACGGGGCCAAGGCGAGCATGGCCCAGAGTAAGTCAAACGCTGTATCGGGCGTGTCCTGGGCCAGCCGTATTTCGATCAGCCCCACCAAGTCGGTCAGCTCCTTGGCCAGTTTTTTCTGCGATCCGCGAGAAATGAAACTGCGCGCACGGCGGATGGAGGCGAACCGTTTGCGCACATCGGCGGCCACATCGGTCGCGCCCTGCTCCGCCGAAAGTGCCATGCGCACATGCCGCTGCCGCGCGGCGTCGCCCTTGACTGTGTCGAGGAGAAGCTGAGCCAGGACATCCTTGTCCAGTTCCATCAGGTTCTTCTTGTTGAGCGCTTTCCCGGCCATGGCTTTGACTTAGCCCGGTGCCCCTTGGGGAAAGGCTTTGACCGGGTCGTAGGTGTCGAAACTGGACAGGGTCTGGGCGTTGCACTCGTCTTGCCACTTCGTTCCAGGTTGAATGGCGGTGACCACCCTGTGAGTTTTGCGCAAGGTGCTGGCCCGAGGCGTGTCCTCCATGGCGATGGCCACCAGCCCTGCGACCTCACCCTGTTGCCGATGCACCAACTCGATGGCACCTTCCATGGTTCCACCGGTTTCGATCCACTGGTCCACCAGCAAAACGCGGGTGCCGGGGCCAAAGGCGGGCAGGCGCATCTCCATATCCTGCGTTCGACCCAAATAGTTGGTGAAGCTCACCTTGTCGGTGTCCACACAGAGCTTGCCTGCTTTGCGGATGGGCAGAAATCCCACGTCTCGCCGCGCGGCGATGGCGGCCCCCAGGACAAATCCCATCGCATCCAACCCTCCGACCACGTCGAAGTCGATCTCGGACAGATCGGCCAGGAGGTCATCCAGAAGGTCGTGGAATGCGTGCTGATTGATGTAGATTGAGGTCGGGTCTAGCCAGGCGAATTGCTTGCCCTTGGTGTTGGGCGCCATGAGCGAGAAATACCAACGGTCGTCGCGGGGGCCTTTGTTTTGAGTTGTCATATTCGGCTCCTCGGTCTTGCTTGCACCACTTTGCCCGGCGGACACGCCGGGCTGCGCCTGCCTGCCCCTCGGCAGGCGCATTCGCGCCCGCCCAGTCAGGCACAGCCCTCAGTCCTTGTAGTCATCGTATTGGTCAAGTCCTCTGCTACTCTCATCAAACGCCGCAAGCGTACTGGCTCGATGTCATAAAAGTTGCTGTCGTAATTGATCCCTGTGGCGACCATGAAGCAATCCACTTCCGCATACCGATTGGCATTCTCTGGGGTGATCCCCGAGGCGAGCGCCAAGGCGGTGCTTCCGACGGCCGTTCGGAATGTGGCGATCTTGCTGTCGTCGACTTCCACTCCGGTGGCCAAGCCGGACGTGGTCACCACATCCATCCAGCCCGCCGCAATCTCTGCCGACCGGCCATAGTCCCTTGGGTCCACGGGCCGTTGTTTCTTGAACGCGGTGCCGCCGAAGTAGAGGCCATCCCAGCCCACCCGCGCCGCGTCGATCTGGGCGGCTTCCACCTGGTCGCTCACCCGCTCGTCAATTCGCGCATCGTCGGCCCAATAGGCGTCGATCCGGTATCCTTCGGCCTGGAGCCGCGCCAGTTGAGGGAAGGCCGCCCGCCCGGTGACGGCTAAGAAATTCACGCCCATCCAAAGGTCAGGCTGCGCCGCGCGCACCTCGCGGATGATGTCCAGAAATGGCGGCACCCCAAAATCATGGTTGATCAGGAAACATCCGGCCGCGCCTTCGCCCGTGAGCACCTCGACATTCGCCAGGGTCCGTGCCGCATCCACCACGTGGATCACCGGCAAAACCACCGGTCCTTGCACACCAAAGCGGCGACGAAACAGGAATCTGTCCACTCCGTAGGCTCCTTTGAGCATTTTTTGTGCAACCCGACCCGATTTGGAGCAGTCTCCCCACAGGCACTGGGATTCGCGTGGCGCGGTTGCTGCACGGATACCCATAACGAGCCTCAAACGGCACACGCAAGAAACAGGGGAGAGTTCCATGGCCACCAATGGCAAGTTGATCCAATCCAAACGTACGTTCCTGAAGACGTCCATGGCGTCGGTGGCGCTGAGCGCACCGTTCGTGAATCGGGCTTGGGCGCAGACCGTCGAACTGACCATGCTGGGCTGGTACGGCACTGCCGAGCCGGACATGGTGGGGGCGTTCGAAGAAGCCAACAACGTCAAGTTCGTGCCGAAATATTACGCCGGTGGCGACAACATGCTGGCGGCACTGGCGCAGAACCCTCCGGGCACGTTCGACATCATCCACACCGACGCCGAGTACGCCAAGATCCTCACTGCACAGGATTTGGTGTTGGAATTGGACCCCAACGATTATCCCATGGACGACCTGCTGCATGACGACTTCAAGGCGTTCTCGGGTCACTGGGGCGCGGGCGGTGAGCTGTACTCGCTGATTACACGCTTTGGGCATTTGGGAGTGTCCTACAACAAGGAAACCCTGACCGCCGAAGAGGCCGCGACCTATGATGTGTTCTGGGACCCGCGTCTGACCGGGAAAGTGGGTCATTTCGATTGGCACTTGCCCACCTTGGGTCAGATGAGCCTGCTCATGGGCAATGCTTCGCCCTTCGACATCGACAGTGCGGCTTGGGATGCGGTGCAAGAGAAGACGCTGAGCCTGAAACCTCAGGTCGGCGGCTATTTCGATTTTGGCGGCACTTTTGCGGGCCTGAAGAACGGCGAAATGCTGGCCATGGTCGGCATTGGCGACTGGGTGACCGGCATCCTGGAACGGGACGGCGCGCCGGTGTCCTCGGTGGTGCCCAAGGAAGGCGGCATCCAGTGGACCGAAAGCTATTCCATCGCCAAGACCTCGGAAAAGGTTGATATGGCGCTGAAATACCTCGCCTACACCATGTCGCCCGAAGGTCAGGTGAAGACCGCGCAGATGTTGGGCTATCCTGGGCATGCGGTGACCAAGGCGGGCCGTGCCATGCTCAACGAGGTCGACCCGACCGAGGCCGCGCGGTCCAAGCAGGTGGATGGCGATCCGCAGGACCCAATCACCCTGATCAACGAGGGTCGGATCAAATACCGTGACATCCCAGTTCAGCAAAGCCTGGAGGACTGGAACGATTTCTGGTCGGAGTACAAGAACGCCTAATCGGCTGATTGGTTACTGACCGACCATGAAACAACGCCTCAACGCGTTTGCCCTGACATTCCGCCTGCCGATCATCATTTGGCAGGCGGCATTCTTCATTGTGCCGCTGGTGTTTGTGGTGGCCATGTCGTTTTTCGTGGTGCGCAATTTCCAGATGGTGGAGACCTTCGAGTTCGCCAGCTGGGAACGCATGCTGTCGCGCAACTTCGTTTGGTCGGCCTACCAATACACCATGGTGATGGCGACCGCGTCGGCGGTGCTGGCGTCGCTGCTGGCGTTTCCGGCAGCGTGGTATCTGGCCTTTCGCTGTTCGGCCCAGACGCGCCAAGTGGTGATCTTGCTCCTGATCATCCCATTTTTCACCAGCTATCTGGTGCGGACCTTTTCCTGGTACACGATCCTGGCGGAGTCGGGGGTCTTGAACGGAGCCTTTGGGCTTGTGGGCCTGGGCCCTTACCGGATGCTGAACACGGCCTTCGGGACGCTGACCGGGTATCTCACCCTGGTGATGCCGCTGGTGCTAATCCTGCAAACGGTGACCATGGCCAACATCGACGACCGGCTGATCCAAGCGGCCCGGAACTTGGGGTGTTCGCCGCTCAGGACCATTTGGGCGGTTGTGCTGCCTGCGGGTAAGACCGGGTTTGTGATCGCGGCGCTGTTTGCGTTCATTCTGTCGTTCGGAGACTTTGTGGCGCCCTATTACCTGGGCGGCTCCAAACCGCCGACTTTGCCGATCCTGATCATCGACACCACCAAGGCTGGGATGCAATGGCCCCGCGCGGCTGTGGTGGCCGTGATTATGATGCTGACGCTTTTTACAATCGCCTTCGCGGCCATCATGTTTGCCTACAAAAAGAGGACCAGCCGATGAGGTTGGACCTGTTCCTACGCCTCTATTTGATCCTGATAGCGGGCTTTATCTTCCTGCCGATCTTCGTGAGCTTGCTGTTTTCGTTTAACTCCGCACGGTTCCCGACCTTGCCGCTGAGCGGGTTCACAACGATCTGGTATGAAACCATCTTCGCCGATCCCGACTTTTGGCGGTCGGCCAAGAATAGCCTGATCGTGTCCGCCTGCACATCGGTGATCGCCACAACCTTGGGGTTCTGCACCGCCTACACCGACTACCGCTACAACTTCCGCGGCAAGGGTTTGTTCCTTGCCATCATTCTTTTGCCGCCAACGATCCCGCTGATCATCATTGCGTTGGCCATGCTGGCCTGGTTCAGCCGCCTGGGCGTGTCGGGACAGTTGGGGTCGATCATCGCCGCGCATACCGTGCTCACAGCGCCCTTTGCCATGGCGATCATCCGACTAAGGCTCAGCCAGATTGACACCAGCTTGGAGGCCGCGGCCTGGAACCTGGGGGCCAGTGAATGGCGGGCCATGCGCGAAGTCATCTTGCCGTTTTGCAAACCCGCGATCCTATCGGCGCTGTTTCTCACCGCGGCGGTGAGCTTCGACGAATTCACCGTGGCGTGGTTCGTGTCGGGTTTGAACAAGACCCTGCCGGTCCACGTGCTGGAAATTGTCCAAGGCACCATCGACCCGCAGGTGAACGCCATCGGGACGCTGGTGTTCGGCGTGTCCATCACGCTTGTGGTCATTTCCCAAGCGCTCATTTTCTTCCGCCTACAGAAAGCCGCCCGATGACTGACCCGCTGGTGAAACTGACCAATGTCGAAAAGCGGTTCGACGATTTCGTGGCGGTGCGCGAGGCTAACCTGGACATTGGCGCGGGCGAGTTCGTGGCGATCATGGGGCCGTCTGGTTGCGGGAAAACCACCACCTTGCGGATGCTAGCGGGGCTCGATGCGCCCACCGGTGGAGAAATCACAATCTCCGGCCAGCGGATGAACGATGTGCCCGCCCATGAACGGGACACGCCGATGGTGTGGCAGAGCTTGGCTCTGTTCCCATTCCTGAACGCCCGTGAGAACGTTGAGTTTGGGCTGAAAATGCGCGGGGTGGACCCGTCCGAGCGTCGCGAGCGCGCGCTGGCGTGGCTCGACCGGATGGAAATCGGTGAGTTTGCCGAACGCAATGTGGAGACCTTGTCAGGTGGTCAACGGCAACGGGTGGCGCTGGCGCGGGCCTTGGTGACAGAACCCCAGTTGCTCCTGCTGGATGAGCCACTGTCGGCGCTCGACGCTCATCTGGTGATCCGCATGCAATCGGTGCTCACCAAGCTGCAACGGGAATTGGGCATCACCTTCGTTTACGTCACCCATTCCCAGTCCGAAGCCTTCGCCATGGCGGACCGAGTGGTGATCATGTCCAGGGGCGAGATCGCGCAGGTGGGCACGCCAAGGGAGGTCTACCGCGCGCCCCGCACTCGCTTCGTCGCGGAATTCGTGGGCCGCAACAATATCCTACCGGGCAAGGTATCCGGCACGGACGGCAACATGGTCACGGTGGAAACCGCCCTTGGCACCTTCACTGTACTCGGCGGGGCGGCAGTGGGGACCGAGGTGTCCATCGTGGTCAGCGCCGACATGGTCCATGTGGGCTCCAAATCATCATCGGGTGAAAACCAACTGACCGCCACCGTCATTTCCGAGGAATTCGTGGGGTCCATCGTGACGGCTTTCCTAGAGGCCAGCGACGGCACCGAGTTAAAGGTCCAAGTGCAGGAACGGGCGCTCAACGAATTGGACCTGTCCGCGGGCAAGGCCGTGACGCTTAGCTGGAACGCCGCCGATGGCCATTTGCTGGTGGAGGGCGCCACATGATCCAAAACCCGATCCCGTGGCCAAACGGCGCCAAATGTGCCTGCGCGATCACTTTCGACATGGACGCCGACAGCCTGATCCACGTATCCCGACCCGAAGACTCCACCGAACGGCTCTATCCCATCTCCATGGGACGCTATGGACCCACAGTGGCGATCCCACGCATCCTGGATACCTACCGGCGGTTGGGCCTGAAACAGTCGTTCTTCATCCCCGCCTGGTGCATGGAAACCTATCCGGGCGCGGTGGAGGCGATCCTGAAAGACGGCCACGAAATCGGTCACCACGGCTGGATCCACGAAGACCCTATCGCCACCCAAGGCCCCGCCCAAGTAGAGGCGTTTGAGAAGGCGCTGGAGACCCACAAACGCATGACCGGCCAAAGCCCCCGCGGCTACCGCGCGCCGGTCTACAATATAACCAACCAAGTCATAGACCTTCTGGTGAAACATCAGTTTCGCTACGACAGTTCGCTCATGGCCGACGATATTCCCTATCGGATGGAGACACCCACAGGCGCGCTCTACGAAATGCCGGTCCACTGGGGCACCGACGATTGGCCGCCCTTCGCGCACTATGATGAGATCGGCTATCTCATGCCGGTGCGTGGGCCGTCCGCTGGGCTACAAGGGTTTTGGGAAGAGTTTGAAGCACAATACGAGGCCGGCGGATTCTTCATGCTGATCCTCCATCCTTTCCTCACCGGGCGCTTGGCACGCTGGCGATTGGTAGAAAAGTGGGTGGAGCAAACCTTGGCCGACCGCGACGTTTGGTTTGCCCCGCTCGAAGACATCGCCGCCCACGTCTATAAGGTCCACCAAGAGGGCCATCCTGTGCGAACCGAAGCCCTGCCGTACTACGACGCCCCGCAACGTTGAGGCTCAGGCCCAATCCCCTCAGATTATCGCCCATAGTCCTGCGCGCCCTATTTGGCACCTCTCAGCCAAACCGAAGGAGCGCACCTTGGCCCTGTCCAGCACTGTGGAACTGACCGATCTGAAAATTGCCTGTGATCTGGGCACCTACGGGCCGGACGATGTGGTCCCCGACGCCCATGTTCTCGATCTGACCCTGACACTTGACCCGTCACTGGTGATGATCGACAGCGACGGCATGGACCATGTGTTCGACTATGACCCGCTGATCGCTGAAATCGACCGGCTGGCCCGCGATGGGTACTATGAAACCCAGGAACGCCTCATGACCCGCATCGTCCACGCATGCGCGGCCCACCCGGAAATCCAAGCTGTGAATATTTCCCTGCGCAAATATCCGGTGCTGAACAACTCCGGTGTCTTGGGCATGCGCCTGCTGGTGGGGCCGGAGGATTTGGCACAACTCCGCCCCTAAGCGATCAGCACCCCCCCGTCTTCACTGTTCTAAAAATACTCAAAATCCAATACGCCAAGCCAAAGCGCATCGGTTTTCAACACTTCCCCCTGCTTGGGCCCTCGCGCACCCAAAAAATCACGCGCGCCGTGGACCCATGTTCACGCTTGGCGTTGCAAAACACTTCGCCTCCGCTAACCTGCCACAAAAGACCAACAGGAGAGACCCATGCGTTTTGCTGCTACGGCCATGGCCACAATTCTGGCCTGCGCGCCCGCCTATGCTCAGGACATGCTGACCATCGTCCATGTCAACGACATCGACCGGATGGAGGGCTATGGCGACAGCGGCGGTGTCGCCCGTTTGGCCGCTGTGATCAAAGATGTCCGCGATGATGTGGGCGAAGACGGCACTGTCTTGGCCACCAGCGGTGGCGACAGCATCTCGCCTTCGCTCCTGTCGAACTTCGACGCTGGCGCGCATATGATTTCGCTGCTGAACATGGTGGGTCTCGACGCCATGGCGGTGGGCAACCACGAGTTTGACTTCGGACCAGACGTGCTGCGCGAACGGATCACCGAAGCTGAGTTTCCCATGCTGTCCAACAATGCGCTTGAGCCCGACGGCACCCTGGTGGATGGCGTCACCGAAAGCATGATGGTGGAAGTGGGCGAGCACACTGTTGGCATCTTTGGCCTCACCACCGCCAGCACGGCAGTGAAATCGTCACCCGGCGATGTGACCTTCTCTGACCCGGTCGAAGTGGCGGCAACCATGTCGGCCCAACTGCGTGAAGCGGGCGCCGACTTGGTAATTGCTCTGGGTCACACCGAGCGCGCCGAAGATGCGGCGCTGTTTGATGCAGGCGACGTGGACATCATTCTGTCGGGCGACGACCATGACCTCGTCATCGAATATGACGGCAACGTGGCGCTGGTTGAAAGCAGCAGCCAAGCCGACCTCATCACCATCATGACCGTGGAGATCTCCACCGTCGAAGGCCGCCGTGGCCCACAGGTGGAATGGGAACCCTCTTTTCAGGTGATCAACACGCTGAACGTCGAACCCGACCCCGCCGTGGCCGCCGAGGTGGCAACCTACGAGTCGTTCCTGTCGGCGGAACTTGATATCGAGATTGGGGCGACGCCCGTCTTGCTCGACACCCGTCGCACCACCGTGCGATCCACTGAAAGCGCGTTTGGCAATCTGACCGCGGACGCCATGCGGGTGGAAACCGGGGCTGACCTGGCTTTGACCAATGGTGGCGGTATCCGCGGCGACACGCAGTATGAGCCGGGCACCGTGCTCAGCCGCCGGACGATCCTCACCGAACTGCCATTCGGCAACAAAACCGTGCTTCTCGAATTGAGCGGTGCGGACGTTTTGGCGGCCTTGGAAAACGGCGTGTCGGCAATCGAGGATGGCGGCGGACGCTATGCCCACGTGTCGGGTATGACCTATTCGTTCAACCCCTCCATGCCCGCGGGCGAGCGCGTGGTTGAGGTCATGGTGGACGGCGCGCCACTGGATGCCGCTGCGACCTACACTCTGGCGACCAGCGACTTCCTGGGCAAAGGCGGCGATGGCTATTCCATGTTCGCCGACAAAACCAGCATAATCGAAGCGAATGCTGCCGAACTGATGGCCGCCCAAGTGATGCGCGCCTTTGAGTCAGGTACCGCCGTGCCGGTTATGGATGGGCGTGTGGCCGTGGTGGAGTGACCTTATCCAACACCTGGAAAATGAAAGGAGGACAGAGCGATCTGTCCTCTATTTTGTTTTAGGGTATCCAATAAATGTGGTGAAAACTCGCGCCTTCAGGATTGTGGTGTTGCTAAGCTATCAGTTGAAAATTGTGACCGCCCGTATCACTACTCGCAGTTCGGACCTTCATTCGGTGCGCAGCGAAGGCGTTTAAAGAGCCCATACCTACCGGTGCTGCATTGTAAACTAAGGTCGGGTTTCCTATGGACATAACAAAAGCTTACAATACCCCAATTGGTTCAGCGAAGGCTTTGCGGATCAGTTAGCGGCGACCTACAGTTGGCCAAGGTTCAAGTTAGGATATGGCGTGTCTACCAAACTTGCATATTCTCGAAAGCAATTGGTACGTGCCGTAAATCTGTCGGCGCTTTTGGGTTGGGCTTGTATTTCCATTCCTATAGCACTGCAGAGTAACATCGGGGTGCTCATTTGGGCTGCAATTCTCGGCTTGCCAATTGCCTTTCTTTGTTGCTGGCTAATCGGTGCTCCAATTCTAAAATACGCTATGAAAAAGGAAATGGGTTGGTTAGGCGCAATCTATTGGGGCGGTGCCATCGCGTTTGTGATTGCAATAGTCAGCATCGCGTTGGGGCGTCATCGCGGTTGGCGGCAGTCATTAGATCCAAATTTCTATTTTCAATTCGGTGGCGGTGAATATGTCCGAGAAGTAGATGGGATGCTTACATCCTATGGCTGGCTGATGCTTGGCAAATCCACTCTGATGTTTGTTAGCATGGGAGCCATAGTTGGACTGTTAGTTTGGTGGATTGTTCGCAATCCGACCGACGCTTCGAACACCGAAGCCTGAAAGCTGTCATTGGCGCAGCCGCAGCGAGACTTCACTTTGTCCGCACTGCACCAGTTCACGCTATGCGCTACCGAGGTCTGCTGGTGGCCGATCAACGGCAGGCGCACCGTCTTGCCCCAGACCTTTCCAACCACTTGCCTAGTTGTTCGAAGCCATGTGGTTATGCGGGGTCCACCACTTGTCTTGGATACCTTTTTTACGTCAGATCGCCCTAGGCCACCTTGTAGCCGCCGTTGTATTCGTCGCTTTTCCGCCGCACTTGGGAATGTTCCACCACGCGCTCGCGGGCGATGCCGCGGAATTCCTCGATGGAAGAGAACCCCTTGCGCTTGAGGTAGTCGGTCATGTCCTGGTTCAGCTCTTGGATGAGCTTGATCCCCACGCCGCCGCTGCCCTTTTCCTCCATCGCCGCGGTACAGACCTGCAAGTTTCCCGCGCCGTGGACGATGAAGTTGAACGCTTCGTGGAACCCTCTGATCCCACCGATCCCTGAGATTTCTTTGTCTGGAAACGCCCGCGACAGGTCTGACACCCGTTGAAGCGCTTGGTTCAGGATTGCAAAGCCACCCAAGCCTCCCGAGGTGACGAGTCCGTCCACCTCCAACTCAAACTTCATGGTTTCGGGGTCCATCAGCGGCAGCGACGGGAACGTGTTGCACAGCGATATGGCCGCGGCACCGGCGTCGTAAGCTGCGGCCGCGCCCACCACCAAGGCGGAACTGGACGGCGTGAGCTTGACCCAAATGGGCACGCTCACCGCGCTGGTCACAGCCGCCATGATCGAGGTAATGATCTCTTCGTCATTGGCGATGTGAGACCCCATGTCCTTGCGGTCCATGTGCGGGCAGGACAGATTTAGCTCCAACGCATCACATCCGGCGTCCACGCAAGCGGTGGCCAGTTTGCGCCAGTTGTCCATTTCCTCTTCGTTGCCCGCGCCTGCCATGATCGACGCGATCAGCATCCGGTCCGGGTAGGTCTGCTTGATCTCCACCAGATCGGGGATCCACTGGTCCAGCGGCTGGTCGGAAATCAATTCCCAATTCCACGACGAATGGGACACGCTGTCGGGCCGTTTGGACCGCGAGACATAGGGTTTCGCTTCGGTGGACCGTTGGAAAATCCACCGTGGCCCGGCCACGTTTTCCACCGGGTGCAGACCGATGGTCTTGGTCACGACGCCACCCCAGCCGGACTCGAAAGCCTTCAGGATCTTGCGCTTGCTTTCAGTGGGTGGCGCGGAGGCCAGCACGAAAGGATTGACGAAATCAAGACCCGTGAAACGCGTCGCAAGCACATCGGACATGGCACACCTGTTGATTGCTAGAAGGCTCAACCGTCGAATTGATGATTTGAAAAGTCAACGAATTTTGTGGGGTTGGTGCAACGGGTCGCCCTTTGACGGCAGGTTTGTTCAGGTGGTGCCACCAAGTTTCGCGAACTCCGCTTCCAGGGCCGAGACCACCCGCGCCCGCGAGCACCGTTCCAGCCGGACCAGGCTCAGCACCCGTTCCAGGTGCGGCGCACCCAAGGGCACGCGGCGCAACCCTGGCACAGGCGGGGCCCCCAAACGGCGCGGAGACACAGAGACACCCAAGCCATGGGCCACCAGCGCCTCCACGGCCTCCAGACTGTCGACCTCCATGGCCGGGCTCACCGCTATCCGAAGGTTGCGCAAATGCCGCTCTATCTGCTGACCCGCCCAAGTGCGCCGATTGAACCAGATAAACGGCGCGCCCGTGATCAGGTGCGCCGGGTCGGTTCCAGTGGTGCCCTCTGCCGTGACCACATCCAGCGGCTCCCTAGCGATGGGGGTTTGGATCAGACCGCTGGGCAGGACCTCGGGCTGGGTCACCAGCGCCATGTCCAGGTCCCGCGCGCGCACGTCCGCCACCAAACTGTCCGAGAGGCCCGAGCGCAATTGAATGTCCAACCCGGCATGGCCCGCCCGCAACCGCGCGAGGACAGGGGGCATCAGATGCACAAGCGCCGACGGCACAACGCCAATGCGCACAACGCCGGTCAGAGTGTCCGCTGATCCGATCCCCCGGACTTCCTCGGCCAAATCGAGCATCCGGCGAGCGTGACCCACCAGTTCCAAACCACGGTCGGTTATTTGGGGCGGGCGCGTGGTGCGGTCCAAAATGTCGATCTGCAACTCTTCTTCGAGCGCTTTGATCTGCTGACTCAGGGCTGAATGGCTGACCCCCAGCCGCTCCGCCGCTTGAACAAGGCTCCCGGTTTCGGCCACCGCCACCACTGATCTGAGAAAACGAAGGTTCACCTGGCCACATAGATTAATGTAAGTTTTACTTACACAAGATCGCAGGTTTTCGCATTTTTTCAATATAGATGCATTTGCTATGCATCACGGACCCGTGATGAAAGGACCTGCCATGACCACTCTGACACCAACCCAAGAGCAGTTGAAGTGCCGTGCGTTGGAGTTTGCGGATGGTTTCGTCCGGGATCGGGCTGCGGAAGTGGACCTGACCGAAGCCTATCCCTGGCCGACAATCAATGCGCTGGCGAGTGCAGGTTTCATGGGAATGACCATCCCCGAAGCCTACGGTGGCCCCGGCCTGACCTATTTGGACGCCACACTTGTCATAGAAGAAATGGCCAAAGCCTGCGGCGTCACCGGGCGGATCGTGGTGGAGGCCAACATGGGCGCACTCGGCGCGGTCATGGCCTACGGGACCGAAGAGCAGAAACAAAAAGTGGCGGCCCTCGTCCTTGGTGGTGACAAACCCGCAATCTGCATCACTGAGCCAGAGGCGGGGTCTGCCGCCACCGAAATGACCACCACTGCCACCAAGGTTGCGGGCGGCTACGTGCTGAACGGCACCAAATACTGGATCACTGGGGGCGGCGTGTCACGCACGCACCTGATCTTTGCCCGCATCATCGACAGTGGCGAAGACATGGGCATCGGCGGTTTTCTGGCCTTCCGCGAAGAAAATGACGGTCTGCGCGTGGGTGAGCGTATCCAAACCATGGGCCTGCGCGGCATTCCCGAAACTTATCTGCATTTCGACGATATGTTCATCGCCGACGCTTGGGCGCTGCCCTTGCCGGGTGGACCGGGGCGCGGGTTTGGCAAGCTGATGACCGCCTACAACAGCCAGCGCGTGGGCGCGGCGACCGTGGCCCATGGGATCGCCCAAGGCGCGTTTGAGCTGGCACGGGATTACCTGAAATCACGGTGCCAGTTTGGGCGTCCGTTGGCCGAATTTCAGGGACTGCAATGGATGCTGGCGGATATGTCAGTGAGCCTCACGGCGTCGCGGGCTCTGATCCATCAGGCGGCTCAATCCGACGTGAACGGGTTTCCCGCTCAGGACGCGGCGGCGCAGGCGAAGATTTTCGCGTCCGAAATGGCGGTGAAGGTCACGGGCGACGCGCTCCAAATGCATGGGGCGGCAGGGTATGCGCGCCACAACCCGCTGGAACGTATGGTCCGCGACGCGCGCATGTTCACCATCGGCGGCGGCACCGCGCAGATGCTGCGCAACCAAGTGGCCAGCGCTGTGCTCGGTATGAAATTGCCCCAGACCCGCGATGGCTACACCTCTGTAGAGGACGGGCCCAGCCGGTTCCAAACTGCCGCAGAATGATACCTTTCTGAGTGCATTTTCCGCAGCATGTCTGTGTACCCTGACACGCTTCGCGTTGCGGGGCACGTTGAAGATCGTTTGCGGCTTATGGGAACGGTCCGACGCTTTGGGTTTCACGGGCCAAAGGGTTTCAAACGCACAAGACGTGAGTTTCTGAGCTAGGGTGATGCTTCGATAGCGAAGCATGCTGCATCGCCGTCGGCCCGTCTGCCGTCGAAGTCACCAAATTCACCAAACCTTGCACGACCCTCGCCTCACACCGCGCGTTAACCATAGGTGTTGCGCGGTTGTTAACTTATTCTGTCACCACACTTTCTCAGACCATTCACATCAATCGGAGACACACAATGACCATTCGCACCCCACTGCTCACCATCGCTCTGTTCGCACTTGGCCTGTCGTCGGCACCGGCAGCTACGCTGATCAACGGCAGTTTCGAAGACGGACCCGTTGTCCCGGGCCGGTTCGGCACATACGGGGCTGGATTCACTGGCATCACCGGCTGGACCGTCGGCGGGGGCGGTATCAACTACTTTGACAACGAAAATGCCGGGTTAGAGGGAACCGATGGAAACAAAACCATCGATCTCAACCACGCGTCCCCTGGTTCGATCACTCAGGTCATCCAAAACCTAAAAATTGGTGAAGAAGTGACCATTCGATTTGACTACCTCAGTGGGCGCAGCCAACCGGGTGAGTTGGCTGATCGGTCGTTTTCGATTTCCAGCGGGTCTGACAGCAGAACAATCGATTTCCAGGCCTATCCTCGGGGCGCGTCCCTGGACGCTGACGCATGGTTCACAACGACCTTCACATTCACGGCTGAAAACACGTCCCAAGCCTTGACCTTCGCCAACCTGAGCCCGGGCGCAAACGGTGTCATTTTGGACAACGTGCGAATTGCATCCCCTGCACCGGTTCCTGTCCCCGCGCCACTGGCGATGTTCCTGACTGGTTTGGGCGCTTTGGGCGTAACCCGCGTGCTGCGTCGCTAGCCAGTTTGGAGCCATACGTTTGCCATACGCATGCCATACGTTTGCCATACACCGGTTTTGAGGCTGTTTTGGACTGGGCGCTTAGGTTTTCACCTTCGCCCGTTCCGCCTTGGAATAGTGCGAAAAATGCCCCTCACGCGCCGCCTGTTTCCGCCCGGCGGCGATAATTCCTGCCGACTTCCCCTGGGGTGCCACCAGCGACAAAAGCCGTGAAACATCAGTGCTTTCGCAGCTTGGGCAGGTCTCTGACCCAACATCGGCCAGCTTGACCAGCAGTTCAAATTCAGACCCGCATGCGGCGCAGCGGTAATTGTAGATGGGCATATGTTCGCCTTTCTCCGCCAGGATATCCGCCCCAAAGGATCGTTAGACTGGGGCCAACGACGAGTTTGGACGGTCTCGGCGGGTTTGGCGTTTGACTTGGATCAAGGCACCTTGCCAGCGGATGGTTTTGCCTATCCGTGAGTGAAAATTGCTCAATTTTTGAGGCAGTTGCGCGGTGTTTGCTTGGTATCTGTGCGGCGCTGGCGTGGCACGGAGATTGCTTAAATTGCTCGCAAAGGAAGGAACACCCGCCCATGGCCCACATGATTTTCTACGAAAAGCCCGGCTGTATCTCCAACACGCGGCAGAAGAAATTGCTCACGGCCTCTGGCCACACGTTGGAGGTGCGCAACCTTTTGAAAGAGCCCTGGACGCCCGAAGCGTTGCGGCCCTTCTTCGCTGACATGGCCGTGGCGGATTGGTTCAACACAAGCGCTCCGGCCGTGAAATCGGGAGAGATTGCGCCTCAAAAAATGACGGAAGACCAAGCGCTTGCGGTGCTCTCAGGGGATCCCATCCTGATCCGCCGCCCATTGATGCAGGTGGGCGAAGACCGCCGCGCTGGCTTTGACCAGGATGCCGTGGACGCCTGGATTGGTTTGCAAGAAACGGACAAACCGGTCACGGACACTTGCCCGAAAGAAGCTGCAAATTCAGAGGCGTAGCGCCTAAATGTATCGCTCCAACCACCTCAACAGCCGGGCAGGTTCACCGCCAAACCGCCTTGCGAGGTTTCTTTGTATCGCACGTCCATGTCTCGCCCGGTCTGACGCATGGCTTCGATGCAATTGTCCAGCGGCATGAAATGCGCGCCCGTTCCCCGCATGGCCAAGGATGCCGCCGCCACCGCCTTGATGGCCCCCAGGCCGTTGCGTTCGATGCAGGGCACTTGGACAAGGCCACCAGCCGGATCGCAGGTCATGCCCAGGTGATGCTCCAGCGCAATTTCCGCTGCATTCTCAATTTGTTCCGCCGTGCCACCCATGACTGCGCACAGGCCCGCCGCCGCCATGGCCGCCGCCGATCCGACCTCCCCTTGGCAGCCCACTTCGGCCCCTGAGATCGATGCGCGGTGTTTGATCAACCCTCCGATGGCCGCTGCCACGAGGAGGAAGTCGCGCACCGATGCCTCGCTCGCGCCCACGCAATGGTCTAGCCAGTACCGAATCACCGCGGGCACCACGCCCGCCGCGCCGTTGGTGGGCGAGGTCACCACTTTCCCGCCGGCGGCATTTTCCTCGTTCACCGCCATGGCGTAGACCGACAGCCAATCATTGACCGTGTGCGGCAGCCCCAGGTTCACGCCCCGCTCCGCTTGCAACTGCCGATGGATGGCCGCCGCTCGCCGCTGCACACGCAACCCGCCGGGCAACTCACCGTCGGCGTTCAACCCCCGCTCCATACAATCCCGCATGGCTGCCCAGATGGCATCTAGCTCAGCATCCAGGTCCCGCTCAGGCGCACAGGCACGCTCATTGGCCCGTTTCATCGCCGCCACAGACAGTCCACTGGACCGCGCCATGGCCAGCATTTCTGAAGCCGAGCCGAAGGGATAGGGGAAGCCAGCCGCCGCCTTTTCCGCGTGCAGTGCCGCGGTAGATCGGTCCTGCGCCGCCAATTCTTCCGCTGTCAGCACAAAGCCACCGCCGACCGAGTAATATGTCTGTGTTAGGTAAGGCCGCCCGGCCTGATCAAATGCCCGCAGCACCATGCCATTGGGATGCAACGGCAAAGCCTCCCCATAGTCGAAAACCAAATCAACCTCGGGATCAAACCGCAGCGGCGGCAGGCCCTTGGGTCTGACCAAGTGATCTCGCGCAACCGCAACCATCTGTTGCTCTGCAAGGTCAGCATCGAAACTCTCAGGCACCTGGCCACACAGCCCCAGAATCACCGCCCGGTCCGTTGCGTGCCCTTTCCCAGTGAAGGCCAAAGACCCATGCAGCGTGGCTGACACAGCAGTCAGTTCCTCCGCGCCGGGAATCTTCTCCGCCCCACCACGCAGATCATCCAGGAACCGCGCAGCCGCCGCCATGGGACCCATGGTGTGCGAGGACGACGGGCCAATCCCGATTTTCAAGATATCGAAGACGCTGAGAAACATGGACGTAGCTTAGCCTCCCACAGCCCCCTGACCGCCCCACCAACGACCTCTCACCCACAAAGCGCGACCCGGACTTCATTGTTCCAAAAATACTCAATGGACCTGTCCACCCAAACCGGCCCATCAGGACCGGCGCTTCGCTCGCAAGGTTGGGTCCGCCTGTGTCGGGTCCTCGGGCCAGGGATGCTTTGGGTATCGCCCTCGCATGTCCTTGCGCACGTCGGCGTAGCTGCTGGCCCAGAAGCCCGGCAGGTCCATGGTCACTTGCACCGGACGCCCGGCAGGAGACAGCAAAACCATGCGCAAAGGTCGCCCGCCCACTTTCGGGTGGCGCGTTTCGCCAAAAACCTCCTGTAGTCTCAGGCTCACCTCCGGTTCGTCACCGCCATAGTCGATGGGAACCGACCGACCCAGCGGCGTCCGGTAGTGCGGGGGGGCAAGACAATCCAGCGCTTGGGATTGTTCCCAGCCGAGCCGCGCAGCCAAGGCTGGGGCAGGGTCGATGGATTTCAGATCAGCCGCCGATTTTGCTCGGCCCAGGTAGGGCAGCAACCAGTCTTCGGCTCGCTCCAAGAGCGCGACTTCAGACGGGTCTGGCATGTCCGACATTGCCGCTCGGGCGAGCGCCAAACGCGCGCGCAGAAGCTGGAATGCCTTTGACGGCTTCACTGCTTGCAACCCCAAGGTCCGAACGCCCTCTAGCGCCGCTGCGGCCACAGCATCTTCGGGCACGTCTTTCCATATCCGGTCGGTGAGCACCAAAGCCCCTAGCCGGTCTTGGATACGCGCTTCCACCTTGCGGTCCCGCTTCACCCAGTGGCACACCTGTACGGTTTCGATTTGATCCGCGTACAGGCTGCGGACCTCCGCCTCGGTGATCTCAACCGCTTGACGAACCTTGGCTTCGCGCGCATCGCCGTCCAGGTCTGTGGCCACGATCAGCCGGGCATTGGCCAGCGGGTCATGGGCATCCATGGTCGCGCCTTTGCCGCCTGACATCAACCATCGTGGGTCATCCCCTTTGCGGCGCAGGCCGATGCGGTCTGGATAAGCAAGGGCCGCCAGTTCCGCCAAGTTCAGCGCAGGTTGCGCCTTAGGGCTCAAAGATCGCAGCCGTTTCGCCTCCGCGCGGATGCGCTCCAGGCCGCCTCGATTGGCAATGTCGCCGCGTTTTTTAGCGAAGGTCTTTGGGTCTCGGATCGCAGCAAGCCGCAGATTCAGGTCCACACCGGCCCCTCTCACGGGGTCTTTGTCTGATAGCAGTGCCGCCAAGTCCGCCGCGCCTGCGCCCCCAGAGACAAGCATATGTCCCAAACGCGGATGCACCGGGAGCCGTGCCACAGCGCCCCCATGGTCGGTGATCCGCCCACTCAGATCCAGAATTCCCAAGGACGTCAGCAAGCTGCGCGCCTCTTTCAGCGCACCCTCCGGGGGTTGCGTTAGAAATGCCAAGTCCTGCGGGTCCGAGCCCCATTGCGCCAGTTCCAACGCAAGACCGGTCAGGTCGGCGGCGGCGATCTCAGGGGGGGGGAAGGCGAGCAGCCCACCCTCTTCTCCCTTGGTCCATAGGCGATAACACACGCCCGGAGCGACCCGGCCCCCGCGCCCCCGACGTTGTTCGGCTTCGGCCTTGGTGACTTTCTCGGTCACCAGTTTGGACATACCACTGCCGGGATCAAACCTGGCGCGGCGGGCCAAGCCCGCATCCACCACGACACGCACGTCTTCGATGGTCAGTGATGTTTCGGCGATGGAGGTGGACAGGACCACTTTGCGCCGCCCTTGCGGCGACGGTGCCACCGCGGCGCGCTGGGCCTTGAGGTCCATCGCCCCAAACAGCGGCCGCAGGTCCACGTGGGCTGGGATGCGCGCTTGCAGTAAGCTTTCCATCCGTCGGATTTCACCTTCACCCGGAAGGAAGACCAGGACACCGCCCTCGGTACTTTCCAGCGCGTCGCCCACTGTGTCGGCGACCAAAGGCTCAACCCGACTGCGCGATGGTTTTGGACTGGCACGCCATCGGGTTTCCACTGGGAAGGCGCGGCCTTCGGACGTGACAATGGGCGCGTCGTCGAGCAGTGCAGCTACGGGTTCTGCGTCAAGAGTGGCGGACATGACCAGGATGTTCAGGTCTTCGCGCAGGGTCTGCCGAACTTCCCAAACCAGCGCGAGCCCCAGGTCCGCTTGGAGCGAACGTTGGTGAAACTCGTCGAAAATCACCAGGCCCACTCCCGGCAGCTCCGGGTCCGATTGCAGCGCGCGGGTGAGGATGCCTTCTGTGACTACTTCAATGCGCGTGGACTTGGACACTTTGTTATCGCCCCGCACGCGGTAGCCCACGGTGTGCCCCACCGGTTCCCCCAGGGTTTGCGCCATGCGCTCAGCGGCGGCGCGGGCAGCGAGGCGACGGGGTTCCAGCAGGATGATCCGGCCATCCACTTGACCGCTGCCCAAGAGATCGAGCGGAACTCGCGTCGTTTTCCCCGCCCCCGGCGGGGCTTGTACGACCGCACGACCGTTTTGGCCAAGCGCCGCGCGCACCTCGGGCAGAACATCGTCGATGGGCAAACGGAGGTGTGACACGGCGCGTCGGACCTAGCGTCGACGCATGCGGATGCGGCCAAATGTGGTGGGCACCTGCACTTCGTTCACGCGCCAACTGTCGCCCATGTCTTGGTAGATCACGGTGAAGGGCCAGACCGGTTTTTCGGCCAAGTCGTCCGGGGAAAAGCCCGCTTTCCGGCGATATTCGCCCTGGCACACAATCTCACCGTCCTCTGTGGTTTGCTTGGTCTTCATCCGCAAATTGGACACCCGGCGCCCGTCGAACACGTTGATATCCAGGTCACAGGCCAAAGCTGTGGGCCGGTCACGCAAAATGGCGAAGGCGGTGGTCAGCGGGTCCGCCGAGCCGCGCGTGTCGAAATTGGTGACAGGATAGCGTTCGGCCCGGTTGCGTGGCGGGTTGCGCGTGGCAGTGGGCACGCCACCGGAGTAGGCCAATGTTTTAGTGATAGTTTCGCCACCGCGCCTGTTCACCTCCCTGTACGTGCCTGGGGTGTAGCGGTTGCCGGAAAGCCTGCCTGTGACTTCGGTATCGAGCCGCGCATCATCCAGCGCCACCGACGCAATCCCTGCGGCGCGCACGGCCCCCGACACGGCATAGGCAGTTTCCGTGAAGTTTGCGGAATAGGACAATGTCCCTGCGCGTAAGCCCCGGATGGTGACATCGAAGGTTCCCGTTTCGTCCGCGGCCCACGAAAATGTCGGAAAACACCCCAACACCAAAGCGCCCCAAAGCAGCCCGCGCGTGAAATATGTCATGTGGTGCACCGCCATGACCTTGCTTTACTGATCCCCCGCGGGGCAGTAAACGCCCCACGTTTCGGTGATCCATTGAGTACGGAGCTCAACCCATGGCTGCCCCCATAGATCTCGCCCCCGGTGTGTTGGCAGGCGACCGGCGTGCCTTGGCCCGTGCGATCACGCTGATAGAAAGCGGCCGGGCAGACCATCGGGCAGCGGCCAATGCTCTGTTGGACAGGGTCCGGAGCGAAGGTCGTCAGGCCATGCGTATCGGCCTGTCGGGGACACCCGGCGTGGGGAAATCCACGTTCATCGAAGCCTTTGGGATAATGCTGACCGGGCAGGGGCTCAAGGTGGCGGTTCTGGCCGTGGACCCCAGTTCCGCGCGCTCTGGTGGGTCGATTTTGGGCGACAAGACCCGGATGGAACGGCTCAGCCGTGACCGGAGTGCCTTTATCCGACCCTCGCCTTCGCAGACCCATTTGGGAGGTGTGGCGCGCCGGACGCGGGAGGCGGTGAGCCTGTGCGAAGCGGCGGGCTACGATGTGGTTCTGATCGAGACCGTGGGGGTGGGGCAATCTGAGACAATGGTCGCCGAAATGTGCGATCTGTTCCTGCTGCTGATGGCACCAGCGGGCGGTGACGAACTGCAGGGCGTGAAACGCGGGATCATGGAAATTGCGGACATTCTCTTGGTGAACAAGGCCGATGGCGATTTTCTGCCTGTGGCGACGCGCACCTGCGCGGACTATGCCGGTGCCCTGCGTTTGCTGCGCAAGCGCCCTCACGATCCCGAAGGGTTCCCAAAGGCGCTGATGGTGTCGGCCATGGCTGAAACCGGGTTGTCTGAGGCCTGGGAGGAGATGCAGACCTTGCTGGCTTGGCGGAAGGATTACGGGTGGTGGGAGCGACGTCGCTCTGATCAGGCACGGCACTGGTTTCGGGAAGAACTGCACCAAGGTCTGTTGGCCCGGCTGAGCGATGACCCTTCGCTGGTAGCCCGGCAGGGCGTTCTGGCTGATGCGGTGGCCGCGGGCACCCGAAGCCCGGAAGCAGCGGCGGCGGAAGTGCTGGAGGCGCTCGGCCTTCGGGCCTGACGTTGGGTTATTAAAATGAACGGACCCCTGTGGGGCCCGTGAGACATACTGGCGCTTGGTGGGAACGCTCAGTCTGGTTTTGGACGTTTTCATTGGACGGTGCCACTGCGGCGCGGCCAGCTTGCGAAACCCATTGGGTGAGGGTACACGCACGCCGTTGGATCAGGCAAAGGGGACAGAGATGGATAAGTTCACCACACTCACAGGTGTTGCGGCCCCCATGCCGCTCATGAACATCGACACCGACATGATTATTCCCAAGCAGTTCCTAAAGACCATCAAACGGTCTGGCTTGGGTGTGAACTTGTTCGACGAGATGCGCTATGATGCAGACGGTAAGGAGATCCCCGATTTCGTTTTGAACCAACCCCAATATCGGGACGCACAGATCATCGTGGCCGGAGATAACTTTGGTTGTGGGTCGTCGCGCGAACACGCCCCCTGGGCGCTTTTGGATTTTGGGATTCGCGTGGTGATTTCCACCAGTTTCGCTGATATTTTCTACAACAACTGTTTCAAGAACGGGATCCTCCCCATCGTTTTGCCGCAGGAAGATGTGGACAAGCTGATGGATGATGCATCGCGCGGTGCCAACGCAGTCATCACTGTGGATTTGGAAAATCAGGTGATCAAAGGACCTGATGGGGGCGAGATCAGTTTCGATGTGGACGCCCACCGCAAGCATTGTCTTATTAACGGTCTGGACGACATCGGGCAGACTTTGGAGAAGGCTGCCGCGATCGATGCGTTTGAAGCTAAGGTCACTGCCGACCGACCGTGGGTTTGAGCGACGGCGCTTGGCGTCGCAGGTAATCCAACTTTAACCAAACCCGTGCAGGTCTCAGTCCATGCATTTGGGCCGCGCATTTCTGTTTGGGATTTCCCTGGGGTTTGGGATCGCCTTTGGCTTGGTTTGGGCTGCAACCTGTCCGGCCAAGGCGGACGCGCTGCGCGTGGCCATGTACAACACTGAATTGGATCGGGATGGACCGGGCCTGCTGTTGCGGGACATCCTCAATGGTGCCGACGATATCGAGGGTGTGGCGCATGTGGTACGCGCCGCTGACGCGGACATCCTCCTGCTCACGCGGTTCGATTATGATCACGGCCTTGCGGCGCTGGTGGCGTTCAATGGATTGCTTGGACCGCACGCGTACCCGCATGTTTTTGCGCGCCGACCCAACACGGGGCGGTTCACCGGAATGGATATTGACCGCGATGGGCGGGCTGGTGAACCCGAGGATTCGCAGAGTTTTGGCGCTTTCGCTGGGCAAAACGGCATGGCGATCCTATCACGGTTCCCCTTTGTTGCCGAAGATGTGCGAGACTTTTCTGAGTTGCTTTGGCGCGACTTGCCAAATGCGCGATTGCCTCAAAACGGGGATGATCCGTTTTGGCCCGCGGAGGTTTTGGACGAGCTCCGGTTAAGCACAGTTGGGCACTGGGACGTGCCGGTTGTGCTACCCGATGGGGACCGGATTCACCTTTGGGCGTTCCACGGGAGTCCACCGGTGTTTGATGGTCCCGAAGACCGCAATGGCTTGCGCGCCGCCGACGAGGTCGCATTCTGGCAGCGGTACCTCGATGGTGCGCTTGAGCATGAGCCAAGCGAAAACCCGTTCGTCATCTTAGGCACAGCCAACATTGATCCTGTCCTTGGAGAAGGACGCCATGACGCAATTCGTGCTTTGCTCGACGATCCGCGCACCCAAGACCCAGAACCCAAGAGTGTAGGTGCTGCGGACCAGGGGCGCTCAACCGACACAGTCGATTGGGCCGAAGATGTGCAGAGTGGTAATCTGCGCGTGGATTACGTCATTCCAGACGCACGGCTGAATGTGTTGGACACAGGTGTTATCTGGCCTTCTGCGTCAGACCCTAACCCTGCGGTGCCTTTCGAAAAGGTCAACGCAAGTCGCCACCGGCTGGTTTGGGTGGACATTGCGATGCCTGCGGCTGAAACGACTGACCTGTCCCAATAGGCCCTTGCTGGCATCCGCTTGACCCTATTCACTGTGCAAGCTAGGCGCGGCATGCATCGCAAGAAGGAGGCCGGTCGCCATGTCCAATCCCACCCTTTTGATCCTCGCCGGGGACGGCATTGGCCCAGAGGTGATGGCGGAAGTGCGCCGGATCATCGATTGGTTTGGAGCCAAGCGCGACCTTGCGTTTGATGTGACCGAAGACCTGGTGGGCGGCGCGGCCTACGATGCGCACGGTGTACCTCTGTCCGACGCGACAATGGCAAAGGCGCAAGAGGTGGATGCGGTGCTCCTCGGAGCAGTCGGTGGCCCGAAGTACGACGATCTGGATTTCTCTGTAAAGCCTGAACGCGGCCTGCTCCGTTTGCGCAAGGAAATGGACCTTTTCGCCAACCTGAGACCCGCCCAATGCTTTGATGCGCTCGCCGATTTTTCGTCTTTGAAAAAGGATGTTGTCGCCGGTTTGGACATCATGATCGTGCGAGAACTCACGTCGGGCATCTACGTCGGCGAGCCGCGCGGGATCATCCCCGAAGGCAACGAAAGGGTGGGCATAAACACCCAACGCTACACAGAATCCGAAATAGACCGTGTGGCGCGGTCCGCTTTCGAATTGGCCATGCGCCGGGGCAACAAAGTGTGCTCCATGGAAAAGGCCAATGTGATGGAATCCGGTATTCTGTGGCGAGAAGTCGTGACCAAGGTGGCCGAGGATTACCCCGATGTGGAACTCAGCCATATGTACGCCGACGCGGGCGCGATGCAGCTTTGCCGCTGGCCCAAGCAGTTTGACGTCATTGTCACGGACAATCTTTTTGGCGACCTGCTGTCTGATGCGGCGGCCATGCTCACCGGATCGCTTGGAATGCTGCCATCTGCCAGCCTCGGTGCCCCGATGGACAATGGCCGTCCCAAGGCGCTCTACGAACCGGTCCACGGTTCGGCGCCGGACATTGCGGGCGAAGGCAAAGCCAACCCAATTGCCTGTATCCTGAGTTTTGCCATGGCGTTGCGATATTCGTTTGACCAAGGCGCAGAAGCGGATCGGTTGGAAACCGCTGTGGAAACTGTTTTGGCCCAAGGTGTGAGAACCGCGGACCTGCTGGGTGAAGAAGGTGTCGATCCCGTGTCGACCTCCGGCATGGGCGATGCGGTTCTGGCGGCCCTGGATGCCTCGCTATAGACACTTGCAGGTCGTTTCAGATCGAGATGGCCTCAATGGTTCGGCCAAGCTGAACCGGGCTCTTCGCTAGAACGCTTTGCCCTCGCCAGTCCCGGCGGCCTTGTCAAATGGCGGTGGCGACGCGTTCGGCCAATAGGCGCCAAAGTGTTCCGTAGGCTTGAGAGAGGGCCTGGTTCGAAGTGTTGGGCAATGGAACGGTGAGGTCGAACCGTTGCACCAATCCGCCGCGCGGCGCGTCCGCTTGGTAGACGGCGAACTGACCGGCCATTTGCACCATCGTCGTTTCGGTCACGCGGATTTCATCCACCCAAACGGTAATCTCTGCGTCAGGCTGGCTCGCCAAGGGCCACGGCTCGGGCGCAACTTGAGCACCGGTGATGGCAGAGAGATTGCGCATCAGGCCCGATGTCAGCGACCGCTCCAGCGTGTCGGCCCAGACCACGCCGGACAGGTTTTCCGACAAGCCGTCATCGCCGGGCAACACCACAGAGTCTGTTTCCGCATACACCGGTAGCGAGACATCCACGATTTCCACGCTTCCCACCGACGTTCTCACGGTCATTGAAGACACCTCGGACGGGATGACCAGCAAAGAGGGATCGCTGGCGCAGGCGCTCAGCAGTGCTGTCAGACCCAGAATTGAAGCCGTTCGCATCCTACCGCCCCGTCAAAAGTGAATTTGGGTTCCGTTCAATGGTCCGGGCCAAGGATCGGAATGCCTCAGAGGTTTGTGCCACGTCCCGCATGGCACGCAAGAGTGATGAGTAAAGTGGGGACCCCTCATCATAGCTTGCAGCCGCCGAAGCTATGCTCACCGTCAGTGCATCCAGCCTTGATACCAGTGCGGGCAGCTCCGCCGCTGCGGATTCGATGGCGGCCAAGGTCTGGTCGGCGGAGGCCAAGGTCGACGTGAGGCTGTCCACGGCACCGGCCCCGTTCAATTCAGCCATGACCGCTGCAAATTCTGTGAGTGCTGCGTTCAGCGAGTCGGGTAAATCTTCCGCACCGGGCGCAGATACAACACTACTCACACCTTGCAGAACACTGTCCAGCGACATCGACAAGGTCGCCAAGTCCACCTCCGCAGCGCCACTGATCAGCGCGTCAACGCTGTTCAGAACACCTGGCAGTTGAGCCGATGTGGCCTGCAAATCCGCCGCGGTTTCGTTGATTGCTGAAATGGTCGACGACAGGCCGTCCCCCAGTTTCTGGGCTTCTAAATCTGTCAAAAGTGCTTCCAGCGTGGTCAGGTTCGCCGCCACGGATGGAGCAATGCGCGCGATGGCAGGGTCTGACAGAATTGCATTTGCGGTGGCCAGCGCGGTGCGCAGGTCCTCCCCGAGCGTTTCCACTGGGAACTGGGCCAGGCGGGCGGTGATCGCGACCAGGTCGTCCGACAAACCGGGCAGCGTCGCGGCGAAAGCTTCCAGGTCCCGCGCGATGGGGTCAGACTGTTCTAGCGCTGTCAGTAGGGCCGCGACACCGTCGCTTGATGCCACGTCCTTCACCAGACCCGAGAGCGCTGCCGTGGCAGTCCGAACGTCAGCCAACGCTTGGTCCAACTCCGCGTCGCTCAACAGTGTGCGTGCATCCACCAAAAGAGCATTGGTGTTTTCTGGCACCTGCTGCAACGCTGGGCTTCGGACCAGACGCGCCACACCATCAAGCACGTCAATCACCGACTCGAAAAGCTCCTCAACCGGTAAACTCGCCATCCGGTCCATCAGATCGTCGATGCCAGAACCGCCATCGGTCGTGGCGCTTGGGGCCGGTGGGATCAGAGGGACGCCTGACGCGTCAAACTCAAGGTCCGCGCGTGGGCTTTCGGGCAGAACCGCCAATTCCAATTCTTGCGTCTGCGCGAGCAGGCCCACCGATGTGATCCGTGCTCGCAAGCCATCCCGCACCCGGCGCGTTAGCTCCTCTCGATGGGCTTCGTTGTCGGCGTCTCCGGGAAACCCAAGTCGCCGCAAATTGACAGTGAAACTGATCAATACGCCCACGCGTCCGTCGAAACTTTCCGCATCCACTTGACCAATGATGTCGGTGACTTGCCCCACTCGGAACCCTTGGTACCGAACGGGTGTTCCCACGGTGATGGGCGCGGCGATTTCGGGGAAGAAAACCGCCAGGTCCAATTCGGTCCCGCCTTCGCCTTCCAGCGCATTGTCGCGGGCGTGACTTTCGCTGTCGAAAAGGTCGAACTGGGTGCCATCCTCCACGCGCGCGCCACCTGTCACGAAGGTGCCAAAGCTGACACCGCCTTCCACCAATGACGCTAAGCTGTCGAGGTTCAAAGACAGACCTTCGGTGCTCAAGCTCACCGAAAAGCCCGAGGCGTCCCAAAATCGGGTGGTGGTGGTGATGCGTTGGTCGAACGGCGCTTGGATAAAGGCGTCCACCAAAACGAAGGACCCTGAGTCCGAAAACACCGGTTCGTCCAACCGCCCCACCTCGATCCCGCGGAACAGCACGGGCGACCCGGCTGCCAATTGTCCAGCCGACGGGGCCACCAGGGTGACGCGTGTGCCGTCTTCGCCCGGCAGCGCCAACGGAGCGCTTTCGCGTGCCTCAAATCGTATGGCTGGTATACCAATGACTTGGTCCCAAAGGCCTTCGATGAAGACACCGGTGAGCACCGTTTCCAGTCCAGTGATCCCTCGGACGGACACTTCGGGTTCCACGAGCCAAAACTCGGCCTCGGTGTCCAAATACGGGGCCACCGATTTATCCACTCGTATGTCAACTTCGACCGCGGCCAGACCTTCGGAAAAGCCCACCCGTTCAACCAGGCCAACTTGGACGTCGCGGTAGCGCAGGGCGGTTTGACCAGCCTCAATTCCCGAGGCCGAGGGAAATTCCAGCGTGATCACTGGCCCTTGGTCCGCAAAGGTCTGCCACACCACCACCCCCGAAATGATCACAGCCGCCAAAGGCATGAGCCAGACCCAAGACAGCGTCGGCAAACGCGTTTGTCGCAATTCAGGGGATGGGAGGTCTTGATCAGTCATGGGCGTCGGGTTGGGTTTGGTCCCAAATCAGGCGAGAGTCAAAACTCTGCGCCGCTAACATGGTGAATATCACCGAAAGCGCGAAACACACCGCCGCGATACCTGGGTTGATTGTGGCAATGACATTGAATTGCACCAGCGCCGTCAGGATGGCGACAACGAAAACATCGATCATCGACCAGCGGCCAATGAATTCGACCACCTCGTAAAACAGTAGCAGCCGGTGAGGGTCATGTTTGTGGGGGCGCGACACCATGAAGGCCAGCCATGCGATCACGATGAATTTCCCCACCGGGATCACTACACTGGCGAAAAACACGATCGCTCCGACGCCGTAGGCTCCATGGTCCAGAAGCTCCACAACGCCGCCCACAATGGTGCTTTCGCTGGTGTGGAAAAAGGTTGTGGTCAGGAGCATCGGATAAAGGTTGGCGGGGATGTATGCTATGATGCCAGCGATCCACCATGCCCATACCTTTTGCAAACTCTGCGGGTCCCGACTCACCAGCTTGGCAAAGCAGCGATTACAGCGGTCCTGGCCCAACTCCGCCACTTGGCCACAACTGCGGCACACCACCTGACCGCGGGCATATGCGGTGGTTATCCGTTGGCGTCGAGCATGGTCCAAAGCGTGTTCCTGCACATGAACGTGTCTTGATAGGCGCTGATGAGCACCACAGCACCAAAGGCCCAGAACGCCATCCCCATGGATATTGTCGCGAGCCCCGCCAGCTTTACCAACGCCACAGCGACGCCCACCATGAAAATTTCTGCCATGGCCCAGGGTCGCATGGTGAACGCATAGCGCAGCGCACGTGCCGCCTGGGGAAAATTGCGCCGACCGATGAGCATAGGTGTCAGCGCGTAGACCAGCAGAACCATTCGCATGATCGGCAGCACCAGGATGAACAAAAACACTGCCACCGCCAGCGGCACCATGATCCCGGTGCTGAAGCCCAGGATGGTGTCGTAGACCGACGCTTTGGCCTCGAACTGCCCAGATCGCAGGGTGAGGAATGGCGTGAAAATCACGATCACCATCAGCGCGGCCATGGTAATCGAAAGGCCCACCACCTGCCCAATGGCCGCCGGGCGCCGTGCCGTCAGTTGAAACCCGCATCGGCCACATTGGGCAGACTGCCCCTCCATATCCAAAGGCAGCGCATAGACCGCGTCACACACGGGGCAGCCAACGGTGGTGGAGGTCTGGGTCATCTTTCCGGCGGCTCACGAATTGCCCTCAAGTCTTGGGTAAGTGTCGGTGGCGGCGCGCATTTTGGCAAGGGCTTGATTGTGGTGCCAAGGACACGGGCACCGGGACGGGCGGATTTTGACCCATCGACAGCGGACGGGCCACGTCGCAGCTTCGCTTCAACATGGTTTCTGCGTTTCACAGCTCGTTTGTGCGAGGCTTGCTCAACATTTTGGTCCTGCTGATCGCGTGGGAGGCTCTGGCCCGCCTCACCGCAGGCCAATTTGTGGTGGCGGGACCTGTCGCCGTCACCCAATACATCTGGTGGAACGCCGACCTACTGATCCGTGCTCTGGGCACCACCTTCCACAGCGCAGCTTTGGGGTTTCTCTGGGGCAATCTGGCCGCCGCATTCCTGGCCGCGCTGGTGGTGCTCATCCCCAAGGTGGAACGCCCGGTGACTGTCTTAGCGCTCCTGGTGTTTTGCCTGCCGTTGGTCGCCACTGGCCCGATCTTGCGCGTGCTCTATGGACCAGGGCTTGGCCCGCAGATCACCTTGGGCGCTTTGGCGGTCTACTACACCTCGTTCCTCGCGCTCCGTGTCGGACTGCAAGCGGTCCCGCAAAGTTGGACCGATCTGGTCAGAAGCTATGGGCGCGGGGCGTGGAGTATTCTTGTATATGTTCGTCTGCGAGCCTGCCTGCCCTATGCCATCGCTGCCTTGCAGATTGCTGCCCCCGCGGCCTTCCTTGGCGCGATGGTCGGAGAGTTCACCGGAGCCGAACGCGGCCTTGGCGTGCTGACCTTGCGTGCCATGCGTGCCTTGGACACCGACGCCACTTGGGCAATTGCTCTGCTGGCCACCGGGGTGAGCATGGCCGCCTATCTTGCGCTCGGACGTTTCGCCGATTGGATCGCCAAAGACCGTCCACCTTTGCTGCTGGCCAGCGCTGAGAAACCGAGCAGAGGACCGACTTGGCAGAGACTGCTGGCAAGCACGGCCTTGGTCGCCTTCGTTTTAGTGCTTTGGCAACTGTCCATGGACGCGTTCGACCTCAACCGCTTCTTCGCCAAACGACCCGGCGATGTCTGGGCCTACCTCGTGTCAGGCAATGGGGCAGCGACCGCGCGCGCCACGCTCGGCGCTGCCCTGTGGGACACATTGGCTCTGACCTTGCCGGGGTATGTGGCTGGGTTGATCTTTGGTGCAGGCCTGGCCATGGCCACGGTCCTGGCCCCCCGCATCGCCGCGCTGGTTCTGCCCTTGGCCATCGCGCTGCGGTCTGTGCCCATCATAACCACCGCGCCGCTGCTGATCCTGGCCCTGGGTCGAGGCCCAACCGGCACAATCACCATCGTCGCTGTGATGATCTTCTTCCCGACCTTGGTGGCGTGCGCCGAAGGGCTGCGCCAAAGTCCCGCCGCTGTCCAAGACCTGTTCCGCAGCTATGCCACCGGTCGCTGGCGCACCTTAATCTGGGCGCAAATTCCCGCCATGCTCCCCGCGTTCTTCGCCGCCGCGCGCATGGCTGTTCCCGCCGCATTGCTGGCCGTGACCACCACCGAATGGCTTGCGACCGGACGGGGCATTGGCAACCTCATGGCGCTCACCGCCAGCACGTCCAACTACAATATGCTGTGGAGCGCCGTGGCTGTCCTGTCCATCGCCGCCATGCTGTTCTACCTGGGGCTGGAGATCATCGAACGGCGGGTGCTCACCCGCTATGCCGCCGAGCAAACACGCCCGTGATCGACGCCGTTTTCGCCATTCCAGGGGACCACACCCAACGCACCGGCGGGTACATTTACGAAGCCACGGTGCTGAAGCAGTTGAACCACATTGGTTGTGAGACCGAGCTTTTGTCACTGCCCGCCAGCTTCCCCAACCCAACGCCGGACGACATGGACACGACGCTGGCGGCACTGTCCCGAGTGCCCGCCCATGTGCCCATCATCCTGGACGGCTTTCTCGTGGGCAGTCTCGATCCATCCCGTGCCCAAGGCATTCAAGCGCCACTGATCGGGATCGTACACCACCCGCTGGGTCTGGAAACCGGGCTCGCCGCTGACCGCGCGGAGTTCCTGCGTCAGAATGAGCGGGAAATGCTGACGCATATGGCCCATGTGATGGTGCCCAGTCCGCACACCGCAGAGGTTCTCACAACTCAATTCGCGGTGCCCGAAGATAAAACCACCATCGCTTTGCCTGGCTTTGCCCGGCCCTTGGCACCGCAAGACCCGCAAGACCCACCGCTGATCCTGTCCGTTGGCTTGCTGGCCCCCCGCAAAGGGCACGATGTGCTTCTGCGCGCCCTGTCTGAAATCCTCGACTTGGACTGGCGCGCCGAGATTGTGGGCAAAACCCACGACCCGAGTTATGCCGCCAGCCTGCAAGCCCTGCAGCACGACCTGAACCTCACCAACCGAGTTTCTTTCAGCGGCGAGTTGGATGGCACCGCCCTGGCCACCCGGTTCCAATCCGCCAGTCTTTTCGCCCTGGCCAGCCGGTACGAAGGCTACGGGATGGTCCTGAGCGAGGCGATCATGCACGGGCTGCCAGTTGTGTCCTGTCACGCAGGCGGGATCCCGGACACTGTCGGATCGGCGGGCCTGCTCTCCGACCCAGACGATTGGCAGTGCTTTTCAGCCAACCTCAGGCGGATACTAACGGAACCGCAGACATATGCATCGCTCCAATCGGCAGCCAAAACCCAGGCACTCAGCTTGCCCAGCTGGTCGGACACCGCGCAACTCTTCGCGCGAACCATCCGCACCCTGCAAAGTACCACACAGTAACCCGCTCATTGCCGCGCAGGCGGCAATCGCCACCCTCACGGGCAAACGGTGAACCTTGTCAACTGAGGCAGGGGATATTGCCAAGTCGATCCCATGCTTTAATGTCTGGACCAGTCAGGCCGAAAGAGCCCGGCATATCTGGGAGGATACCATGCTAAAGACACTTGCACTTGGCGCAGCCATGTCGCTGGCCCTGGCCACCGGAGCGTTCGCCGCCGAAAAGATGCGGATATCGCTGCAACTGCCGCTAACCAGCCATTTGGGCGAAAACCTCACGCTGTTTGAAAAAGAAGTGGAAGCCCGCACCGGCGGTGCCATCGACGTGGAAATCTACGACAGTGCGACACTCTACAAAGACAAAGAGGTCCCTGCCGCCGTGGGGTCCGGCGCGATTGAGGCCGGTGTTGCCTCGCTGACCCGCTATGTGGGCGACGCGCCATCGGTGGACGTGTTCTACATGCCATTTCTGTTCAACACCGAAGACAAGGTCCGCGCCGCGGTCGCCGAGGGGGCGGAAGTGCGCAACCTGCTCGAAGCTGAGATCGCCGACACGGGCGGACAAGTGCTTTACTGGCAGGCCTACGGTGGCGCGATCCTACTTTCGAACGGTGGTCCCATTCGCACGCCCGCTGATATGGAAGGCAAGAAAGTCCGCGTGTTCGGCAAAACCTTGGGTGACTTTGTGACCGCCGCTGGCGGCGCGCCGACGCTGATTTCCGGGTCTGAACAATACCTGGCTTACCAACGCGGCACCGTGGATGTGGGCATGACCGGCGTGTCGGGCGTGAAATCCCGCAAACTTTGGGAAGTGATGGACACCATCACTCGCACCAACCACGCCAACATTGAATTCGTGGTCGTGGTGAACACCGACTGGTGGGACAGTCTGGATGCTGAAACCCAAGGTCATATCCAAGACGCGGCCGCCGTGGCGCAAGAAGACGTGCGCGACCGCATGGCCTCCATCGAAGCGGCCGCCTATGAGGCTGCAATCGAAAACGGGATGACCGTGGTGGACCTGACCGACGCAGAACTGGAGGCGTGGAAAGGCGTTGCAGCGCCGGTTTATGACGCCTACCGCACGGCTGCGGGCGACACAGGTGCCGCGATCCTCAGCGCCGTCACCGACGACTGATCCATTCTAATCCGACTACCCGCGGGGGCCGCGAAAGGCCCCTGTTCTGCTTGCTCGCATAGACCACATCCATGACCTTTATGACGACACTCTCGCGCGTGGCGGGGCTCATCGGTGCCGTGCTTCTGGCGCTGACCGGAGCAATGCTCACCTATGAAGTGGTGGCGCGCTACTTCTTCGTGAAACCCACCATTTGGGCCGCGGAACTGAGTCAGCTTTGCCTGATCTGGGGATGCATGCTGGCCATGGGGCACGTGCTGGCGATCCGTCGGCACATCACCGTGAACGCCGTCACGAACCTCCTGAGCGCACCGCTGCAACGGGTTTTTTCCGCAGGCGCTTTGGTGGCTGTGATCATCTTCTGTGCCATCGTCGCTTGGTACGGGTTCGATATCTTTTACACGTCGTGGGAACGGGGCCGCACCACCGGCTCGATCCTGAACTTGCCCATGTGGATCGTAGAACTGTCGATCCCTGTGGGGTTCGCTCTCTTGGGCGGTCAAGCGGTGGTGGAACTGCTTCGATTGCGCGATGCCGACGCCGCAAGCTTGGGGAGCAGCCACGAATGACGCTCCCCATCATCCTCATTGCCCTCTTCGGTCTGCTTCTGGCGGGCGTGCCCGTGGCCTTCGCCCTGGGTGGTCTTGGCCTGGGCATGCTCATCGCCGGTGGGTTTTCCCCGCTGATGGCGCCGCAGGCGATCCTGTCCACGCTGGACGGGTTCATCCTATTGGCCGTGCCGCTGTTTCTGTTGATGTCCAACGTGCTGCTGAAAGGTGGCGTTGGCAAAGACCTCTTTGCCGCCGTCCAAGCCTGGGTGGGGCATTGGCCGGGCGGTCTGGCCGTGGCCACCATCATCAGTTGTGGCCTGTTCGCGGCGATCTCTGGGTCGTCCGTCGCCACCGCCGCCACCATTGGCACAGTGGCCATCCCCGAAATGATTCAACGCGGCTATGACCGGCCGTTCGTCTATGGTCTTTTGGCGGCGGGCGGCACCTTGGGCATTCTCATCCCGCCGTCCATTCCCATGATCGTCTACGGATTTGTCACCGAACAATCGGTGATCTCGCTGTTCCTGGCGGGGATCGGACCGGGCCTCGTGTTGGTGACCCTCTTTGTCCTGTTCGCCATGGCCCACGCCAAGTTCACCGGCAGCTACCAGGCCGTGGACAAGGCCAGCCGGTCGGAACGCCTCAACGCCTCCATCCGCGCGCTGCCCTCTGTCGGCCTAGCCCTCTTGGTCATCGTCGGCCTTTATTCGGGCGCGTTCACGCCCACCGAGGCCGCTGCCATCGGCTTTGCCGCCGCGCTCTTCATCACGGTTGTGGTTCTGCGCACCCTGTCTTGGCAGGGGTTCAAAGAGGCGGTCATGGAGTCGGCCATCACCACCGTCGCGATCCTGTTGATAGTCGCAGGCGCCAAGGTGTTCGGCAAAGCCATCGCGCTCTACCGTATCCCACAGGACATCTCGGCGCTGATCACCAATGCCATCGACGGGCCGGGGATGTTCATCTTGGTGGTGGCCTGCGTGCTTCTGATCATGGGTCTGGTGTTCGAGGCCCTGTCCATGATCCTGATCATGACACCGGTGCTGCTGCCCGCCGCCATGGGCCTGGGGTTCGACCCGATCTGGTTCGGTATCTTCATGGTCATCATGGTGGAGGTGGCGTTGATCACACCGCCGGTTGGGCTGAACCTTTACGTCATTCAATCGGTGGCACGCGCGACCTTGGGCGACGTGGCGCGGGGGGTGTGGCCGTTCTTGATCTTGATGTTGGTGACCGTCGGAGTGCTCTATGCTCTGCCCGATCTCGCTCTCTATATTCCGTTCAAATGGTGACCATATGAGTACCGCCGCCACGCTCGCCCGTCTTCTACAAGAAGACCGCTGCCATATCATGCCCTGCTGCTTCGACGCGCTGTCGGCAAAGTTGATTGAGCAAGAAGGATACGACCTGACCTTCATGTCTGGCTTCGCGGCCTCGGCAAGTCGGATCGGGGAACCGGACCTTGGCCTGATGAGCTATGGCGAAGTGGTCGACCAAGCGTCCAACATCGCGGGCGCGCTCAGAATTCCGCTGCTAGGCGACGGCGATACCGGCTACGGCAACGCCATGAACGTCCGCCGCACCGTGACCGGATTTGCCAAAGCGGGCTGTGCGTCGGTGATGATCGAGGACCAGCTGGCGCCCAAACGTTGTGGTCACACGCCGGGGAAGGCGGTTGTGGGGCGCGAGGAAGCCTTCGACCGCGTTCGCGCCGCCGTTGATGCGCGCGAAGCCCTGCGCGCAAGGGGCGGCGACATCCTTATCCTCGCGCGCACTGACGCGCGTCACGACCATGGGTTAGGCGAGGCCATCGACCGTGCTAACAAGTTTTCCGACCTCGGCGCGGATATCCTGTTTGTGGAAGCCCCACAGACAGTAGAGGAAATGCGAGAGGTCTGCGCCAGCCTACCCGGCCCCAAAATGGCCAATATCGTGGAAGGCGGTGCAACGCCGGACTTGCCCATCGATGAATTGCACGGTCTGGGTTTTTCCATCGCCGCTTACCCGCTGTCCCTGATGGCCTCAGCGATGCAGGCCATGGTCACAACCTTGAGAGCCATGCGGCAGGACCAGAGGCCGGGGCAAATGGATTTCGATGAATTGCGCGAGAGGATTGGGTTTCAGGACTATTACAACGTGTCTGAAACCTATGCATCGTCTCGCCGCGACTGACCAAGTTCACCTTTTAGCAGGTCTACGGCCTGAGCCACGGTGTCTTGCAACGCGCCGTCGTTGGAAACCGTGAGCACCCGCAAACCCTCTGGGATGGGTTTCACCGACCGGCGCAGTCGCTCGGTTATCTCGGCCTCGCTTTCCCGACCACGTGCCGCCAATCGGGCCGCCAGCGTTTTTGCAGTGGCAGTGATGTTCAGCACCAAGAGGTCATCAAAGACCGCGTTTGCCTCCAACAGCGATCCACGGGAAAAGTTGGCTATGCAGTGCTGACCTCCGGTCAAGCGACCTTCGACTGTTGCCGGTATGCCGTAGTGCAGCCCATGGGCCCCCCAATGAACGGCAAAGGCCTTATTTCTGGCCATGGTCCGAAAACGTTCAACGGAGACCGCGTCATATTCCTCGCCGCCCAGTTCTGGCGCACGGGTGATCACGCGCCGCACCAAGTGAAGCTTTGACAGGTCTGCGACCACACCGGTGATGACGCTGTCTTTGCCGACACCGGATGGGCCCACGACAGCTATCAAACGTCCGGTCGCCGCCGCGTTCTCGCCTCCGTCCTGCCAACTTGATCTTGATGTAGACAACTTCAGGTTTTATCCATCCCAGTGTGTTGGCCAATAGCGAGTGAACCAGTGAGCAAAAAGCCGCGAAAGACACCGATTTGGCGGGCAATTTCGGATACGCTGCGCACGGATATCTCCGAAGGCCGGTATATTCCAGGTATGAAGCTGCCCACGGAGGCCGCCTTGTCGGAACGGTTCGGGGTGAACCGGCACACCGTGCGCCATGCACTTTCCGCTTTGGTGGATGACGGTTTGGTCCGCACACGCCGCGGGTCTGGGGCCTATGTGTCGTCCCGATCTGTGAAGAAATTCAGTGGCGAACATGCGCGGTCTTTGGAAAGCCTCGTTCCGACATGGGACGCATCCGACCTGATTGTTCTGAACACGGAAACCCGCGCGGTCACGGAAGGCGAGGCTGAGGCGCTGTGGATGGCCAGGGGCGACAAGGCGTGTGTGTTCCGTGGGTTGGTGGTGTCAGACAGCGAGACCATCGCGCTATTTGAAAGCCTCCTGCCCACGGATCGGTTGCCAGGCATTGCGGCGGCTTTGACGGACCACGGCCACGTCAAAGGCGCGTTTGAAGCCCTTGGCGTGGACAAGGTCCACAGGGCGTCCACGCACGTGACGGCGATGCGCGCCAGCAGCACCGAAGCGCTGCACCTTCAAATCCAAGAAGGCGATCCGCTGTTGAAGTCCACCGGAGTAAACGTCGATGCCGATGGCGACCCAGTGGAGCTTCAACGGGTTTGGTTTGTGGGCGACCGCGTGACCTTGCGAATGGAAAGCTGATCGTCACCAAGGGCGATCCGTCGCCCCTGCGGCGGTCTTGGTGATCGACGCTGACCGTGCCATGGTTTTGTTGTGCCATACAGCATCCGGGCACTCAGCCATCCGAAGCCATCCGAGGGGGCCGCCATGTTCGACAAATCTGTGAAGTTTTTGGGGGTTCTCCTCTGCGCCGGGACACTGGGCGTCGCACCGCAAACCGGTCAGGCTTTTCAGGAGTCGACCATGTCATCGGTGGTCTCGGTGCTGCCGGTGTGGCCTGGGCGTGCGCAAGGGTCCGCGGGTGCCCCACCTGGAGTGGCGCCCGAAGGCAGCGGTGTGGTGATCGGGCCTGGCTTGATCGCGACCGCTTGGCATGTGGTGGAACCCGCCAGTCGCATAGACGTGCGCCTATGGGACGGGCGCGTCTTGCCTGCCGATTTGGTGGCCGGAGATATGGCCAGCGACATTGCGGTCTTGTCCATCGACGCGGACCCGCCTGTGTTTGAGTACGCCATGGACGCAGGTCTCGCGCAGCCGGTTTGCGCGGTGGGGAATGCCTTTGGCTTGGGCCTGTCGGTCAGTTGCGGGGTGGTTGCAGCAACGGGTGTGACCAACGCGGGTTTCAACCCGATTGAAGATTTCCTGCAAACCGACGCCGCGGTGAACCCCGGCTCGTCCGGCGGTGCGTTGGTGGACAGCGACGGCCGCCTGCTGGGCATGCTCTCGGCGATTTTCGCCTCCGAAGGGGACGGCAACATAGGTGTAAACTTTGCGGTGTCCGCGGAGCTTTTGGACCGGGTGACGGACAGTCTGATCGAGACCGGAGAGGTCAGCTACCGGTCTGCCGGTTGGCGGCTGCGCCATGCGTCGTTGGCCAGCTTGGCCGTGAGCCCCGCGCCCGGTGTGGCGGCGCTGGAAGAAGACGGCCCGGCGGCGCTGGCTGGCATTGAGCCCGGCGACCGGATCGTGCGCATTGGGCAGCGTGACATTCGCAGTCCCCGTGATGCTTTGGTGGCCCTGGCGCTTTTGCGCCCGGAAGACAGCGAGGTGTCTGTGGAGGTGCTGCGCGAAGGCACGGCGTTCCAAGCGGTTCTGAGTTTCGGTGACAGTCAGGACAGCGCGCAAAGCGGCCCCGCCATGATGGGCGACTGCCCGCACCCCGAACCGGTCTGCGCCATGCGCCAAGCTGTTTTCCCGGTGTCGAGCTTTGATCCGGTGGGCAGTGCCGTGCGCATCGGTCCAGACCTATTGGTGACCAACCGACACGTGGTGGGCGACCGCGCAGATGCCGTTGTGCACACGCCCGCCGGTCCGCGGGGCGCGGTGGTGGTGCCATCGGCCTATCCAGGTGACTTGGCACTGCTGCAAGTGGGCGGATTGCCCGTAGGCGGTGCGGTGGCGTCGCTGGCCCCGGTGGCCCCGCAAGGGACGCTCAATGCCATCGGTGCCGACATTGCACGGCAGGAAATCCGGGTCTTTGAGGGCGGCGACGTGATCGCACCCCCGTCGGAAGCATCGGATCTGGCGCGCTGGCATGTGACGGCACGCATGCAACCGGGCGTGAGCGGTGGGGCATTGGTGGACAGCACCGGCGCGCTGATCGGCATCGCCACCGGCGGCGGGGATGGACGGTTTGAAGCAATACCACTGACGGATGTGCTCAACCTTTTGGCTATGCGTGACGCCGGTGACGCGGCGCAGGTACAGCAAACCCTGGGACAAGCATTTGTGGCCTGCGTGACGGCTCTGGATGCGGTGCAGGAAACCGGACCCACGGCGGAGTTGGCAGCGGTTTGTGCGCAGGCGAACAATGCAGGCCAACTTCTGGACGCTGGTCGCGCGTTTTCCCAAGCGGGGAATTTTGCCCAAGGGGCGGAATTACATGCTCAAGCGGTGGCGCAGGTGCCCAATTCGTTGAATGCCCGCATCTCACTGCTGGTGTCGCTGCAACTGGGTGGGCGGTTCGATGAAATGCTGCCCCACGCAAGAAGTGTAATGGAAATGGCACCGGACGATGCCCAGGTGCTGCGTTTCGCGATTCAGTCGGGCGTGTGGGGCGGTGATCCTGACTTGGCTGAGGCCGGGTATCAAGCGCTTCTCAATGCCGATCCCCGGCAAGCGGAGGCGGCGCGACGTTTCATTGACAATGCGCCTCCTGCGCCGCCCCGACGGTGAGTGGCTTTTGTGGGGCGCTGCCCCACGCCCCGGAGTATTTCGGGAACAATGAAGTCGATGGGCGCTTTATTCGAGAGAAGTGGTTGGGTTGGGAATCCATCCAACCGCCACGGATGGTTCAGACGCAAAGGGCGATGTGATCGCGTGGCTGGCGATGCGTGCCTTGAGCTCTTCGACAGAAAGGTCCGGCTCGCGGGTCAGGATACGCGCGGCCAAAGCGGCGAGGCGTGGGACCGCAAAGCTGGTGCCTGAGGTCACGCCCTTTGCGCCCCGGAAATCGACCACAGGCACGTTTTCCGCCGGAAGCATAATGTCGACGGTGTTGACGCCCCAGTTTGACCCATCGGCCACGCGTCCACGGGCGTCAGATGAAGTCACCACCAGGGCATTGCCCAACCCGAGGGCCGCAGGCCAGATCGGGTTCTGATCGATGTCGCGGCCATTGTTGCCCGCCGATATGATGGCCAGGATGTCCGTTCCTGCGATGGCGTCCGCGAAGGCGGTCCAATCGTCCGGGTCATTGCTGCCCAACGGCATGGCGAGGATGCGCACATCCGCTGCCTGTGCCGCGCGAACCAGATCACCCATGCGAGCCATGTCTGGTCTGGGAAAGCGGAATGGGACGAGCGCCGCATCCGGGGCCTCCAAAGCGATGACCGATGCCACAGCAGTGCCGTGGCGGATGGGCAAGAACGGGCCGCGTGCCACATCGCCGTCGTAGGGATGAGGGTCCAGATCCCAAAAATCGTAGCCCAACGGAACCCCTTGGGCGTCCCGCGCGAGCCGTGTGCGGAAAATTGGCAGGTCATAGGCCAATCCAGTGTCCACCAGACCCACGCGAACGCCACCGGTATCACGCCCCAATGGCCATGGCGCTTGCAAGGTTTCGGTCCAACGGACGGTGCTAAGGTCACTGTCCAACTGATCTAAATACCGCCAGATTGGCCCTTCGCTGCGCAGCGTTCGCCCGGAATGGATGGTGCAATCGCCGCTGGCGATGGCCAGGAGACGTGGCTCAGGTCGGTCTGTGCCGGTGTTTTGGTGGTAGGATGCCCGGAATTGGCGGAGACCGTTGGGGGCATAGCGCGCCTCCAGGTGGATCTGATCCCCCGCGCCCACCAGTAATTGGCTCGTCACACGGGCGGGACGACCATCGGTTGGCCGCCTTTCTTCGGACAGAAGCCATGCGCCTGGGAGCCGAAATTGTGCCTCATACATCGCCTGTGGATCGGGTCCGCAGATATCGTTCACGGCCCTGTGCAACCATTCCATCGGTGTGGATGGGCTGTCCGCCAGCGCTCCTGCGACAGAATGCAACAGTATACAAACGGCCAGAACGCCCCGCTGTAGAGCGCAAAAAGAGTGTGAGATTACCGCGATCATCGCCTGTCATCGTGCCAAATTCGCATGTGAGCGGTCAAGGTGGTCACCTACCCAGACCAAATACAGGCGTAACGCAATAAAATCGCTCAAACCTTTGCTTCACAGACATAAAGTGTCGTGCGTCGCTGTAGCAAATGGTGTGGTCCCACCGCCTGTGCCAGTGAAACCCCGCACAACACGGACACGTGAACACCCCAACCCCAGGCGAGCCAAGGGCCCTCGGCATGGGGTGACGCGTATCACCACACACTTCCAAAGGGGCTGCGCCCGCCATGAGTTTAACCTGTCACGATGTGATGCTGCCCAAAGACCGCCAGCATCTGGTTTACCCTGAAAATTCGGTCTTTGATGCATTCCACATTATGCGTGAGAGCCGGGCACGGTTTTTGCCAGTGGTCCACAAGGACGGCACCTATGCGGGCGTGTTCACGGCGCCCACGCTGCTGCGCCTGTTGCTGCCGCGGGCGGCGACCATCAACCTCGGCTGGGACGACAGGCGGACCAACCTTGGCAACCTCGGTTTCATGAGCATGGAGAAAGAGGATTTCGACGCGCAGATCGACCGCCTGCACAAGGAAAATATCACCGACTTCATGTCGGACCCCAGCAACATACCCACCACGGCCCCGAATACGCCGGTGATGGCGGGGATATTGCTGATCTACCAGTACAAGCGACACCTCATCCTGGTGGAGCCAGACACGCAGAAGTTTGTTGGCACGGTTAGCGCGAATTCGCTGCTCGATCGGGTTTTGGGTTAAGTCACGAGGGGAAGAGTACATTGTCTGACGTTGCACACGGCCATGGCCACGGCGGTCATGGGGGCCCAGGATTTTCTTTGGCGGATTTGATTGGGATTGACCCGCTCTGGCTCGCCACCGGCATTTTGGTCCTGACATATGCGATCCTGATCACGGAAAAGATGAACCGCGCGATCCTGGCGATGCTGGGGGCGTCGCTCATGGTGCTGTTCGGGATCATCAACCAACAGCAAGCCTTGGCGGGGGTCGATGCAAACACGCTGGCGCTGCTCATTGGGATGATGGTGATTGTGGCGATCACCAGCAAATCGGGACTGTTCCAGTATGTGGCCATTAAGGCTGCCAAGGTGGTGAAGGCCAATCCCACCGGCATCCTGATCATGCTGACGCTGATCACGGCGGTGTTTTCGGCCATGCTTGACAACGTGACCACGGTGCTGCTGATCGCGCCGATCACATTGCTGATCACCGATGCGCTCGACACGCCGGTGTTCCCGTTTTTCATGGCGGAGATTCTGGCATCGAACGTGGGTGGCACGGCGACGCTCATCGGTGACCCGCCCAACATTATCATCGGGTCGGCAGCGGGGCTGAGTTTTAACCAGTTTGTGGTGAACCTTGCCCCGATCTCGGCCATCTGCTTGGTGGTTTTGACCGCGATCATCTACTTCATGTACCGCACCCAGCTGTCCAAGATCCCTGCGTCCGCCAGCCAACGGATCATGAAATTCGACGAATCCGGTGCCATCACCGATGTCCGTTTGATGATCAAATCCCTGAGCGTTCTGGCGTTGGTGATTCTGGGCTTCACCCTGGGGCATGGCTACGGCCTCCAGCCGGGCACAAGCGCCTTGGCAGGGGCAGGGCTGTTGATGCTCTTGGCCTACGGCGGTCAAACGGCGGAACAGCAATCCGAGTCCGTGCACCACATCTTTGGTGAGGTGGAATGGGTCACCATCCTGTTCTTCGCCGGTCTGTTCGTGATCGTAGCTGGGGTGGAGCATGTGGGGCTGCTCGATTTCTTCGGCGAGAAAGTCCTGGAAATCACCGATGGCGACATGATGTGGACCGCATTCTTGATTTTCTGGGCCTCGGGCATTCTGTCGGCGATCCTCGACAATATCCCTTTCGTGGCCACGATGATCCCATTGATCGAGTCCACCGCGGACACGTTTGGCGGTCCGGAGGCCATTGAGCCGCTGTGGTGGTCGCTGGCCTTGGGCGCTTGTCTGGGCGGCAATGGCAGCCTGTTGGGCGCGAGCGCGAACTTGACCGTGGCCGCCTTCGCCGAGAAAGCCAAACAGCCCATCGGGTTCCTGCGGTTCATGAAAATCGCATTCCCGATCATGTTGCTGACGCTGGCCATTGCCAACGTCTACATCTGGCTGCGGTACTTCTGAGGCGCCTTAAGGCCAGCTTAGGGCAGGGGAGCGACCCCCAAAACATAGGGATGCGCGTGGATCAGCGTGACGTAGATCACACCAGCCACGCCTGCGCGCACCACAATTTCCAATGGGGTTCCCCAACCTGCCATTGGGGAGGCTTGGGCAATTTGGGACACAATGGTGGTCCATTTCTCGTCCCCCATGTCCCGGCGCTTGCGACGGTCCACCAGTCGGCCACCGGCCAGAGCAAACACCGCAAACAGGCCAAAGAGTACCACATGGGCGAGGTTGCCGTTTGCTGGGATGTGAGCCAGCGCCCAGAGGCCCAAGGCGCCAAGAACCGGGTGGCGGACCAAACGGACGATGCCTGGGCGGTCTGGGTCGAACTGATCATTCCGTGCCCCGCCAAAGGACAGGGGGTTAGGGCGTAAAAGACCAAAGCTCAGGATCAAGCAGACCAGGGCCATCGACGCCAACGCGAACCAGTTTTGCCAAGACGCCCAGCCCCAAATCTGGACGTAAGGCGCGCGACCGGCTGCCCCCACCAGCCAAATCAGGACCGCGAGGGATAGGATCGAGTACCCGATGCCGAACCCCGCTGGACCGACGCGCGCGACCAGTGGGCCTTTCACGGCGGGCCGCAAAGGCAGGGAATGGGACAGGAAAAACAGAGCAAAGGCGAACGCGAACTCCGCCCAACCCAACTGAGAAAACATGGCCCGCCCTTCTGTCCGCTACTCCAACGCCTAAGATAAACCAATGCGTTGTCCTTACACTTGATCCCCATCAAAGAGTGGGGCGGTGCCGGACAACACCGCCCCTGATAGACCAAGCCGGAATGGGGGCCGACTTGGATCTATGGCAGAAGAACGCCGTCAATCACGTGGATGATACCGTTCGAGGCTTCCACGTCCGCCGTCACCACGGTGGCATTGTTCACTTGCACCCCGTTGGTCCCGTCGATGTGCAGGGTTGCGCCATTGACTGTGGTCACGCGCTGCTCCGTTCCGGCCAGATCAGCCGCGGTGATCCGTCCCGGCACCACGTGATAGGTCAGGATTGAGGTCAGTTGGTCTTTGTTTTCGGGCAAGAGCAGTGTGTCCACCGTGCCTGCGGGCAAAGCGGCGAAGGCTGCGTCGGTGGGGGCGAACACGGTGAACGGTCCGGGCGACTGCAATGTGTCCACCAAATCCGCTGCACTCACAGCCGCCACCAGAGTGTTAAAGCTGCCCGCGGACTGGGCCACGCCGACAATGTCTGGGTCCGATGACATGGGGGCCACACAGGCCGACATAGCCAAAGCGCCAGCGAGAAGAGCGGGTTTTACGAGGTCGGTGATCATTGCAGAGCCTTTCTGTGTGCAAATTACACACATATTACGGAGCCATTGCAAGTTTAGATCACTGCCCGCAGACTTTTTT